>CAYQWL010000084.1:5077-16997 GCA_964421195.1 uncultured bacterium | reverse complement strand
ATTATTTTGGTCTCGATGGTGAAAAAGAGGCTGAAGATACGATATGTTTTATATCGAAACTTTATGAGAAAATGCTTGAAAAACGTAAAGACGCCAGGTTGAAAGTGTCCGTCAATCCGCTCGTTATAAAACCCCGGACGCCGCTTTACGATATGGAGCGCGCCGCCGGAGGTTTTGATGAATTTTATTCTTCAGTTCGATATATCGATGAATTAGAGCTTCGTTATAAAAAGATAATAAAAAATCTTAAATCTTTTAATATAGAATTCAGCGAGAAAAATTTTGCGGATTCACGGCTTCTTAAATTAATAAATGAATGTTCAATTAATTTATTTGACTTTTTTGATGATTTTTTTTATAATGAAATCAGAAGTTCAAAAGCCGTTATTAAAATAATGAATAGCATTCCGGACGCTTTTAGCGCGGGATGCGTTAAACAAAAACTTTTTTTTATTGAATTTTAAAAAATTATCCATTATAAACTTATAAATTATTGAAATTAGAAAGCCGATTAATGAATATTTTAAATAAAATTTTTTTATATGCCGCGCGAAAATTTAGTTTATTTTATAAGTTGAATTTTAATAAATGTTTGTTACCACCGGACAGAATGTTTATAATTTTATGTTTTCTGGCGCCATTTATAATTTTATGCTTTTTTAATTTCGTAAAATGTTTTGCGGCCGAAGATGATGAAGGTAAATCGGCTTTTTTGATTAAAACTTCCGCGTTTTTTTATGCGCCGTTGTATCCTCAAAATCCGCGGCAGAGTGAGTCGATTGTAATAGCTCAGCCGGCGCGGGAATATGAAGCGTTAAAATCGGCTGGAGACGTATTTATCGTTAACGATGAAAACGGGAAATATGCCGCGCCGGTTTTATGGTTTGTTGATTCACGCCTCGCAGGTCCATCTGAAAATGCTCTTAAAAATTCTGATTTTAATGTTAACGATTTTTTTAAAATAAAGCTTCCGCCGGAAATAGAAAAATCTGAATTTTTTTTTAATAATGCATCGAAAAAAACTTTTTACAGCCTCGCTTTTTTATTGTTTTTAAAATACGGCCCGGCTTATAAAGACTATAAACGCAAACTTGGAGAATATGATGATTTCATGGCGGATTTAGCTAAAAATAAATCAATTATGATTGTTCTCGATGCTTTAGCTCATTTTATTAATTCTTTTAGCAACTCTGGAGAGGGTCCGGCCGCCGTGTTTATTAACCGTCGCCCCTGCGCGGCCGAAATATATTCGCTTTTAAATTTTCGTAAACCCGTGTTTTTTTTGTCACGGTTTAAAGGCGCTTCGGGCGATATAATTATCGCTTATTCATATAGCGGTAAAGAAGGTTTTGAGCAAAGCGTTAATTGTTATGTATATGGCGCCGGATTAGTTACTCTGGGCCGTGAAGAATTTGAACGAATTTTAGATGACGCCTCAAATTGTTTTATGGCGTTAAAGTAAAATAGAAGCATGTTTTAACGATTATCGCGCTGCGTTAAATGAATGAATAATAAAATAAAGGAGAAATTTATGTCGAAATCTTATGACGTATTCGGTATAGGGAATCCTCTTATGGATATCGTGGTGGCTGTAGATGATGAGTTTTTAAAGAAATTATCGATTGTAAAAGGCATGTTTAATCTTGTGGATTATGACCGTCTCCAGTATGTTTTTAAGGAAATATCGGCTTATGAAAGCCAGGCGGAAGCCGGCGATTCGACCGCAAATTCGATGGCGGGCGTCGCTAATCTCGGAGGAATTTCGGCGTATCAGGGCTGCGTGGGTAACGACGATTACGCTAAAATTTATGAAACTAAAACGATCGAGCAGGGAATACTTTCGAAAATCGTAAAAGTCGAAGGACATACCGGCGTCGCCGTCGCGCTCATAACACCAGATTCAGAAAGATCATTCGCGACTTATCTTGGAGTAGCGTGTTCAATGAAAAAAGAATATTTAATAGCTGAAGAAATTGAAAAAAGTAAATATCTTCATTTAACGGGTTATCAGCTTGAAGAACCGGGATTGCGTGAAATGGCCGTGGCGGCAATGGAAATAGCAAAAAAATACGGGGTGAAAATAAGCGTTGATGTGGCGGATAAAGGTGTTATCAGCCGTAATCGCGAATTTATTTCCGGGCTTTTGAAAAAATACGTCGATATAGTATTTGCGAACGAAGAAGAAGGCCTGGCTCTGACCGGCGAGCAGCCTGAAACGGCAGTTCGAACGATGGGCGGCATGTGCCGGATTGCCTGCCTTAAAATCGGGAAAGCAGGGTCTCTTATTATGCAAAACGATACGCTGCATAAAATTCCGGGGTATCCGGCGAAACCTGTAGATACTACGGGAGCTGGCGATATGTATGCCGCCGGAGTGCTTTATGCTCTGACTCAGGGTTTTGATATGCAAAAAGCCGGCCGTATAGGTTCTTTTTCGGCGGCGCGTATCGTCGAAGTTTATGGAGCGCGTCCAAAATTTGATTTGAAAGAATTAATAAAAAATATATAATGCCGGGCGTGCCGGAGAATATGGAATATAATAAAAAGACTGGAGCGTCCGGTAAATATGGAAAAAGTAAAAATAGACGGCGTATCTCTTGCGCTTGCGCATCATGATAATCTTGATTTAAAATGGGTGGGCCAGCCGGATATGCTTTATCAGTTATTAGCCTGCTGGCATGTGGCTTATGATGGCGATTACCCTTTGAATCCGCGCCTTTGTGGAAAGCCGGGAGTGGGTAAGACTACGCTTGCTTATACCGCGGCGTGCATGCTCGAAAGGCCGGTTTATTTATTTCAGGCGACAATGGATACCCGCCCTGAAGATCTTATTATAACGGCTGTTATAGGCGAGGGTAATTCTATTCAATATTCCGCGTCGTCTTTAGTGACTGCCATGATTAAAGGCGGAGTATGCGTTATCGACGAGGGTAATCGTATGAGCGAAAAAGCATGGGCTTCGCTCGCGCCGCTTTTAGATACCCGCCGCTATGTCGAATCGGTGATCGCCGGTATAAAAATTTCCGCGCATCCTGATTTTAGAATTTGCGTTACCATGAACGAAGACTCTTCTACCTATGAATTGCCGGAATATATTCATTCACGTCTTCAACCGCAGATTTTTATAGATTTTCCAGATCGCGGCGAGGAGCTTCTTATCTTAAAATATAATCTTGGCGCGGTTCCTGAAAGCGCGCTTGAATATATAGTTGATTTTCTTCAGCGCGCTCATGCGGCAGACGAGGTTTATAGCGTGCGTGATGGAATTAACATTGGAAGATATGCGTTTAAAATTTTAAATTCAGGATATAAATCGGCCATACTTGATAAAAGCGGTTTAAAATCCGAAGATGAATTTAAAGCCGCTATAAAGTCGGCAGTAAAGATGGTTATTGGTGTCGAAGGCCTGATTCATTGCGGTTGATTAATATTATTAAGGCCGGGTTCCGCGGCCAACGGAGGCGCGGCGTTTAGCGGGATGCCTGAATTATCGCGGTCTATTAATAATCGTTAAGGCGGCTTGATATGAACGCAGGTTCTTACGGTGTTTATGTAGATATCGAAAAATATATTAATTCTAATTTACTGGTTAAAAATAATATTTATTTTTTGCCGGCGCTTCACGGCCGTCTCGAATTCGGTATAGCAGCATGGGTTTTAATGAAAAATATCGATTTTGGAGCCGTAGCCTTAGAATTGCCTGATTTTATGAAGCGCGCTTATTTAGAAGGGGTGCGCCGCCTGCCCTATATATCCGCCGTGTGCGTGGAGGCGCCGGAGCGGTTATATTATCACCTGATAGAGCCACAGGACGCTATGTGCGAGGCCGTAAGAGCTTTTCTTCCGTCGCGTGAAAACGGCGTGCATTTCGTAGATCGGTTTATCGATGATTACCGGGGCGGCAGTGATTCATTTCCTGATAGTTATGCTCTTTATGGAGCGGGGCTTGTCGATTATTGCTCAAATTATTATAAAATTTCAAATAAAACTTCGCTGAATGAACGGCCTCATGAAGATCTTCAGCGCGAGCAGTTTATGGCCGCTAATCTTCAATTCATTTCTAAAAAATACGACAAAATTT
This sequence comes from uncultured bacterium, assembly GCA_964421195.1. Classification (GTDB taxonomy): domain Bacteria; phylum Muiribacteriota; class UBA9980; order UBA9980; family UBA9980; genus UBA9980. The sequence goes on along the minus strand of CAYQWL010000084.1, from coordinate 12,916 downwards.
TATTTGTTTGTGGAATGTATCATTATCCCGCGATATTTGATATGCTCGATTACAACAATGCGATTCCGTTTTATAATCGCGGCGTTAAACGCGTGTATCTGGCTAATCTTGCGGCAGCTTCGCATGAAAGCGTTATGAGCGAGCCGGCGTTTATTATCGAGCGTTTCGAAAATGCACGGGCCTTATCGCGAAATGATTTTGAAGGTTTATTAAAAAATTCCGCGGATGAAAAAAAATGCGAATCGATTAATGAAAGTGATATTAATAAGATATCCGGGGATATTTTAAATCAGAAAAATATTATTAGTTTTGACTTTATTTCTTTGCGAAGAAAAGACCCTGATAATTCAGGTGTTTTTTCCGTGAAAGCGTCAGATGAGGATGAACGTTTACGGAATGAAGTTTCAGGCGCATTGCATGACGCGCAATATGAATTAAAAATAAAATCCGTTGAAGATAAGTTTGCTTGTTTGTCGCCGCAAGCGCTCGACCGCGCAAAATTAAATTTTGAAATTCTTGAACTGGCGGCGGTTAATTATCATAAAAATATCGGGGCTGTAGTCGGTCTTAATTATTTTAATATAATGCTTAAATTTTTATATAATTATGTTAAAATAAAAGGCGGTCTTGCCGCGGGCATTTATGATCTTTTAATGGCCGCAAGGGCCGCATGTGATGATAACTACGCTTATGAAGTTTTTGAAAAAGCTTGTTCATATAACAGGATCGATAGATCGAATAAATATCCGACGCTTTCGCTTACGCTTGAAGATCTTAAAATAGACGGCCGCAGGATTAGATTTCACCGTCGGCTTAAATCAGTAAAGCAATTATTCGCTCCTTATCTTAAAAAACGAAAAAAAGAAGAAAAACCGGGAGATTGGCTCAGGGAGTGGAAAAATAACGAAGATACGATATGTTCATACCAGCCGGAAGATATTATAATAGAAAATTTTGGTTTGCTTCTTCGAAAAAAATCGCGGCGCGCTTTAAATGATGAAAAATCCCGCGTTGAACCGTTTTGCACTTCATTGATGGATGGCGTTGATATGCGCGAAACGATTAGAAATTATCATTTGAATAAAAGTATATTTGTAAAAGTATCCATGCGTGGACAGGGTGCGGCGGATACAGTGGTGATGATATTTGATGAAGATATTGTGGCAGGCGGTGTGACTGGAGTTGAAAAGTATCCTTATAAAATGACATGGCTCGGCGAGCACGGGCAGGAATCTGATATGGCTTTTTATTCGAGCATACCGGGAGAAAAAATAGTGGGTCCCGGAATATCCCGCTGTGAATACGGCGGATTTATGCTTTCTTATCCGCCGCTGCGTTTATATGATGTATGGCGTGATCCGGCTTATTTTGCGGCAAAAAATAAACCTGAAACGCTTTTGCTTGCCGCGCTCGATTATTCGCTTGAAAAAAATGTAGTATATTGCGCGAAAAAACCTCCCCGTACTTTTTTTAAATCGATTGCCGCACGGCTTGGACGAAAAATCATATATGTACCGATAGGCCAGTTTTCACGTATTACTATTGAAAAATTAAGAGTGATGCATATTTTAAGTAATAAAAAAATACGGGACATTGCGCGTGATTATATCTGGTAATGTTTTTTTAAATTAAAGTTAGCTTTCGAATATACGAGATCCGGGCATTAAAACAGGGCCCCGTATAATTGACATATTATGAAGTATTTGTTATAATACATTATCATGATCATGAAATATTATATATACGATACATTCAGGAGCGGGTTTAAAAACCGTAATAATCGTGATATTTTTTTAAATTTTCACGGTTATTCGCTTACGGAAATATTGCTTGCTATATTGATTTTTGCAACGACGTTGACGCCTTTGATACAACTTTTTATTCAATCCTCGCGTGATGCGGAAAGCGCGGTCGATTCATATAAAGTATCGAATTATCTTGCTATCGAGATAGAAAGATTAAGGTCGTTGATGGATATACAGCCTCTTGCTTTTAAAAAACTTTATTTTTCGAGTTCGACTATAGAAAAAAAAATAGAAAAATATGATATAAAAATTATAATCGATGTTAAACATAAAATAAGCGCGGTATCGGCGTATAGCGGTCATAGCGTTTCCGCTTCGGTTGTCGAAGTGGAAGCCGCCGCGGAATGGAATACGAATTCCGGCCGTAAACGGCGTCTGGCTTTTAATACATCTTTATGACTGGCGGCTGTGAGATATGAAATTATTATATAAAAGCGAAAAGACGTCTATCATTAACGATAAAGGCTTTTCTATTCCGCTGGTTGTAACGCTCGTTATAATATTATCTTTAGGTATTTATTCAATACAACTTTATACATCGCATGCCGCCCGTTCTATTAACGCCGGGGTTAATTTAAAAAAAGCCGAATATATAGCGCGGGCGGGTCTTGTACGTGCGTCTGCATTTATTTCTTCTGAAAATTTCGATGCGAGGCTTTATAAAAGTAAAGCCAGTTTTTCATTCGGTTTTACCAATACTTATAATGAAAATTATTGTGATGGTAAATTCAGCGTTACTATTCTCGATGTTCCGGCTATTATGCAGAATTTTAATATAGATTTTAAGATAGGAGAATATCTCGGCGTTTTAATGTGGTCGGCGGGGCATTATAAAAGTTTTTCCAGGTATATACTTGCACGTTATATACCTTACGGCGCGCCGATACGAATGTTTAGATATCAAAAATCAATAGGGTTCGACGAGGATTTTGAATATATAGATATCGAACTTAATTAAAAATATATCCCATCGGAGCTATTTTTTAAAAAAGCGGGCGGAAATATTGAGAAAATATAATAAATGCGGTTATTCGCTTATAGAACTTTTAATGTACACGGCGCTTCTCGGCCTTGTAATGTCTTTTATCGCTATCATTTTCAGGCATATGCTGTGGCGCGACAGGCTCGAAAAGTATCTCGAAGAGCATCTTAAGCTTAAAAACGCGGCCGATATGGTTTGTGAAACTCTTAAAAGCGCGTCTAAGGTTATAAGACCGGAAAGCGGTGCTTTTTCATCTAAAATTATAGTTTTAAAAAATGATGGTACATATCAAAAAATTGGAATGTACCGCGTCGGTAATTCGGCCGCTTTTATATCGCGCGGTGCGAATAGTATCGAGGAACTTGACGCCGATACGGATTATGACGTTGCGGCCAATATTTATTCGAAATATGTAAAAAAATTTTATGCAGCCCGCCCCTTTTATAATCATATAATTTTTAAAACCGAATCGGCTAATAATTCTTTATTATCCGCGCTTAATCTTGATTCTCTGCGAGTGCCGTCGCCGCTTTTGTGTTATAAAGATTATTATCGTGAATATCGAAACGAATTTACTCAGGGCTCCGGCGTGGTCAACGTGTCTGAAAAGTTAAGTTCTAATTATTATAAAAGTAAATCATCATTTAACGCCTCGATGATAGATTCTAAGGCGGTCGATAAATTTATGAGCGATTTTGATAAATATTCAGGTTCGGCCGAACCGCTTCGCGCTAAGTCTATTTTGAAAAAATTTATTAAAAAAGACGGCGCCGATGATATTGGACGGGTGATTTTTTACACGGCGTATCTTATAGAAAAAGCGAGTGTTGAAATATGCATAGCGAACGGCAAACGCCAGTTGATATCGGCCGATAAAGACGTTTCCGGAACCGCTTTGGATATATTTGGCGCGGATGTTATTATGGATTACGAACTATGTATGGCAAAAATCGCTTCGGCCTCTCGAAACGGCCTGAGTATAAAACCCGATTATAAAACATTGTTTTATGAAGCCAGGCGCGTGTGCGATTATAACAAAAAATCTCTTATGACGCAGATGGGAATTGCGACGCCTTATACAGGAAGCATATCCGATGAAAAAGGCAATGCCGTTAATGTTATAAATTTACATTACGGTAAAACCGTTCCGCTTTCGCCGGGCGACGTCAATATTTTTTCCGAAATAGAAGGATGCCCGCCGTTTAATTCGCCTGACGCTTCGTTTTCTTCTATTTATCAGGTTATCGATTCAAAACTTCCTTATCTTGATGAAAAAAATACTTTTATACAGAACCTCGATGTTTTAATGTATGCGTCTAAAAATATAAAAAAAGTGACTGTTTATTCCAATAAAGTCGATATATTCGATCACAAAATAAAGTTTGGTTTAAAAATTACATTCGGAGGTCGTGAATTTGATCTGGCTTTTTTTATTAGGCAGGCGGCGGAAATGGCGCTTAATGAATTGCCGGATACTTCTAAAATAATACCGATTCCGTTATCGGCAAAATAATTTTTTTCGCTTTGACGGCGAAAGGAGAAGAATATGAGCGTTAATGGCGGAGTATTAAAGTGCCCGCGCTGCGGAAATGAAATTAATTATGCTAATAAAAGCTGCAGCGAATGCGGGCACCTTTTTTCGGAAGATATATATAAAAAAATGTTTTTTTATTTCGATGTTAAAAACGATTTTAATAACCTTATATCGGTTGAAAATAACGTTTCAGACCGGTTGTTAAAAATATCTCGTAAAATCGAAAATTTTGAGGCTCTGCTTTTAACTGATATAAATAATCAAAACGTAAAGTACGATGGCGCTGTAAATCCGGCTCCCGTTGAAGATGACGGCCGGCGGTCAGCGGATAACGCTTTTTTTTCGGATAAACCGGAAGCCGCCGTGGATGAAAAAAATGTTTCCGACATGCCGGATGAAATTACTTCGGCCGCCGGGCGCTTATATTCTTCTGATCGTGAAGCGGACCGGCCGGCGGAGCCGGTCATGGATGCAAGCGTTTCTACCCGGCAGTCTGCCGTTAAAAGCGCTTTCGCTCCTGGTTCAGGCATGAGCGGCGTTAAAAAAATAATAGAAAATAAACGAGCGTTAAATACCGGCGCGGCGCCGGGCTTGAATGCCGGAAATGTAATGGACGGAGCGCATAATTCCACCCGGCCTGGCTTGCGTCGTAATTTAGATGATTCACCGGAAGATAATTTTGAAATAATGCTCGGCCAGAAATGGATGCTTATTATCGGTATTATTACGATAGTTTTTGGCGTCGGTTATTTTTTAAAATATTCGTTTGAGCGTGAACTGATTGGTCCCGCGGGCCAGCTTACTCTCGCATATATTCTCGGCGCCGTTTTTTTACGGCTCGGTTATTATTTTCATCAAAAAAGCGGATTTGTCTCTTTCGGACTTTTAATGACAGGCGGCGCTATTGCCGTTTTTTATTTTGCTTCTTTCGCGGCTTTTCAGCTTTATAGGCCGCCGGTTATCGGCCAGGAAGCGTCTTTTGTAATAATGGTTTTAATAACGGTTCTCGCCTGCGCTCTGTCTATAAAATTTGACGCTAAATGGCTCGCCGTTCTCGGCATAATAGGCGGTTTTTTAACTCCCGTTATGTTGAGCAGGGGCAGCGATAATTTTTATGGATTGATGGGTTATATTACGCTTTTAAACTGCGGCGTTCTTTATGTCGCTTTTAAAAAGAACTGGAACCTGTTGAATACTCTTGCTTTTTTTGGTACGTATATACTTTTTTCCGGATGGTATCTGAATTATTATGGAACGAAAAATTTTTTGCCCGCGATTTTATTTCTTAATCTTTTTTATTTAATTTATAGTGTGGCGCCTTTTGCATATCAATTCATAAAAAAGCAGGAAAAGCCTTCATCGGTCGCGGCTTTTGTGGTTATGACGCTTAATTCGTTTTTTGCTTTTGGCTTTAGTTATGATATGATATATGATTACTTTCGCGCCGCGCATTACGTCAGCATTATAACCGTATTTTACGCGGCCGTTTTTCTCGCTATGGCTTCGCATCTTTTTAAACAGGGCCGCCGCTTTTCCGAAGCGTTTGTCGCCATGCTTGCATTAGCGTCTTTATTTTTAATTATAATGATTCCTATTTTATTTTCAAAACAATGGATTACTTTTTTCTGGGCTGCTCAGGCTTTTACCCTTTTTTTTATGGCCGTCCGGCTTTCGCGTGCGGCTATATTCGCTGGGGCGTATGCGCTTTTCGCCATTGCATTGCTTAAATTACTTTTCGTAGATTATTCAATGCATGGAGCTTTTAATTTTAATTTCGACATCTTTCGCATATATCCTGATTTTAGTTATTTATTAGCCGGACGTTATGTCGCATGGGCCGGTTCTCTCACTTTACTTTTTTCGGCGGCTAATATCGCTTATCGGAAAGGTATATCTAACATAGTGTATGGCGTTAAAGATTCGGCTGTTTTATATACGGTTCTTGGAATATGTCTTTTTATAATATTGAATTTTGAAACCGCGTCTTTTTTATATGATTATCTTCGCGAGGCGCGTTTCGCTTTTATTTCGGGACTCTGGGCGGTTTATGCCGCCGCTCTGATGATAATCGGTTTCAAATTTAATTCTTATGCCGTCAGAAAAACGTCGATAGCGCTTTTTACAATAACGTTGATTAAAGTGTTCGTTTATGATATGGATGATATGAGCACGCCCTGGCGGATTTTATCGTTCATGATATTAGGCGGTATTTTAATTTCAGTGTCATTTTTTTATCATAAATTTAAAGATGGATTGATAACCGTTTTGAAAAAAAATGAAGGAAATTAAAAGGTGGAAATCGAAAGGAAGGAACTAATATGAGTTTAAATGCAAAAAAAAATATGCATACTTTTAATATAATTTTATCTTTGATATGTGTATTGAGCGTTTCGTTTTTATGCGTTTCATCTGCTTTTGCGTTATCAAAAAATGATTTTATGTATGAAGTGGAATTAAAACCTTCAGGCCCGGCGGCGGGAATATATATGGCTCCGCTTAAGGTGGCTGTCGCCGAACGCGCGGCTGCCGGATTCGCCGATTTAAGAATATTCGACGTTAACGGTGGAGAAGTACCCTTTGTTATTTTAAACGACGTTATTCCGGCGGAATATGTTCATAATTTTTATTCAATGAGCGTTATCGATTTTATTGAAGGAACCGATTCGGTTCGGCTCGTTATGAAAATGCCTGAAAAACGTCAACCCATTGAAATTATCGAGCTCGATACCGGCGATCGTGATTTTAAAAAGCAGGTCGAAATATATGGCGGCAATGATAATATTAACTGGCAAAAGATTACCGAAGAGCCGATTTTTGATTTTTCTTCCCGGATCCAGTATAAAAAGACGGATTTTAAGTTCGATCATAAATATGATTTCACTTATTATAAATTTATTATAAAAAATTCTTCTTTGAATGACGCGGGCCAGCCTTCTAAATCGATTAAATTAAAATATGAGGGGCTCGATTTTTCAGTCGAAAATTTTAATGAAACTCCTTTGAAAATCAACGGTGTTTATGCCAAAACGGCTTTTAATGTTAAAAAAGACGCTACTACGGCGTATGATGAAAAAATATTTGATAAGTTGAACGTTAAACTGGATAAATCAAATAATAGCGTGATCGATATACCCGCGCGTCTTCATTTCGATAGAATCGTATTCGATATATCTCATGCTTACTATAAACGCGCCGTTAAAGTTTATTTCAGCTCTAACGGACTTGAAAATTCATATATTCATTTAACCGGATTCGATATTTATAATATTCCGTTAAATGAATATAATTCTTCGCGCTGTGATTTCTGGTATCATACGGATAAAAAAAATTTTTATAGATTCGTTATAGAAAATGGCAATAATCCGCCGCTTACGATTAATAAAGTAAAATTCGAAATGGTTCATAAAAATATATTTTTCGTTCCGGCGTCTCCGTCTCCTTTTTATTATATGCGTTTCGGCAACCCGTCTTTAAAAGCGTCAGAATACGACGTTTCGAGTTTTATACATCAGGATAAC
>CAYQWL010000084.1:0-5057 GCA_964421195.1 uncultured bacterium | reverse complement strand
TGGTATAAACAGCAATTTACTAAAATTCAGACCGGTGAAATCATTTATAATGAGGAGTATAAAGAAGAAAAAAAACGCGAGTTACGGCCTGAAGTAGAAAAAGCATTATTGAGCGTTATAGTAATAATAGTTATAGCGGCTTTATGTTACTGGCTTTTTAACTTATTGTCCGCCGCCGCGCCCGAAAAAAAAGAAAATGAAGGCGGTTCTCAAACTCATAACGGCGCCTGCCGTTGCGGTTGTCTGGATGAAGACGCCGATGAAAAAAATAATGAGAAAAATGAGAAAAATAGTTAACAAAATATAACAATATAATAATGTATTAAAACATTATAATGTTTTAATGTTTTAATGATGGGAGTAATTTATGTTAAAAGAAATAAGATGTTTTGAAGGTTTTGAAAGATTGATGAACGCTTTGCACGGGCGCGGGGCGATTCTTATTACGGGCGTGCAAAAGCCGAATCCCATGACTATAGGCTGGGCGTCGCTCGGCGTTATATGGTCGAAGCCAGTATTGAGCGTTCTTGTGAGGCCGTCAAGGCATTCATTTTCTTTGATAGAATCTCATGATGAATTTAGCGTATGCGTTCCTCCGGTTGAAATGAACCGGCAGCTTGCGATTTGCGGTTCGCGTTCGGGCCGCGATACCGATAAATTCGCCGAATGCGGATTTACCGTTGAGGCGGGAGTTAAAATAAAGGTGCCGCACATTCTGGAATGCCCTCTGCATTTTGAATGTAAAATAGTGCATAAAAATAATATGGATTCTTCAAGATTGGATTCATCTATAAACGGAGCATATTATCAGGGCGGCGATTATCATACTGTATATTTCGGCGAAATAGTTGGAGCATTTTTAAGACAATAAAATGGTTTTGTACACAACCGTCTGAATTAAATTTATTAGTTATTGCTAAAAAACAAAATTATTCAGAACGGTTGTGATAATTTATTCGTTTCTATGCTAATGATGAAATATTAAGTATTGTCAGCACAGCATATTGCATGGCGCGTATGGATGCCCATTCATTTTTACTGTGCGGGTTAAACATTCCGGCGAATAAATTAAGCGTGGGCAGTCCCATAAATGTAAGCCGCGCGCCGTCGGTTCCGCCGCGTATAGCGCGGTAAAAGGGTTTTAGCCCGGATAATCTGACGGCTTCTTCGGTTAATTTTAAGAGTTTCGGATGTTTTTTTATTATAACACCCATGTTTTGATATTGATCGGTTATTTTAAGTTCTATTTTTATGTCTTTGTACTTTGCGCGTAATTGATCGGTTATTTTTTTTAATTTTTCGCATTTAGCGTTCATCTTATTTTCGTCAAAATCACGGATTATCATTTTAATTTTAGAATATTCGACTCTCGATTCGATATCGAGCGGATGAAAAAAGCCGGTACGATTTTTCGTAGTTTCGGGCTTCATCGATTCAGGGATTTTAGAGATAAAATCGCTCATTGCGTAAATAGTATTTTTCATTCTTGCGAATGCGGTTCCTGGATGAGTGTTTACTCCGTGAAATTCGATCACGGCCGCGCGCGCGTTGAACGTTTCGCGGTTGAGTTCGCCGGCGTCTTCGCCATCGAGTGTATAAGCGTATCTGGCCGGGCATTTTTTCATATCGAAATGAGCTGTGCCGCAGCCTACTTCTTCGTCGGGCGTAAATGCTATGTATATATCGTCGTGATCGATATCGCAGTTTTTTGAAGACAGTATCGCGGCCGCGGTCATTATTTCGGCCACTCCGGCTTTGTCGTCGGCGCCAAGGAGCGTGCTGCCGTCGCTGGTAATAATATCGTATCCTTTTTCATCGGATAATTGCGGCGATTCTTTTTCTGAAAGTGTAAGATTCGGATTGGCGGAGTATTTAATCGTTCCACCGCGATAATTTTTATGAATTATTGGTTTTACGTTTTTGCCGCTTGATTCGGGAGATGTATCCATGTGCGCGATAAACGCGACCGGCGCTATGCCGTTTTTATTCTTACGAATGCGGTTGGATGGAATTTTAGCGTAAATATAACAATGTTCACGGTCGTAATGAACTTCTTTAAGGCCGAATTCCTTTAACTCATCATATAATATCTTAGCCAGATCGTGCTGACATGTGCTCGATGGAACGACAGGCGCGCCGTCGATCGATTGAGTATTGATTTTAACGTATCTTAAAAATCTTTGAGTGACGTCTTTTTCTATGTTGAATTCATTAAATATCATTAATAAAATCCCTTCTTTTTAAAATTCTGCTCCGTTCATAACATATTGTTTGATAAAATTATAACGCTGCATATCCTGATATTTTAACGTCGAAGCGCTTGTAACATATAATTTGACGGACTCAGCCATATCTTCGAGCGGATTGGTACGTCCGTATTCGGTTGGCGGAGCGCTTATAGGCTGCCACTGTCCGTTGTAGGAATTGCGGGCCGTCCAGAATTGGTTTGTCCATGCGCAGGCTACGTTATAATTACCGTTAAATTGAAAGCAATGCGTCATTTCATGAACTACTATTCCGGCCAGATCATAGCTTACGCCAAGATTGGTCATATAAACGCGCGAAGGATCGCCGCTATTAACATAACCGCCCACGCCAGCGCCGAGCGATGTCGTGGAAATGCGCTGCAGGTATTTAGTGCAGCTATAAAATTTAGCGGGAAGTTTAGAAAGCGTATTATAAATTACTCTAAGATTGGTGAGCGCCCATTCGGCGGTGCCGTTTTCCATTATTATTCCAAATTTAGCTTTAATGGCGGTTATGAGCCCGCTAATCGTATTGAGATCGTTTGTGGTTTGATTTGTAGATGAAGGAATTTCTGGAGTTTGATATATCGGGTTTACCGCCGTCGAGAATTTGAAAGTTTTTCCAAAACTTCCTATAATCGAGGATGAGCTTATAGTCCTGACGGTCCATAAATAATCGGAATTGTCTTCTAAAATTCCGGTTTTGATTTTTAATCGAGTTTCGGAGGCATCGCGGATAGAACGGCCAAGCAGAGTGTAAAGCCCGAATAATTTTTTTGATTTTTTAAGTATCCAGATGTCGTATTTAGAAGCGTTTTTATCAGCGTTCCAGCTTAATTCGGGAGTCAACGTTTTTATTATTTCGCCGTTTGAGGGTGAAACGGGATTTGCCGCATAAAGCGTTGAAAATGGAATGAACAGTGAAGCTAAGATAGAAAAAACGATAAAATAAATGAAAAAATTTTTTTTCAATATCATATAGCACCTCTTTTATTTTTTTCATATATACATATCAATTATTACACTAAAATTATATTTTGTCAAATTTTATTTTTATTTTAATATTAATTTATTCCAGAATTAAAAAAAATAAAATGATTATGAATAAGGAGAGATTAAAATTAAAGACTAAAAAAATAAAATCTTGAAAATATATATTAAATATGTTAAAATATTACTTATTCTGAGATAATTAAATAAACATAAAAAAGTTAGGAGAGTTGAAATGTCACAAGAAAATACCGCAGCCAGAGTGTTAAATGTATCTACGATCGATAACGACAGGCTTCTTTTAGAAATCGAGGTCGCGCAGGAAAAGGTTACAAAAGCTATAAACAATGCTTATCGAGATCTCTCGCGGAAAGTTAACATCCCCGGATTCCGCCCTGGAAAAGCGCCCCGCAGTATAATAGAAATGCGTTTTGGCAGGGAATATTTTTATGAAGAGGCCCAGAAGGAATTGTTGACTCCCGCTTATATAGAGGCGCTTAACAGCCAGAATATAAGGCCTATCGATTCTGAGCTCAAAGACGTATTTATCGAAGAAGGTAAACCATTAGTTTTTAAAATAGAAGTTCAAAAAGAACCCGTGTTCGATATAAAAGATTTTATTGGAATACCGCTTACCGGCGGTCCTATAAACGTAGAAGAAAGCGAAATAGATTCTAAAATCGAAGATTTGAGAAACCGGCATGCGAAACTTGAAATTGTAACCGGCCGGCCGGCGGCCATGGGCGATTTCGTTATAATAGATTATCGCGGCTATATCGGCGGAGAAGAATCGGGCGGAATTAAAGGCGATGGAGTAATGTTCGAGCTCGGAGCTAAAAAAGCCATAACCGGTTTTGAAGAAGGAATCGCGGGAATGGAAATTGGCTCGGAAAAAGATCTTTTTCTTAAATTTCCTGATGATTATCATAGCAAAGATTATGCGGGCAAAGAAGTCCGCTTTCATATAACGCTTAAAGAAATAAAATTCCGTCAACTTCCCGCCGCTGATGACGATCTCGCGAAAATGCTCGGTGAATTTAATAATTTAGCTGATCTAAAGGATGATATTCGCAAGAAAGCTCTTGAATCTAAAACACAGCATCAAAAGGGGCATTATAAAGAACAGATATGTAATTATCTGCTTGAAAAAAACCCTCAGGTTAACGCTCCCGAAGCCATGATCGAAAAAGAGCTCGACAGGATAATTAAAAATTATGAAATTGAATTTATGTATAGAAGAATGGATTTTAATCACTATCTGCAGGCTACCGGTCAGAACGTTGATGAATTTAAAAAACGTCATCAGCAGGATGCGGAACGTAACGTTAAAATAACCAATATTTTATCTTCTATAGGGGTTAATTTAAAAATAGAAGCTGAAGAAGCGGACGTAAAAGAACATCTTGAAAAGCTTGCTCTTTCCGTTGGAAAAACTTATTCTGATATATATAAACATGTCGAAGAACGTGGAGAATTAGTTTATATACGCGAAGAAATAGTGCATCAAAAAGTTTATGATCATTTAATTTCACAGGCTTCGATAACTATAGATCCTGATTATAAATGCACTCACGAACACGGCGAACACGATCATTCGCATGACGGCGAAGATGAAGAATGCGGCGATGAATGCGTTCATAATCACGGCGATGAACATAACGCTTAATATTCTGTAAATGATATGTAAAATTTTTTTTGAATGCGTATTACGGTCATTTTGAAAAACACGGCGTGAAAAAACTATTATTGAAAGATTTATAAAGGTTAAATTAATTTAAATTTGAACCGATAAGTTTGAATTGAAGTAATAATAATTTTTGA
>CAYQWL010000083.1:16273-17030 GCA_964421195.1 uncultured bacterium | reverse complement strand
GCGCGCAGTATAAGTTCATCGACTGGATAGTGACGCTGCCGAAAGAACTCGAAGAGAAGCTGGTTTATGAAATAAAAGAGACTGAGGAGGAAAACGATGCCGATAGTTACGAATGCTGAAAAGATAGGCAAAATGGAAGGCAAGCTGGAAATGGCGAAGAAGATGCTTGAGTTAGGTGATGACGTAAAGAAAATCGCTATTGTTACGGGTCTTTCCGAAGCCAAAATAAAATCGCCGGCGAAGAAACCTGCGAAGAAAGCCGCCTGAGTCATCCCCGGCTCTCTCTAAAACATCAATAGAGCGCAAATAAAAGCATAAAATAACATAAAAGGCATCTGAGGTCATTTCGAAGAACGAAAGCCCTCTGAATGTCTTTTTTCATTTCCGGAACATAGATATATTTCGATTTTCGGTAATTTCAATTAAATTTCTCTTTTAGAGCCGAAGATACTAAATTTCGGACGGCCATCGCTGTCAGAAAAAGACGTTCACGGTCATCTTATGAAATTTCTTGAAATAGTATTATAATTTGTGGTATAATATTTTTTGAAGGCGGGGATTGAATATTTTTTATCGGGTGTTTTATTTAAAATAGCAGGGCTGGTAAATAAAGAAAGAAATTTTAAAATGAAAATTAATAGTTAGTTATATGCAGTATATTTTTAATTAAAAAAAAGAAAGAGGAATTGAAGTGAAAAATTTAGTATTCATTCTGGCGGTAATTTTAATATTGGCAGGTGCTCTTTTTATTATGAAG
>CAYQWL010000083.1:0-16263 GCA_964421195.1 uncultured bacterium | reverse complement strand
TCCCATGGAAAGTGAATATCTCGAATTTAAACTTGGCGCTAAAGCTGACGAGCAGATGCGTGCTACCTCTGAAGCTCTGCTGTTCAGGGCAAAAGGCGAGATATATTATAGCATATTTTCGAAAAAACCCTTCGAGAATTCCGCGACCGTCGAAGTTGTAATAAAGAATATGGCCGATTTGAGTAAGCCGGTTTTTACCGAAGCGCTCGGTACGACTCCCGAAAAGAAGATTATGCGCCCGATCAATCCGGTTAATTCTGATACCGCAGGTAAATTCGCTATAGAACTTGTAAAAGACGGCGCCGTGATAGCCAGAAAATTATTTTCTATAGAGCAGGCGCCGGCAAATTAATAGCCGTCGTAAGCCGGAATATTATAAAAATATATAAACCGCTTGAATAATAATATAAAAAATAAATGCCATGGCAAGCCTGTGCCGCAAAAAAATGGTTCGGGTTTGTTGTGGTTATTTGTTTTTAATCAGTATGATGTTGATATTTTAATATATAACTACCCGATGTTGACATGTATTTGAATGTAATGCTTCGAATATAAACAGAAAAAAGGAGAAGCAAATATGAAATATGATTCTATAGTTTCCGGTGAAAAGTGTTATTTGTCATCGATATGTATGGAAGATGCGGCGCTTTATAAAGAGTGGTTAAATAATTTAGAAGTATCAGCTAACCTGAATATGCGGCCTTACATTCTAACGTTTGAAAAAGAAAAAGAAGTTCTCGAAAAAATCGTTAAATCTGAAAATGATGTAATCTTCGGTATAATCGATAAAAAAAGTGATAAATTAATCGGGAATTGCGGCCTTATGATGGTTGAACATATTAATCGCAAGGCCATGTTTGGTATTTTTATCGGCGATAAAAAAAATCGCGGAAAGGGTTATGGTGAAGAAGCAACCAGGCTGACTCTCGATTTTGGATTTAATATGCTTAATTTGCATAACATTTTTCTTACCGTTTTTAGTTTTAATAAACGTGGTATTCGTTGCTATGAAAAGTGCGGCTTTAAATATGCGGGAAGGCTGCGTGAAGCGAGAATTATAGCGGGAAAATGTTATGATATAGTATATATGGATATACTTGAACGTGAGTTTAAACATTCGAAGTTGAAAAAAATAATATCTGAAATATAATGAAAACAATAATAGATAAGCCATATTTTGTTTATATTTTATTGTGCGATAATGGTAATTATTATACCGGATACACTGATGATCTTAAAAAGCGTTTGAAAATGCATCATGGCGGCGCGTGCGGAGCTAAATATACAAAAAGTTTTAAACCTCTCGCAATAGCGGCGGCCTGGAAGATAATTGGCGGCCGCGGAGCGGCCCTTAAAATCGAATATTTTATCAAAAAACAAACTCGCGCGGTAAAAATTCAATTTATTGAAAACCCCGAATTACTCGCGGCGGTATATTTTAAAAAAAATGCCGCCGATAAAGACAGCCGAAATAAAAAGCGTCGGCCGCCCGTTAAAACGGAACCGGCCGCGCTTGATGACGTTATTGTTATTAATTGTTGTGTTATTTCTTAGATTACTTAAATAGCTTATTTTATTGCGGCGGTTTCTTTACTTACGGCCGCTTCATAATCTGAATAAGCCTTTTTATAATCTTCGAGCGCGGTGTTTACGTCGGCCGCTTTATTGTCTTCGCCGTCTTTGGAAAGTAATTCGACATATTTATTATATGCGTTTATATAAGCGTCATAAGCTTTTCTTATTTCAGGCGATTGATCACGGGTTTCGACGCTCGCCGCCGCGCCGGTGTCGGGCTTTCTTTCCGCCGCCGCGCCTTCGTTGAGATTGAATATGTTGCTTAATGTGGAGCTTACCGTCGAAGTAGTCTGCATATTGGCCGGCTGTGAATTGCCAAAAGTGCCGTTTATTTGCGAATAAGTATTGTTGAGATTACTGAAGCTGGTATTATATTGATTAAGCGTACTATAAGGAATATTTTGAGTATATAAAGAATTGCCGTACTGGTTCATTTGATTGGTAATAAGCTGGTTATTAGCATTAATATAGTTGCCCGTCTGGTTAATATTCGAAAGTGTGTTCAGATAAGAATTATTGATGCTTTGATTGGCGGTATAGAATAAATTCTGGCTCTGATTGACCGCCTGCTGAGATTGCGAAAGATATTGCTGGTAAAGATATGGATTAATTACACCCTGCTCGTTCATCGCTTTTATGAGCCTGAGATTAGTTTTGGTATTTTCCATGTTTTGAATACTTTGTCCTAAAGCGAGCGATACGCTCGAAGCCGAGCCGGAAAGTAATGAAGCGGTTTTGTAAACTAATTTTGTACCGAGCTCTAAAAGTGTTATGCCGGCTATTCTGGCGTTTATTTTAAAGTTGGTCATGGTTTTTTGCGCTCCGAGTTGAATGGAGTTTACTATGCCCTGGCTTGTGGTCATATTTTGCTGAAGCTGGTTGGTGTAAAGCAGCGTGTTGTTTAATTGATTGCCGAATTGCTGGTTGTTGAAATTCGTAGAAATGTTGGAGTTGTTTACATAATAATTGGCGTTAGAAGGATTTGAACCAAAAACCTGCGTCTGGTTATAAAGATTGTTGACGTTATAATTGAGTTGATTAAGGCTGTTCGTGGAATTACCGGTTATGGTTTTTAGCGCGTCAAGGCCGCCGCCGAGAAGGCGGACCGTGCCGACGCATGCGGCGGTAGTAAGATAAATACCGGCTTTAGCGGCCAGAACCGGTATGGTTATAGCCACTTTAGCCGCGCCTATGACCACGCGCGCGCCAAAGCCGAGCGCCTTGCCGATCGCGCCCATAAGCCCGGTCGTGGATGCGGCCATGCCCATGGAGATATTGCTGCTGGTATTGTTCAGGCCGGTTATGGCTTTTTCGCCCGCGTAAACTACTTTATTGCCGACGAATGAAACGCAATCGACTATGCCGCCGAAAAAACGAGCGAGCGCGCCGCCGCCGAGCTTTTGAGCGGTCTGCCCTATCTGAGTATTATAATAGCTTGTGCCATCGGAGTTATAATAATAATTCGTGCCGCTGTTTTGAGGATTGCCGAAATTGTTCGATTGGACCGCGGTAATGGCATTGGCGTTATAAATGTTGTTGTATGCGTTATAAGCGTTATAAGTGCTGTAATTGTTATTATAATTGCTATTGTATGTGCTGTACGCGCTGGTAGAATTGCTGACGCCGGAAAAAATTCCTTTTAAAAAACCGGTGAAGCCTGATTGCTGCTGCTGTACCTGATATGCGTTTTGAGTTCCGAAAGGCGTGTTGTAGTAATTCTGGTTATAAGCCGAAGTATTGGCGCTGGTGCTGACGCTTGAATTGCTTCCGGTCAGGGCGTTCCAGATTCCTTTAGTGCCGCCGTTTACTTCGTTGGTGTAATTATAAGTGCCGAAAGTGCCGAAATTATTACTATTTTGTCCCTGAATCTGGGCGGCTGCCGCTGGCGGAAAGCAATTGAAGCTTAAAAGCGATACGATGAAAAAAATTGCCGCAGTAAGGGTAATAGACAGTTTTGCCATTTTCTTTTTTTTAGTAAGTAAAAAATAAGTTGTAATCATAATTATTCCCTCCGTTCGTTGCTTCGTTTTTTAGATGCCGTACTTTTAATTATCGCCTCCTCTTATTTCCGATACACACAAAAGAGCTGCCGTTCAGGCAAAATGAAAAAAAATCATCAAAGACTGCCGTTGTTTTAACGGCTTTAATCAATTATATGATACAATATTGATTTTGTCAAGGCGGGCCAGAAGTATTAAATTTAAAAATTGATGATTTAATTTTCAGGTTAATGATGATTAACTATATTTATGCCGTACTTTAAGTAATGAACTGATACATGGCTGATGATATTTATTGACAAATAAATTAAGTTTTGATAAAATTTATATGCTTATTTATTAATGACGCGCGTATGGTATTTATTATAATTAAATTTTGAGTTCTTTAATTGAGTAAAAAAGTTATGATTAATTTTTTAAGGAGTGATTTATTGTAATGGATATTAATTCATTGATGCCGTTTTTAAGCGGTATAGGCATAGGTTTTATATTTACCGCTATTATTTTCAGCGTTACTTCAAAAAAACAGGAAACGGGTTCGCGGATACCAGATTCGGTTCAACTTTTAAGTGCGCTTCAAGAAAAAGGCCGTCTTATCGATTTTTTAATGGAAGATATTAAAGATTATGACGACGCTCAAATTGGCGCCGCTGTTCGTAATATTCATCAAGACTGCGGGAATTTTATTAAAGAGTATTTTCCGCTTAAATCTGCAATAGCGGTTCCAGAAAATAGTGAATATAATGTAGAAGAGGGGTTTGATCCATCGAATGTTAAATTGACAGGTAATGTAGGTTCTAAGCCGCCATTTAAAGGGATCGTCCGTCACGGCGGCTGGCGGGTAGTCGAAGTGAAGCTTCCGCTTCGTAAAGTGGGCGCGGATAAAAATATAGTCGCTCCGGCCGAGATTGAAATAATGTAATGCGATATACCGGAAAATTCGAATTATTAATCCGGACGAGCTATTTGGACGGGGATTTGGTTTTTATTTTAGAAATTATTATCATTCGACTTTAATCTGGAGAATATGTTATGAATAAAAAACATAAGTATATAATAGGGATAGATCTTGGCACTACCAATTGTTCACTTTCTTATGTAGAATTTCCCGACTCGTCTTTAAATGATGGCGATAAAAAATATGAGGTTAAAAATTTTGAAATAGCGCAGTTGACTGCTCCGGGAGTGGTTGAAGAAAAAGCTTTGCTTCCTTCTTTTATGTATATAGCTTCGGAAGTAGAGTTCCCTGCCGGTGCGCTCGATTTACCGTGGGCCGCCGGCCGGAATTTTTGCGTGGGCGAATTTGCCCGTAAACGCGGTGCCGAAGCTCCTGGACGGCTTATTTCATCAGCGAAGTCATGGCTCTGTCACGGAGGCGTGTCGCGCGAATCTAAAATATTACCGCAGGCTTCTGATTCGGGTTGTGAAAAATATTCTCCTGTAGAAGCTTCTGCAAAATATATCGAGCATATCAAAGACGCATGGAATTATAAAATGACTGTAAACGATAAAGAAGCGGAAATGTCAAAACAGAGTGTGTTTATAACGGTCCCCGCCTCTTTCGATGCCGCGGCGCGAGAACTTACGCTTAAAGCGGCTGAACTTGCCGGATTAAAAGATATAACCCTTCTTGAAGAGCCTCAGGCCGCGTTTTATTCATGGATTAATCGCTGCGGCGACAAATGGCGTCGTGAAGTCAAAGAAGGCGAAGTCGTGCTTGTATTTGATATAGGCGGCGGCACCACCGATTTCAGCCTGATATGCGTGGGCCAGAAAGACGGCGAACTTACGTTGAACCGTATCGCTGTCGGTAATCATATTTTGCTTGGCGGCGATAATATGGATATAGCGCTTGCGAATTTAACGCGTCAGAAACTTGAAGGCGCCGGTAAAAAGATTGATAACTGGCAATTTCAGGGTTTGTGGCATGCGGCGCGCGCCGCTAAAGAAGCGCTTCTTTCAGATGATAAACTCGATCGTGCGTCTGTAACTGTTTTGTCTAAAGGTAAAAGCGTTATAGGCGGCGCGATGAAATCGGAAATATTAAGAAGTGAAATTGAAAAAATAATGTTTGACGGTTTTTTTGCCATGGCCAGTTCGAAAGATATGCCTTCTAAATCATCCGGGCTCGGTATTGCTGAAATCAGCCTGCCTTATGCGAGCGATCCGGCTATAACAAAGCATCTTGCTAAATTTTTAAAAGAACATGTTACGAATGAAAATTATGTTTCGAAAAGCGGCGAGTCTTTTGTAAGACCTGACGCAGTGCTTTTTAACGGCGGTGTTATGAAATCGCCTGCGCTTCAAGCACGTTCACTCGAAATTCTTAATTCATGGCTCGCCTCCGAAGGCGCCGGCGAAGCTAAAAAACTTGCCGCCGATAGTATGGAATTGGCCGTTTCACGCGGCGCCGCTTATTTCGGTCTGGCGAAATCCGGCCTTGGCGTTCGTATTAAAGGAGGTACGGCCGCTTCTTATTATATAGGACTTGAAACCGCGATGCCGGCCGTTCCCGGTATGAATGCGCCCATAAAAGCGCTATGCGTCGTGCCCGCTAAAACCGAAGAAGGCAGCCGGATTTCAGTGCCGGGTCGCGAATTTGGGCTTAGAGTGGGTGAAACAAGCGAATTTAAAATGTTCGTATCTACCACTCATAAGCAGGAAGCGCCCGGCGTGATACTCGAAGAATGGCTTGAAGATGAACTCATTGAAATGGCGCCTCTTAAAACCGCGCTCGAAAAAAAAGAAGATATGCCAGACGGCGGCGAAGAGCTTATTCCCGTTACAATAGAAAGTCTGGTTACTGAGATCGGTACTATCGAAATATGGTGCGTTTCGCGTGATAAAAAGAACCGATGGAAACTTGAATTTAATATAAGGGAAAGTGAATAGAATTAATGAGCTCTAAAACTCAAAAAAAATTCAGGCGCATTGAGCCGGTTTGCGCCCGTTATTTAGTGGGTATCGATCTTGGCACGACGAATTCATCAGTGGCTTATATCGACCGGCTCAACGAAGAAGGCCCGACGGTTATAAAAACTTTTATGATACCGCAGTTGAGCGCACCCGGCGTTATCGAAAAATTCGAAACGCTGCCTTCTTTTTTTTACTTTCCCGCCGGATTTGAACTTGCTGAAGGCGCGATAGACCTTTCATGGCGGACGGGCGCGCAATACGCCGTCGGCCGCTTTGCTCGCGAACAGGGCGCCGTGGTGCCGGGCCGTATGATATCTTCCGTTAAATCATGGCTCTGTAACGGCCGCGTCGATCGGCAAAAGAAAATATTGCCATGGAATAAAGATAATAATATGGCGGGATTTTCACCGCTCGAAGTGTCTTCGTATTATATAGAACATATTAAAAATGCGTGGAATCATGAAATGTCGGACGGCGATCCTGATTATACTCTTGAAAATCAGCAGATAATCCTTACCGTGCCGGCTTCTTTCGATGAAAGCGCCAGAGAGCTTACATTAAAATCAGCTTATATGGCTGGACTTGAAAATATAACTTTGATCGAAGAGCCGCAGGCCGCTTTTTATTACTGGATTTATAAAAATAAAACGGATTGGAATAAAATTTTAAATGACGGCGATGTCGTGTTGATATGTGACGCGGGCGGCGGCACTACCGATTTTACTTTGATACATGCGTCTAAAAATGGAGACGATTATCTCGAATTGAAGCGTGTCGCCGTGGGCGATCATATATTGCTCGGCGGCGATAATATGGATATGGCGATAGCTCATCATATTGAAAAAACGCGAATGGAAAATAAATCGCGTTTCGACGCTTTGAGCTGGACGGCGCTCTGTATGAAATGCCGCGCACTTAAAGAAAGTTTACTTGGCAAAACGGCGGGGGACGAAGAGTCCATATCTATTTCAGGCCGGGGCCGCAGCGTAGTCGCATCTACTATGAAATTTACTCTTACGCGTGAGGAAGTTTCCCGAATATTGCTTGATGGTTTTTTTAATGAAGTCGATTTTAACACTATTGATAAAAAAATAAGCGCGGCCGCGGGGCTGCGTGAAAGCGGCCTTCCTTACGCCGAGGATCCGTCTATATCGAATCAACTCGCTAAATTTTTAAAACGTCATGTTAAAGATATTGCTCGTGAAAATGGCCGCGCTTTTGTGCGGCCCGATAAAATATTATATAACGGCGGTGTTTTTAAATCGGCCGTTTTGAGAGAGCGGATGAGCGGTCTTATAGCCGGCTGGGCTGAAGGCGAAAGTACGCGATGCGCGGGACGGGCCGATAATGCCGGCGCATCAGGAGGCCGGGGTTTCGAAGTTCTGCATAATCATGATTATGATTTAAGCGTATCGCTCGGCGCGGCTTATTATGCCTATGCTAAAAGCGGCGGCGGCGTACGTATTAAAAGCGGAAGCGCCCGTTCTTATTATATCGGTGTTTCAGGCGGTGAATCGTCACATGCTTGCGATCCGCGTAAAAAAGATAAAGCCGTATGCGTCGTAACTCGCGGGATGGAAGAGGGCAGGAAAGCGGCGATAGAAGCCGGACTTTCCGTTATTACAAACCAGCCGGCCCGTTTCGCGCTTTATTCCTCTACAGTTAATGAAGGCGTAATCGGGGAATTGGTGGAAATAAATGATGAAAATTATCTGAGATTGCCGCCCCTGTTTACCTGTCTTAATTATGGTAAAAAATCCAGAGCGCCGCATATAGATATAAGCCTTTCAGCTTATCTTTCTGAAGTGGGTACTATCGATATTTATTGCCTGTCTAAAATAAGCGAGCATCGCTGGAAATTGCAGTTTAATTTTCGCCGTCACGAAGAGGCGGCCGGTATGAATAACGTGGATAAAGAAATGGATGCGGCGGCGGACGCCGGCCGGGACATCGATGAAAAATTTAATCCTGATGGCGGCGTAGATGCTGGCGGCGCGGGTATATGCCGCGGAACTAACGAATCTGAGCGTCCGGCTGGAAACCATACTGCGGCGGGTGGCGGTTCTACGGCCGTAAAAGACGCCGAAGTTATTATTGAATCGGCTTTTAGTGAAAAAAGCGCCGCAGCGGCTGAACCGTTAAACCGTTTAGTTAAAATTCTTGAGCGGCATTTTGATATGAAAAAAGAAGAATGGCGGTCTGATATTTTACGCGGCCTGTTTTCCGTGATGATAAAAACGGCGGATTATAAAAAAATAAGTGCGGCTCACGAAGAACGCTGGTATAATCTCGCGGGTTTTTTACTTCGCCCCGGTTTTGGAACGCCTCTTGATGAATGGCGCGTTAAAGAATCGCTAAGAGTATCTTTTGGCGGTATTAATTTCAGGGGAAATAAAAATTCAATAATTAATTATTATGTATTTTTAAGGCGTATAGCGGGTGGTATGACTGCCGGCCAGCAGCTCGAAATTTATAATAAACTTAAAGAACATATATTTGGTTCTAAGAAAGGCGGCGAACGGCCGTTTAAAGTTTCGGCCAATAATCAAGAATTAGTCGAATTGCTTCGCATGGCGGCAAGTTTTGAATTGTTGCCCGAACAGGAAAAAGTGCAGCTCGGTAATTTATTGAAAAAAACTATACGCCGCGATGGGCCAAATCCCGTCAGCGTATGGGCGCTTGCCCGTATCGGCGCCCGCCGCCCGGTTTACGGCGGAGCCGATTGCGCAGTAAAACCGGAAGCCGTCGAAAGCTGGATCTCCGCGCTTTTAGAATTTGATTGGGCAAAAGAAGCTTATATTCCTTATTCGGCAATATTGATGGCGCGCGTTACCGGCGATCGCAAACTCGATATCGGCGGCGAAATTATTGCGTCGGTTCAAAAACGTATTGATACATGCCCGTCATCGGAGCATTTATACGATCTTTTAATGAACCTTGCGGCGCTCGACGAAGACGATCAGAGATTGTTTTTCGGAGATTCTCTTCCGCATGGCATAGTAATTAATCAGGGCGGTTGACGGTAATAGATAGTCGTTTGATTGTCAAATCCGTGTTGATTGAGTAATATTGATTGAATAATCACCGAAATGGTTTAACGGCCGGAATTTATGTTCGATACCCGGTGCTATGTTGAAGTTTATGTAATAAATATGTTATAAAATTTAATAAAAACGGGTGTTTTTTTAGAAAGAGAAAGTGGTATGAAAGATATAATTAATGGTAAAAAAATGATGCTCGGTTTAATGTCAAGATATGGAATGATAGGCTTTAATTTAATTGTTTTCGTGGTTTCTATTTTTTCGGCGTTAAATCTTATAAAATTATTTATTGATCCCGCCAATAATATTAAAGAAATTGATGATATATTAAACGCCATAGCTACGATTTTTGTGGCTTACGGCGTCGCTCTCGAAGAACGCGAGACTATATTTAGAATTTTTGGTTCCGTTAAAACGGCGATATGCACTGTTGAAGAACGGTTAAACCATCTGGCGCATGATTACGGCCTGATGTTTCTTGTAACGGCGCTTTTTGTCGAAGTAACCAGCGAGATCGTTAAAATACCCGGCATTATTCTTAAAATGCCATATATCGAAGAAAGCATGGTAATAACGGGCGTGGCGCTTACCATGTATATGCTTGTCATGCTTTTTTCATTTACCGTTAAAGTGGCGCATGCGGTTGAAAAATAAAGCATCGGTTTCATTGCCGTTGACTTATATATAACCCGGCGTTTTTATTTTATGCGCTTTTTATGAAATGCAGATAGCTTTTTATGAATTCTTCGATCTGACCGTCCATTACCGGAGCGACGTTTCCGGTTTCAAAACCGGTACGATGGTCTTTTATGAGATTGTAAGGATGGAAAGTATAGGAACGTATTTGAGAGCCCCATGCTATTTCACGTTTGGCGCCGTTTAATCTGTCTATTTCTTCCTGGCGTTTACGCATGGATAATTCCGCTAATTTAGATTGCAATATTTTCATCGCGGTCGCTTTATTTGAAAATTGTGATCTTTCGTTCTGGCATTGAACTATTGTGCCGGTTGGAAGGTGCGTTATACGTACAGCCGAATCGGTTACGTTGACATGCTGTCCGCCGGCGCCTGATGAACGATATGTATCTATTTTCAGGTCTTTTTCTTCTATAACTATTTCTTCGCATTCTTCTATTTGCGGCAATACGTCTACTGAAGCGAAACTCGTGTGACGGCGGTGATTGGCGTCGAACGGCGATATGCGCACTAACCGGTGCACGCCCTTTTCGCCTTTTAAATAACCGTGCGCATAAGCGCCGTTGATAAGTATCGTTACGCTTTTAATGCCGGCTTCTTCTCCGGGAAGTTGATCTATAATGCTGTATTTAAATTTATGTTCTTCCATCCAGCGTATATACATGCGCATTAACATTTGCGCCCAATCCTGTGATTCAGTTCCGCCCGCTCCTGGATGTATTGAGATAATCGCCGGGTTGGCGTCGTATTTATCGTCAAGCAAAAGCGCCGTTTCGAATTCAGCGAGTCTTTGCGCGGTGATTTTGACCGCTTCTATAAGATCGTTCATAAGCGAAGAATCATTTTCTGACAGCGTTAGCTCTAAAGTTAGATGCATATTTTCATATAACTGCGATATTTCATTGAAAAGCGCCAGCCTCGGACGTAGTTGATTTAAAGATTTTAGCGTGCGCGTCGAATTTTCACGGTTTTGCCAGAAATCCGGCCGGGCCGCCGTTTCTTCAAGCCCCGCTATCTGCGCGGCAGTTTCGGCTGCTTTAAAAACCGAACGAACGCCCCTGTATGCTTCGTCTATATTGACTATATCGGCGCGTATATCGGAAATATTTTCTAATTTAGTATTTATAATGGATGTATTCATAAGATGAATCATTATATCATGAGGATGTGAAAATGTCAATGATGGAAATTAATTGTAAAAATTATTTTGAACCGGGCATAAAATTATTGTAAATTATGATGGATTGTGATAAAATTATTCGATAATTATTAAGAAATTGATTGGAGATATAAAAATGGCTTATTTTACCCCCGAAGAAATTCTTGAAACCATAGCGATGGTTCAAATGGAACACTTTGATATACGTACGGTTACTATGGGAATATCTTTAAAAGATTGCGCTCATCCTGATATTAAAATTTGCGCCGATAAAATATATAAAAAGGTTATTAATTATGCCCGTAATTTAGTATCGACTGTAAACGACATTGAACTTAAATTTGGAATTCCTATAATAAATAAGAGAATATCGATTACTCCTGTATCCGTAGTAGCGGAAGCATGTGAATCCGGAAATTATACGCCTATAGCAAAAGCGCTTGACCGCGCAGCGGCGGAGCTCGACATTAATTTTATAGGCGGTTTTTCGGCGCAGGTTGAAAAAGGCTTCAGTAAAGGCGATATTAATTTATTGAATTCTTTGCCGGAAGCGCTTTCGACTACTGAACGCGTATGCAGCTCTATAAACGTCGCTTCGACGAAAGCGGGCATTAATATGGACGCGGTTTTGAAGGTAAGTGAAATGGTTCTTGAATGCGCCCGGCGAACGGCTGACCGTGATTCTATCGCTTGCGCTAAGTTCGTCGTTTTTTGTAACGTGCCGCAGGATAATCCATTTATGGCCGGCGCTTTTCACGGCGTATCGGAGGGCGAATGCGTTATTAATGTGGGTATTTCGGGCCCCGGAGTGGTGCGGCATGCAGTATCGATGATTAAAGACGCTTCTTTCGACGAACTATCTGAAGTTATTAAAAAAACGGCGTTTAAAATAACGCGCGTCGGCGAAATGATCGGCCGGGAGGCATCAAAGGCGCTCGGCGTCCCGTTTGGAATAGTCGATATATCCCTCGCGCCCACGCCGGCGGAAGGCGATTCTGTGGCTAATATTCTTGAAGAAATGGGCGTGGAAGTATGCGGCACGCATGGAACTATATGCGCGCTTGCCATGTTAAACGACGCGGTTAAAAAAGGCGGCGTGATGGCTACTTCACATGTCGGCGGGCTTTCCGGCGCATTTATTCCGGTTTCAGAAGATATGGGTATGATACGCGCGGTCAATAAAAACGCGCTTTCACTTGAACGTTTGCTCGGAATGACCGCCGTGTGTTCCGTCGGTTTAGATATGGTAGCTATTCCCGGCGACGTGCGCGTTGAAACCCTCGCCGCGATAATAGCCGATGAAATGGCTATAGGAATGATTAATTCTAAAACTACGGCATGCCGTCTTATCCCCGCTTTTGGAAAGACTGTCGGCGATACCGTTAATTATGGCGGTTTGCTTGGCGAGGCGCCCGTAATGAATATTGGAAGTTTCGGCGCGGAACGTCTTATTCGGCGAGGCGGCAGAATTCCGGCGCCTATATCGAGCCTTACTAACTGACGATGTGGATGGAGTATAAAATATGATGGCGGTGATTGGTTTTGTTAAATATGTGGGATAAATTATCGAATATTTTCGAGCATATATCGAACAAGAAAAAGAACGCGGGCGTCGATTATTATAATTATAACGAGTTTATACCCGGCGAAATTCAGCAGCGAAGGTCGCATTTGAGAATCGAGCTTTTTCTGCCTCTTAATTTCTGGCGCATTATCAGAAAAACTTCAGGGGCGGAGCTGTGCGACGAAACTTTAAAACGCGGAGATTTTCAAAGAGTGCCGACCGGCGGCGGGATGGGGTTGAATTTATCGGGTTCCGGCGTGCTTGTTATTTCTTCAGATGAATTCGTTAAAGACGATTTTATTGAAATAGACGATAGAATATTCGGCCGGCAGATGAATATTTACGGCCGCGTTATAAGAGCGGGAAGCACTAATTTTGATAATAAAAAAATATGCGAATTCGCCGTTAATTTTATTAAAATAACGGAAAAAGATTATGAATTTCTCGTCAGGTCTATTTTTGATAAAATCAAGTATTTAAAAAATATCAATCGTAAAGATTATTTAAATTCGTTGTAAAAGATTATATGAATTTTCTTTTATGCGCGCCGGCTAAGCGCCTGTATTGAACGTGAATTGCATACCGGAGAAAGTGTTGGAAATTATTTATAAATATGCGGGTTATTGTCCGCAAAAAGGTTTCGATTACAATTATATAACTATAGTCGTCCTGACAACGTGTTTTTTACTTTATCTGCTTTTATTTATTTTCAGGTATTTTGTGCATAAAATTAAAGTGAAGAACTTAGAAATAGCGATGGTGCGTTTTCCTAACTATGCGGATGTCCGTTATAAAATCGCCGAGTTGTATTTTAACTGCGGCGATTACGATAACGCCCTCAGGTATTATAAAGAAGCGCTGGCTATTTATCCATATAATACATCCGTTCAAATCAAGTTAGCCATGCTTATGCTTGAATATAAAAAAGACGAAAAGACTGCTTTTGATATATTCGCCCGGGTGCGTTTCGCCGTCGATGCGGAGCCGCGCGCTAAATGTATTATAGACAATTATTTAAAGGAAAAGAAGCTGTATGAAAAATTTCATCACGCCAGAGACGGACAGGCGCAGTAATCGGTTCAATATTAACCGCAGTCTCAAGCTCCGGTTTATTTTTTTTGTTACGCTGCTTACTTTTATAACGATGTCGCTTGTCGTTGTTTTTTCAATCAATCGCGAACGCGGGATAATTATCGAAAGTATCATTCAGAAAAGCACCATGGCCGGACGCACGATAGCCCGCGTGGCTTCGGAGCTTTCTGATTTTCAAATAACGCGGATAAGCGATCTGTGTAATATTATCCTGGCCGATTCCGATATAAATTCGATAGTTATTAGCCGCGTTAGCGGTTTTTTTGAAGAACGCCGTTCGGAAGTTCTCGCCGTTTTTCCTGAAAGTAATGTTTTAACAGAAGACGATGATGGTTTCTCTCTGACGGACGATATCATTCGAATAAAGTATTATTTTAATCTCGGAGATAGTTTTGATCTGTCCGTGCCATTTAAATTCGCTAACGGTTCCGCCGGGCGCGTCCGGCTCGATGTGTCGTTGAAAACTACTCAAAAGGCTATTAATTTAATGCTGTGGCAGAATATAGTTATAACCGCTTTACTTACTTTTTTTGGCGGGCTTATATCCGTTTTTCTGGCGCAATTTATACTTAAACCGCTTAATTCATTGATTAGCTCGACTCAAAGGCTTTCGGAAGGCCTTTATGACGCCAGAATGCCGGAATCGGGATCTTACGAGGCTACTTATCTATCGAGTGTCTTTAATGAAATGCTCGAAAAACTCGAACGTAAAGAGGAGTTTGAAACCAGGATGCGTAATCTTGATAAATTAGCTACTATAGGTCAGCTTTCGGCGGGAATAGCGCATGAAATTAAAAATCCGCTTACCTCGGTGCGAAGCATTATCGAGCTGCTTAAAGAGGAACCGCAGTTAAGCGATGAAGGCAGCAGGGCGGTCGATATCGCTATTAAAGAAGTTGACAGGCTGAATAAAGTTACTAACGAATTCGTTACGCTCGCCAGGCCGCATAAAGAACGTAATTTTATTTTTTTCGACGTCAATGAAGTTCTGGAAAATATAACCATGTTGCTTAAACCTCAGTTGAAGAAAAACGGCATCGCTCTGCATTGTAATTTTAAATCTAAACTGTGCATATATGGCGAACCGGATGAACTTGCGCAGGTATTTTTAAATATAGTTATCAATTCGATGCAATCGTTCGAGCCGAAAAATGATGTTAAAACTATTATTATCAATTCATTCGATAAAACCGAAGGCTGCATGGTAGAAATAATAGATAATGGCTGCGGTATCGAGCAGCAGGAGATATCGAAGATATTTATGCCTTTTTTTACCAGTAAACCATCCGGGACCGGGCTCGGACTTTCTATAGTGAAACGTATATTAGACGATGTCAAAGCGTCGGTCGAAATAGAAAGCCAGCCTGGAGATGGAACGGCTTTTAAAATTTTATTTCCTATTAAAAGCGATTACTCGCTTGGAAGTAATGGCGATAATTCAGAGCCGCCCTCCGGCGGGGTTTTAAAAATATGAAAAGATAAGAGAATTAAGGGGATGTTGGATGTCTGATAAAAAATATGGTAAAATATTGATTATAGATGATGAAGAAAGCATACGGTTTTCGTTGAGTTCACTTCTCGGACGGCAAAAATATCTTTGTGATACCGCCGAATCCGGTGCGCGGGGCCTGAAAATGTTTCAGCAGGATACCGGCGCTTATGATATCGTTATTACCGATTTTTTAATGCCCGGTATCGACGGCATGCAGGTTTTAAAAACTATAAAACGGCTCAAGCCTGAAACTTACGTTATAATGCTGACTGCCCACGGAAATACTGAAAACGCCGTTTGCGCTATGAAAGAAGGCGCTTATGATTATATTTCGAAACCTTATGAAAATGAAAAAATCAAGATATTGATAAAACAGGCTTTCGAACGTATTAATCTGGAACGTGAAAATATTTTATTGAAAAATCAGCTTGAATGTGAGTATCGTTTCGAGAATATAATCGGAGCATCCGATAAAATGAATTTAGTGTTTGATAAGATAACGCGCGTTTCCGTTACTGATGCAACCGTGCTTATTACCGGCGAATCCGGCACGGGTAAAGAACTTGTCGCTCGCGCCATACATTTTAACAGTTCCAGGCGTTTGCGTAATTTTATAACAATAAATTGCGCGGCCATACCAGCCGATCTTCTTGAAAACGAATTGTTCGGCCATGAAAAGGGCGCATACACAGGCGCCAATACCGAATATAAGGGTAAATTCGAACAGG
>CAYQWL010000082.1:15223-17090 GCA_964421195.1 uncultured bacterium | reverse complement strand
GCCGCTATGGTTATTTTAATAATTTCAGTAGCGGAAGGACTTGATGGACAACTTGTTTCAAAAATTATAGGCGTTAGTTCACACGTCGAAATAACTACTTCAGATGGTTTTGGCTTTAGCGGTTATGAAGAATTTATCGAAAAAATAAAGCGGGAACAGGGTGAACTTATCTCCGGAATTACGCCGCGGTTTTCGATGGATGCGATAATATCTAAAGATGAATATTCTACAGGTATAAGGTTGATAGGGGCTGATTTCACATCTGAATCCAGCGTATCGTCGTTTTTTCCTTTGCGGGATCATATAAATTTAGTTTCATCAGCGGCTAATGATGGTAATACTGATTCTTTAACTAACGAAGTTAAAGCTGCCGGTTTTCCTGTTCTTATAACTGGCCGGGCGCTTTATGATAAATTTAAATTAACTTCGATGAGCCGGTTAAAAATAACTACCATTAATTCGGAAGCGTTTTTTATATCGCCCGCTACTTTTGAAATCGGTATTTATGATTATGATTATAGTTATTGTTACTGTGAAATAAAAACTCTTCAAAAACTTGCCGGGTGTGAACAAATCGCTACTTCAATACTCATTAAATTAAAAGATATCAGTAAAGCTTCTGAATTTGCTGAATGTTTAAAAAAATCGCTTCATGACGATACCATAATTGTCAGAACGTACGAGCAAATAAACAAAAGCCTTTTCGCTACTATTAAATTAGAGCGTCTGGCGCTTTTTTTCATAATTTTTCTTTCGCTCGCTCTCGCTAATATGGCCGTAGCTTTCGTTATATCGCAAAACGTTCATCGCCGGGCTAAAACTATAGCTATTATGAACGCGCTCGGCGCTAAAATAAATTCGGTAACGATGGTATTTTTTTATGAAGGTTTGATATATGGGGTTATCGGACTGCTTATTGGCGCATGCTCCGGTATCGCCGGCGGTCTTGCGCTTGATTGGTTCAGTTTGAAAGTGCCGGGTGAAATAACTCTATATTATAGCATAAAATATCTTCCGGTAAGTTTTAGCGCTTTTAATATAATCGCCGTATGTTTTATAGAGCTGTTCGTGCTTTTAATAAGCTCCATGGCGGCGGCGCGTAAAGCTTTAAAAACCGACGTTATTCAGGCGTTGAGAAATTCGTAATTATTTAATTCGGCCGGGGTGAAGTGATGAGTATTGTAAATTCTATGAATATAGATGAAAAAATAGGCCAGTTGTTTATGATAGGAATAAACGGAACGCAAGTTGATGACGCGGCCCGTGAAATGCTTGAAAAATATCATGCGGGCGGCGTTATACTCTTTGCCCGCAATATAATCGACGGCGCTCAGGTTTCCGAATTAACGGCTTCGTTAAGGAAGTTTTCAAAATATTCTCCCGCGGTAGCTATAGATCAGGAAGGCGGTCTTGTACTGCGTTTAACGGAATGCGCTACGGTGCTCGGCGGTAATATGGCCATAGCAGCTTGCGGAGAAGAAAAATATGACGATTATTGCGCTCAGTGGGGGCGAATTACCGCGCGTGAATTACGAAATCTTGGCTTTACTTTAAATTTAGCGCCGGTGCTCGATGTTAATAACATTAAAAATCCAGGTATAGGCGCTCGCTCGTTTTCCGATAACTCGTTTTTATGCGCCCGGCTCGGAGCGGCTTTAATAACGGCCATGCAAAATAACGGCATTTCCGCATGCGCCAAACATTTTCCAGGAAAAGGCGACGCCGCGGCCGATGCGCATATCGATCTTCCAGTTATAGATTCGACGCTCGATGAAATACGCGTTCGCGCGTTGCTTCCTTTTAAACGCGCAATAGAAGCAGGCGTCGATGCTGTCATGACGGCACATGTACTTTATCGCGGCATTAG
>CAYQWL010000082.1:12166-15213 GCA_964421195.1 uncultured bacterium | reverse complement strand
AAAAAGAACTCGGTTTTCAGGGGCCGCTTATAACCGATGATATGGAAATGGGCGCTATAAAAAAATATTATCCTCAACCTGAAGCCTGTTTTAAATCTTTTATGGCCGGTTCTGATATTATTTTAATCTGTCATACGAAAGAGCTTCAGCTTCAAACGATTAATTATTTTAAGGACAGATACGTTCATGGCGAATTGTGCGAACAGCGTCTTAATGATGCGTTAGAGCGTATTTTTAGAATGAAATCCCGTTATGAAAATTTCAGGGTTGAATCTGACGCGGGTGCGCCGGATTATAAAAAAAATGCCGGATTCGCGCAAAATCTGGCGGATTCTTCACTTACTCTTGTTTCAGATCCAAATCAAATTCTTGCAAAAATTCATTCCGGAGATTTAAAATTTAAAAAAATGAATAAAATTTTTATTATAGAGGCGGAATTTGAAGCGATCACGCAGGTCGAAGACACTAACAGTGATTCGGCGCTTCCTTTATTAATAAAAAAAGAGTTCGCTTTTTCAAAGGTAGAAATCATACATGAAAAATTTGGAGTGAAAATTGAACCTATCAAGTCGGTTGCGCTTTATAAAAAACTCGAAGAACTTGGCTTAAAAGAAGCTTTTGTTATCTTGCTTACTTATAATGCACATATATTTCAAGGACAGCGCGAACTGGCTTCTTTGATATCACAAAATGCGGCTTATACAATTGCGGCCGCGGTCAGAAATCCTTACGATCTTATGTGCGTGAGTGAAAAGGCATGTAAACTGGCTACCTATGGGTTCAGGCGGTCTAATATGCTGTCGCTTTATAAAACTATTTTTCAGGGAATGAAGCCGTCAGGAATTCTGCCCGTTGAGCTGAAATGTAACAATAGTTAAAAAAATATAAATAAAAAAATAATTTAAGTTTAATAATTTAGATTTTATTGATTTTAGAGTTTTTTTATAGTATAATTATTACATCGTGAATTCAAGCGAGGTTACTTAAAGTATTTATATTGTTTTTGCTATTTTACTATAGTATTTAGTGTGTGGAATAAAGAAGGAGAGTAAATTTTATGATTAATTTAATGAAAAAGAAAAATTATTGTAATGCTTTTGTTTTATATCGTTTGGTTTCGATTTTTCCCGTGTTTTTTTTAGCGGTTTTATTTTCGGGAACGGTTTTTTCAGGCCTGGCTTTTGCCATGCAGGACGTAGTTTTTGATGAATGTCATGCCCAGACCGCGGGTAATGCCGATTGGACTATTACCGGCGGATTTTCTGATTTTGCCGATACTTTTAAAGATATGGGTTTTAACGTAATTGCGGCTAAAAAAGCTATAACGCCGGATATTCTTAAAAACGCATCGATATTGGTTCTTCCTGAACCGAATTCGGTTTATAACACGTCAGAAAAAAAAGCAATTTCTGATTTCGTTAAAAGAGGCGGCGGATTGTTCGTTATAGCGGATCATAAAGGCGCGGATCGCATTAATGCCGATATTGATTCTGACAAATTGTTTGTTACGGCAAATCATAAAGGCGTGGAACGCAATAATGACGGTATTGACGCTATTGGCGTTTTAAATCAAATCATTCCTGAATTTGGGCTTGAATTCGAAGTAAATAGTTTAACTGAATTTCCGATACCGATTAATTCATCTGATAATTCTATTTTAACTGGAGCGCGAGCCATGGGGACCTGGGCCGGCACCACCGTTATAGCCCGTTCGTCTGACGCCGTGGTTCTTATTGAATCGCGTAAACAAAAAGGCCGCTATCTTATGGGGTATTCCATACCTTCTAATGCTAAAGGCCGCGTGGTGGCATTTGGTGACAGCTCGATATTCGACGATGGAACCGGGGCGCCCGGAAATAAATTATACGATGGTTTTAATCGTACCGATTGTTCGCATATAACGCTCACTAAAAACGCCATTAATTTTTTAACAAAGAAAAGCCAGATGGCTTCACAGGATGAAAAAATTAAAAATATATCGGCCGGAGTTTCAAAGCATTATGATCCCGCTCACATAGGACATTCGCATCAGGCGCCAGACGGCACTATTTATCATCAAACCGGTGATTTTTACCCCGGTTCGCCTGCGTCTTATCCTCAGGGCTATCCGTCTTCGACGCAGCCTTCATATCCATCGCAGCCTTCATATCCATCGCAGCCTTCATATCCATCGTATCCTGCTCAACAATATAACGAAGATTCCGTATTATATCAACAGGGCTTTAAATACTTTAATGAAAATAATTTTTTAATGGCCGTTGATTATTTTAAAAGACTTACTAAAAAATATAAAACCTCGCAGTATTATGAAGGTGGAATGTATTATCTCGCTATATCTTATAAAAACATTTATAACTATGCTGAATCGCTTAAAACATTAAAAACTATGATCAATAACTTACGTTATTCGCCGAACCGGTCAATGTGGTTTTTTACGGCAGGCGAGGTATGTGAAGCCGGTTATCAATATTCTAATGCAGCCAGATGGTATGAAAATTTTTTAAATGAATATGCGTCACATGAGAGAGCGGCCGAGGCGCTTTATAGAGCAGGCCAGTCTTATGAAAAAGGTTACATATATAAAGATGCCGTGAAAGTTTATAGACGCCTTACTGTTTCTTATCCTTATTCGCCTTTCGCCAGAATGAGTTATGAACGGCTTGCCGCATTAGCAAAATATGGCTATTAATATAATAAAAATGTAAAATAATAAAAAGGTAATGGGTGGAAATTGTGTGTAATGACAATTTAGAGGTAACGGAAGTTAATCTTGAACGTATTATATGCGAAGTAATAAGTATAGCTAATGTTAGTGCTATTAATAACGAAGTAAAGCTTTTTTACAGCATAGACGAACGTATTAATTATAATTTATTTGCCGATGTCAATAAATTGCGTTATGTTATTTTAAATTCAGTTCAGTATGTTATAAGTTCAGCGGCGCGAAATGCGTTTGTTACCCTGAACGCCGTTGTAGCATCCGAACATGGGCCTTTATCCTGCGTTTCGCACGGTTCGAACAGCGCCTGCGTTAAATTTGAAATCAC
>CAYQWL010000082.1:0-12156 GCA_964421195.1 uncultured bacterium | reverse complement strand
TCTTACGCCAAGCTGATAAGATGCGTTCCGCCCGTGCCTTCGATCGAAGACGAACTTATAAATTCAAATAACATTGTCAGGAAAATGGGCGGCGGTAAAATTCATGTGGTAGAAAATAAAAATCCTGATTATATTTCGATTAATTTTTGCCTTAATTTTATTCGCGGCGCTTTAATACCTGGAATCAAGCCTGATGAAATAGGCGATACGGCCGCAAAAGAATTAGAAGATATAGTTCCATGTAGCATCCTTCTTGTCGAAGATAATTATTCTAACGCTCGTATTGTTATAGAATTATTGACAAGCTATTATGAACATAAAGTGAATTGGGTAGAAAATGGCGCGCTTGCAATTGAGGCAGTTAAAAATGCGGATTATGACGTTATTTTAATGGATATTCAAATGCCGGTTATGGATGGATTCGAAGCTACTCGCTGCATGCGGGCGAGCGGGTGTAACGTTCCAATAATAGCTCTTACTGCCGCGATTATGCCATGGGCCTATGATGAATGCATTAATTGCGGCATGGACGCTTTTATTTCAAAACCGATCGGAATAAAAAAGCTTGGATTGTTAATAAAAAATACTATTGAAAAAAGAAGAGTCCAGATTTCATCCGAGTCATTTAAAAATAATGTTTCCGAAGTTTAAACTTAAATATCGAGTCAGTATTCGATGTCATTTAAAATTGCGTTATCACTAATTTATAATTTTTTAAAAATAGCTAAATATAAATTACAGTAAAAAGTCCGTCTTGTTAATGTCAGACGGACTTTTTATTTATTATATTTTTATTTATTTGTTTATGTACTAAAAAAATGATACATATATGCTTCTGAATAATTTGCCGCCGTGTTTATGAGGCGTGTATTTATATTGCGCGTAAGTGGCGGCATTTTTTATTTTAATGGTTTCGCCGTCGATTGTCATGGATATAGTTTCCTGACCCGATAATTTAGATAAACCGATATTATAGTGATTGCGCATGGTTTTAGCTCCATATTCAATTTGCTTTTCAAGTCCTTTATATTTAGTGTTCCAGTTGCCGGAATCGTAAGCGCCGCAGCCTAATGCCCAATCGAGTTGTTTTTGAGTGGCCGTTTTTTTCGTAACGAGCCCCTGCTCGGTTTGAAGCCGCGCGAGAAGAACTTTTGGAGATATGCCGTATTTGTGAGCCGCTTCATAAATCATATCGGCCGGATATTTTCCATCGACGGGCTTCGACAATACCGATTGTTTTGAAGTTAAAAAATTTTGAATTTGATCGCGCGACATTGAATTTGTATCGATGTACGCCCGGTCGGATATCATATAATCGTAACGTAATTCATTAAGCCAGGAAGTATCTTCAAGATTTGATGTGATATTTGTATTGCCGCCGCCGTTATTTCCGGTCGCCGTTTCCGGGAGCGCTATATTCTGGCTGCCGATATATTTTTTGATTTGAATAACGAGATTGGTTGAATCCTGTTCATATAGCTTTTCCTGCTGATTGCGATAATTTTTTAACAATAAATTCATGGAAACGTTTAAAAAACGTTCCTGGGCTTTTTTATAAAACGTAATTCTTTCTGTTTCAGTAGAAGCGGTTTTTGCCATTTCGAGATAGCATCGTCCCTGCCAGTAAATAGATTGATAATAGTATTTTCCGTCGAGCTCCGCTTTGCGTTCGGCCATTTGATATAATGTAAGCGCGTCTTTATAATTGCCGGTAACGAAATTCATTTCGCCGAGAGCGAAATCGTTTACATGCGACGGAACTTTATTTAATAATACTTTAAGGCGTTCGAGAAATTGATAGCCGATTTTATTAAATATAGTTGGTTTTTTATTTGAACCTGATTCGGATAGAGCGGCTCCCTGACCGTTTGCCGTCGATAAATCCGCCGGAGCGGCGACGCGATCGCCGCCCGCCAATTTGTTATATTTTTGCGCTAAATTCTGGTAATCGTTAAACCATTTTTGAGCTTCCGCGCAGTTTGAACCGCCGAGCGTGGAAGCGTCGACGTAATTGCGATATGCAATTTGAAGCGATTGCTGCAACCGCGTAAGTTCTTCGTTAGAAGCGGAGTAAGACGAGTGAATAAATATAAAGGAAAATATTAAAAAAAATGCCGCGCATAATAATCGGTGCCTGTGTTTATAATAAACCATAATATACTCACCTGCTTTTTAAAAAATGTAAAATATAAACTGACAATACAATTATACAAAACAAAACGAGTGTTGTCAAATTTTTTACTATATTTTTATATTGAGTCTTTCTTTATTTTTTTATATTAATTTATTCATAAATATATAATATAAAATTTTAAATTTTTATTTATGATTAATTGAATGAATTGAACTTTTATGGTATAATTATTAAGATTATTTCATTAAAGTAAGGGGTGGGATGTATTTAATGAAAAAAATGAGAAAAATGAAAAAAAATATCAAGCATTTACTTATTCCTATATTTTTATTACTTGTTTTATTGCAGGTATATTTTTGTTTATCTGTGTGCTGCGCCGGTACTTTCGCCGGAGAACCGCAGGAGGTTATAACCGGAAGCGATGCCGCGCCCTGGGAGCGTATCGAACGGTTGGCCGATACCGCCCCTGGTTTTATTTTTGAACCCTTTCATCCCGCTTGCCGTCAGAGGCACACTATATTGAAAAAAGCTTTTGGCTCCGAAGAACCTCATTCAAAATATTTTTTATTGCATTATGCGCCGGGCTGGAATAAAAATACCGGCCGTACGCCTGTAATTCTTGTTCACGGCGCGGGCAGCCATGCGTTTCATTCGTGGGCACATCCGTATTGTATGCAGGCTCCCGAACCCGAAAATATTGATAAACCTGGCTTAATGCAATTTCTTGTAAAAAATGGCTATCCGGTATTCGCTATTACCTTTTCGCATCCTCATGGCGATAACTTTTTACAGGCGCAACAGCTTGCTAACGCAGTCGATAGAATTAAAACGGTTTTAAAGGGCGGCGATTCGTTTAAAGTGAATGTCGTATGTCATAGTAAAGGCGCTATGCCAGTTCGTATTTATTTAAGTTCCGCCGGAGCGGATTATGAAAAATATAAATGGATAACTCAATTCAGGAAAGATGTTGATAAAGTGATTTTTGTCGCCTCGCCGCTTAAAGGGCTCGATACTTCTTATCGTTATTATGCTTATTGTATGAGCGTCATGCTCGAAGATATAGGCGCGCCGATGGCGCCTCAAAAACTTATGTATATGGGCAGTATTGTCGATTTAAAAAATTACAACGATAAATTTCCGGGCCAGGATCAAATGCTTTATAACTGGGTAAAAGACGGTATTCCATTTAGTTTTCAAAGTTTTACCCCCGATATGAATTTTACCATGTACGCTTTATATAACGGCGGCGAAACCGCGCTTCTTCGCTCTAATGGAATAGATAAAGCTATAGCTGATTCCGGTAATGTTATCGAAACTTTATGCCGTAAAGGCATAGATCCGTCCGTTACGGCTTATATACTCGCGGGGAATAAAAAGGAAATAGACTGCATTCAATTCGGGCCGTGGAAAATACCGATAGGCGAAATGGCGGCCGAGAGCGACGGAGTATTATTTTTAAAAAGCGCAGTTTTCAAGCGCGGTCTCACCGCACGCGGCGCTTGCGTTAAAACCGTTAAAACCGTTAAAACTCATCATGTCGGTCTCATCGTGCTTCCTGAGGCCCTCGATTTTATAGAGGAGGCTTTAAGTGGAAGAAATAATAATTAAAAAATATGAAAACCGTCGGTTATATTGTGTTAATACCGCTAAATACGTTTCTCTCAGCGATATTCGTGATATGATATCGGAAGGAAAAAATATAAAGGTCGTTGAAAAAACGAGCGGTAAAGATATTACAAAATATATTCTTATGCAGGTTCTTCTTGAAGAACGATACGAAGTTATGCCTGAATTTTTTATTAAAATATTACTTCAATCGCCGGTAAAAATACTTGAACAGTTTTTTCAGGGATTTTTCCCATATATGTTCGATTACTTTCTTAAAATGCGTGAAGGCCAGATGATGAATATGCAGTTTCCTAACATGATGTTCGGCCAGCCGCAGTTTCCGTTTTCTAATTTTAATATGCAGCAGATGCCGGGTATGGGCATGCCAAATATGTCGGCAATGAGTAATCCGGCTGCTATGATGGAAGAGATAATCAAACGTCTCGCTGAACTCGAAAAAAAAATAAAGTGATTTTACGGTATGGTATATGAGCGTTAAAATATATAATCTTGTTTCCGCTCTGCATAATGCGGCGGCGATCGATAAAAGTCTTGAAAATTTTATGGAAGGCATTGAATCGGAATTAACCGATAAATTTGAGCCCGCGCCGGTCGAAACGGCTTTTAAAGATGATTCGCCGTTTGTTATTATTTTTATTAAATCTGGCGGGGTCGAAAACGATTTCAAATTGTTTTTTTCATCTTTAAATACGCATTTTATTTTGATCGCTTCGAATATGCATAATTCTCTTCCGGCGGCTCTTGAAATTTCAGCGTTTATAAATATGCGCGGCGGATGTGTTGAAATATTACATGGCGCTTCTGAAAAAATCGGCCGCCGCCTTGGAATTATTATAAAAGCCGCGTCATTCAAAAAATTTCTTCGAGGCGTCCGGGTGGGCGTTATTGGAAGGCCGTCAGATTGGCTTATCGCTTCTCAGGCGGATTATAACATTATCCGTCAAAAATTTGGAATAGAGGTTATCGATATTCCGATTGGTGAATTATTAGCGGTAAATAAAAAACGTTATAATATTGAAATAGATTGTGCTTTAAAATTATATGAATCGGGATATGATAAACAAAAACTTGATGACGCTTTAAATTTGTATAAAAGTTTAAAAATCTTGATAGAGCGATATAAATTATCAGCGTTTACATTAAGATGTTTCGATCTTCTCGATGCTTTTAAAGATACCGGCTGTCTTGCGCTGGCCATTTTAAATGATGAAGGGATTACGGCCGGCTGTGAAGGCGATTTACCGGCGCTCATATCCATGATGATAATTAACGGAAGCGGGGCCGGAACTTCTTTTATGGCGAATCCGGCTTCGTTCGATTCCGAAAAAAATACGGCCGTGTTTGCTCATTGCACCGTTCCTCTTAAAATGTGCTTATCTTACTTTTTTACGCCTCATTTTGAGTCTGGACTCGGCGTGGCCATACGCGGTATTATTCCATGCGGCCGTTCGACAATATTCAAGCTTTCACCGTCTTTTGATGAATACAGGGTTTCGGCGGCTATGTCGCTTTCTAATTTATCGCATCCGGGTTTGTGCCGCACTCAAATAGAAGTTTTTATCGAGAAAGGCGCGGGTTATTTTTTTACCCGGCCTCTTGGTAATCATCATATAATCGCGGCTGGCGATCATTGCGAATTTATCGATGAGTTCTTTTCAAAAAATAATAAATAATGTTGAAATATTTATAAAAATTGAAAATAATGGTTTAAGTTATTTTTAAAAAGATTTTGATTTTATTTTTTGGGCCATAGTGGAAATTTTTAATATATTTTCGGGATGGCTTATATTATCGAGAAGATTATCGACGGTATTATTATCTTCCTGGTTGCCATGAATACGAATTATAAAAATGTTTTCAATCTGATGCGCTTCTCTGGCTGCTTGTTTCTGATATTTTTCCAGGCATTCGCGATAGTTCTGGCAATAGCTGCAACATTGATCCGGCGCGTTCGTTTCGCCGCGATGCCATTTGATGCGGCAGGTATCATAGCGAGCGCATTTATTACAGCAATTCCAGGATATTCTTATGATCTCCCGCGCCCGTACTTCTTCGGCGAGTACCGATAATTTTATCAGGCAATCAAGATCGGTGATATTGTTGATGATGTTACGGGCGATTTCTATTTCCTGATCATTGCCGTTAATATTTATCATAAAAATTTCTGAAATGATCCGGCGTGATTTTTCGATTTTTTGAAATTTCGCCAGGCACCTGTCGAAATTCTGGCAATAACTACAGCAGTATTGCGTCATCTGTTTTTCGCCGCGGTACCATTTAATACGGCAGCTATGATAACGTTCGCACCTGTCGCACAGAC
Source organism: uncultured bacterium (assembly GCA_964421195.1). Lineage (GTDB taxonomy): Bacteria > Muiribacteriota > UBA9980 > UBA9980 > UBA9980 > UBA9980. The sequence continues at coordinate 6,073 of CAYQWL010000082.1, read as the reverse complement.
AGCAATTCCAATCCATGTGCGTAATTTCGCGTCTTTTGATTTCTTCGATAATAACCGCGAGTTCGACTATTTTTTCAGCGTTTTGCGAATCATTGATTAAACAGCTGATTAAATTGGCGACGATCTTTTTTTCGAGTTCGGTGCCGTACATATTAGATATAGCTATTTCTTCCAGAAAGCATACTTCGTTTGAAGACATAAATTCCAGCTTTCATTTATAATATTTTACGATAATATCAATAATATTGGTCGTGCTATATTTTTATCGGCTGTTTTTTATTTTATTTTAGTTTCATGGTTTTATACATGAAAGTTTTATTTAAACACGATGCGACTTTTATCGCTTTTTGTATCAATGATTTTAACTTAATCGGTTTTAAAGATTGTCCGGCGTCTGAAAGCGCTTCGTGAGGCCTGTCATGGACTTCGATCATGATTCCATCGCACCCTGCGGCGATAGCGGCGAGAGACAGGCTTTCTATAAGGTTCCATGCGCCCGCGGAATGCGAAGGATCGGCAATTACCGGAAGATGTGAAATTTGTTTAATAATAGATAGGGCGGTTATATCTAAACTTGTACGGTAAGCTTCCGTTTCAAAAGTTCGTATTCCCCGTTCGCATAATATTACATCGGGATTTCCATGGCATATTATATATTCTGCCGCAAGTAAAAATTCCCTGACGGTAGAAGCGATTCCCCGTTTTAAAAGGACCGGTTTTTTCAGGCGGCCGGCTTCTTTTAAAAGCGCGTAATTGGTGGCGTTACGCGTTCCTATTTGAACGATATCCGCATACTCGCAAACTGCATCTATATTTCTTATATCTAAAAGTTCGGTAACGATGGCCATGTCGTATTTACGAGCTACACGGCCAAGTATTTTCAGGCCGTTTTCGCTCAGCCCCTGAAAGCTGTAAGGCGAAGTGCGCGGTTTGTAAGCGCCGCCGCGTAAAAGTTTTACTCCCATTTTTGACAGGTTTTCGGCTATGCGTTCGGTTTGCTCGTAGCTTTCTACAGCGCAGGGTCCCGCTATTAATTCGATATTTTTCCCGCCTATTTTAATATTTTTCACTTTAATCGAAGAATCTTTTTTCTTGTTTGCACGATAAACTTTTTCGTTGAATTCATAGCTTGTAACGATTTTTTTCACCGCGTCGAAAGATTTGAAATAATCATATTGAAAAAAAGACGGCGCGCCTTCGACTTCGATGATATCGGCGTCTGATTCAATAAGACGTTTATATGAATATCCGCTCTGTTTAATATCGTTTAAAAGCCTGGCAACTTCGTTGCCATCCACGCTTTTTTTTAAAATAATAAGCATTGTTTGCCTTTCTGTGATATCCGTTTTTATATATTGTTTTTTATACGGCTAAAGGTAATATATATGATTTTTGTGATTTTGTCAACGTAATTTTGATTGGTTAATTTTCGGTATATCATTATTTATGCTTATGCGTTTTAGCGTTTTATTTATATAAAGTAAGTCTTTTCTTATAACTTCGTCACCTTCGCGTTCGATAATATAAGTCATTTTCGCGCCGAAAAATTCGATTATGCGCCCTATATTTCGCTCGCCTATTGAACCTTCATAAAAACCGGCGTGCCGGTCAATTTTTGAGGCAAACGGGGCCTTCGAATCATTTAAGTGTATTAACTTTATAGTAGATTTAATATCGTGAGAAAGATTGAGAGTTTCTATTCCGGCGCCGGAGGCATGAGCGGTATCCCAGCAAAATTGCGCCATTCTGCCGGCATGTTTTATAAAATCGTTTATCTGCGTTAAATTTCCCATCAGTTTATTGCCTGAACCCTCTGTATTTTCGATTAATAATTCCACGCCGCAATCATAAGTAACATTGATAATTTTTTCGAATGAATCTAAAAAATTATTATAAGGTCCGGAACCCGGATGAACTACATAACCCGTCGTGTTAAAATCGGCCGCGCTGCGAAGCGCAAAGATTACATGCTCAATACTTTTTTCGCGAAGGCTTATATCGGCGGAAGCGAGGTTTACGACATAGGGCATGTGCGCATAAAGTGTTAATTCCGGCCGTTTATTCATTAAAGAAATTAAATTTTCTCGTGATTTTTTTGAAAATGCCGGATTAAAAGAACGTGGATTGGACATGAAAATTTGAACGGCACTTAAAGCGCAGCTTTCTATAAGATTTTCGATATAATCAGGCTTTCCCGGCGAAAGATGAGCGCCATATTTAAATCGGCTGCCGTTACTTTTTTCATAATTTTTTTTCATAAATATAAAAGCCTTTTAAAAAAATATATATAGTAATTATTGTTATTAAAATTTATTAATTATTTATATCAAAAACGCCGGATTATAAATTTTTAATTTTTATAATATATTTTTCTAACATTTCAGAGAGCTTTGCCGTATCGCGGCCAGGTATTGTAACACGGTATTTAGCGCCGCATTTTAATCCGAGCGCTTCAGGCAGATCGAGTCCGGGCAAATTAGTGGCTATAACTAAAAAAGTTCCTCCACCGGTGAAATATTCGACCATAACTAAGGGATATTTTTCATAGCATTTCATTATTATAGCGGTTATATCGTATTTATTGTTATCGGCGCGTATAAAGCATATATTTTTGCTTAATTCTACGATACCCCCGGCCGCTAATTCGTAAGAACGTTTTAATATTGTTTCGTATTCTTTTGCAAGATTAGAAATATAATCATGTAAACCCGCATCTTTGAATTGCGATAAAATAAAACGTAAAGAGGCGGTTTTAATGTTATCGTCTTTTAAATTAGATTTGAGAGCTTTATAAATCAGGGCAGAGCCGGGGCTTATTCTTTCATAGCCTCCTGAATCGATTACGTCGGCATCTAAAGCGAGTAAAGTAAAAAAATCATTTTTTTTATCGCAATCATTATATATGAGTGAAGCGCACGATTTAAAAGAAGGATTTATGTTCCGGATGACGGATACGGGTAAAGATATATTTTCCCAGCCGTTATGATGATCGTAAACAATAATTTTTTTAAATTCACGGCCGCATTTTTCAAAGAATTTTTCACTCATTGATAAGCATTTATTATTAGGAGCGATATCGACGGATATAAGGTCTTTAAATGAAACACCATCATTTTTTAATGTTTCGAAATATCTGAGAGTTTTATTGACGTTGAAAGGCTCGCAGGCGATAGCGATATAGCCGCCGGGTTTTAAATCTAATAAATAAATTGCAACCGCCGCCGAGGCGATTCCGTCAAAATCGCCGTGAAATAATATTACATCGGTTTTCATCGCCGCGTATCACCTTTCGTCGCCGGCCGTTAATTCGATATTGCGATAGCATTCGAAGGTAACGGGCGATAATTTAATATTTTTAACATTGTTTCTGAAGGCGATCATTTGATTGGCATGCGTCATAGGCACCCATGGAGCATCTTCGTGTATAATTTCCTGCGCCTTTCGATAAAGCGCTTCGCGTTCTTTAATATCGATGGCGCTCTGGGCCTTCATTAAAGTGTAGTGTAAAACATCGTTAGAATAAAAAGAGACGTTTTGCGCCTGGCCTTTTACGGTATTATCTCTGTCGAGAAGAACATATAAAAAATTATCCGGATCGGGGATATCGGCGCTCCATACGAACATAGCCATTTCATGCTCGCCGCTCATGACTTTTTTCTGGTATTCTCCCCATTCGCAGCTGTACTTTTCAATTATAATACCGGCGTCTTTTAAATTCGCGGCTATAGCTCCGGCTACTTTATCGGGTTCGGGAAAGGCCATGGTGGTTATAGGTATTACATAAAGCGTCGTTTTAAATCCCGATTCAAAACCGGCGAGTTTTAAAAGCCGTCTGGATTCCTTGATGTCATAATTATAGCCGCCGATATCATTATTATAACCGAATATATTTGGCGGTATTGGATTTTTAGCCAGCGTCGCGGTTTGTTGATAAAAAAAATTGATTATCGCTTTTTTGTTTATAGCATGATTTATCGCAAGACGCACTTCTTTTTTATCGAACGGCGGTTTTTGCGTATTCATGGCGATATATCCAATATTCATTCCCGGTTCGGTAAGAAGCGTAATATCCGGATTACGTTTAATGGTTTCGATATCGTCGGGGTTTATGCCATCCATTATATTTATTAAACCGGAATATAATTGCATCAGCCTTAACTTATTATCAGGTATGGTTTTAAAAATTATTTTATCCGTCCTGGCTTTTTCACGCCAGTAATCGTTGTTTTTTTCGAGTACTATCGAATCGTCTTTTATCCATTGTTTAAATATAAACGGACCGGTGCCGCACGGATTTTTATAAAAATCCGCGCCGTGTTTTTTTATGGCTGCAGGAGAAGCTATAGCCATAGGCGTCATTGCAAGAAGTTCTAAAAAAGGAGTATATGGTTTTTTTAATTTAAACTTTACTGTATATTCATCTATTTTTACTACCGATTCGAGAATAGAAAAATTGCTTTCGAAGCATTCACAATTACCGAGCCTGTAAGGATGATTTTTTTGTATTTGACGTTCAAAATTGAATACTACGCAATCGGCGTTGAAACTGGTACGGTCATGGAATGAAATGTTTTTACGCAATGAAAAGGTGTATTCGAGAAGATCCTGAGAGATGCTCCATGATTCCGCAAGTACGGCTTCGAGTTTCGATGAGCCTTCAATGAATTGAACCAGGTTTTCATAAACGTTATTTATGATTCCTGAAGATGCGCCGTCCCATTGGTTGGGCGGGTCAAGCGAAATAGCGTCATACGCTCTTCCGTATATAAGAGTCGAATCCGTTACATTGACGGCGCGGTAAAAAGCGCTTAAATTATCGTAGAATAAAACGGCGATTAATATGAAAAAAACAGCCGTCGTAATAATGTAGTTTTTTTGATTTTTCATAAAACTATATCCGCCGGCCGCCGGTGGAGGCGTTTATAACCGCATCCGCGGCGGCGGAAAAAATTCGGCAACGATTTTAAATCGTCTATTAATTGCCGAATTTGTTGATCATTTTATAAACGTAATTTACGATCGAACCCATCCGGCCTTCGGATGAAATGGCCCGAAAGTCTTTTTGCCTGCGCTCTTCAGCCTGGTTTTTAATATTATTTAATATTTCGCTATATTCAGAAGTTTCCTGTTCGGTAATTTCTTCGCCTGCCTTTAAAAATTCGAGGATTTTTTCGAGCTCGCCGTTATCGAGCCATACGGAATCGCAGGCCGGGCAATGATCTATAAAGATGCCTGAGCTGTAAGAAAAATTGATGGTCTGCATCGGGCTCTGGCATCGAATACAGTTGATTTTATGCCCTGTATCGGGTTTTATTTCAGCGCCGCCGCCCGCGGCTTTTAGCTTTTCATTTCCATTATCGAGCGCTTTTAATCTGTTGAGTTCGTATCTGTCGAGAAAAATACCGCGGCATGATCCGCAGACATCTATTTTTATGCCGTCTATATCGATAATTTCGAGTTCTCCGGGGCAGCGCGGACACTTATTTGACATATCTCATGCACCTCGTTTATTATGAATTAAATTTATTTTTAAGCGCTTTAAATGGGTTCTCGTCATCGTCGTCTTCTTCCGCGTCGGAAGCATCTTCGATTTTTGCGTATTTACGCCAGTTATCTTCGTCATTATTATTTTCGCGCGTGTTTTTGGCGTTTTTAGCGCCGGCCGCATTTTCGAAAGGCCTGTCTTCGGCCGCCGCGCCGGCTGGCGTTTCATTTTTTTTCTGGAGTTCTTTTATGCTTAAAGATATTCTTTTTTGTTCGAGATCGACTGAAAGAACTATAGCTTCGATAATATCGCCGGGATTTATAATTTCGTTGACTTTTTTTATACGTTTTTCGCCGGTTATTTCGGAAATATGCACGAGGCCTTCTACGCCGGGAAAAATTTCTACGAATGCTCCGAATTCAGCGCAGCGTGTAACTCTGCCTTTAAGCACATCGCCCTGTTTTACACGGTTTGCGGCCGCTTCCCAGGGATGGACTGAAAGCTGTTTTAAGCTGAGGCTTATACGGGGGTATCTTTTGCCTTCCGCATGTTCAACTTTTAATATTTTCGCGGTAATTATATCGCCAG
>CAYQWL010000081.1:0-17121 GCA_964421195.1 uncultured bacterium | reverse complement strand
GAATTTTTTTTCATTTATATATTTTTTATATAAATGTATTCTTATATCGACGCATAAATGGCATTTACCGCAGTAACCTCCGGTTTTTTCAATATATCCTGTTTCGTTTGCGGCGAATTCAAAAAGTCCTTTTATCCCTTCGTTATATAATAATTTTATTAAAGGTTTATCGTTTAAATTTATAATATCGGCGGTTTCTTTGTAATGGCACATGGCGAGTCCGCCGCATAATCCGCCGGGCATGTAGTTATCGTATGTATCTATATGAAAGTGATTTGTAGAAAGTAATTCTCTTTCACAATTGGTAATAAAATAATCTTTTGCCGGTCTTTTTAAAGATACCGGCGGCTCGCAGTACCCGCATCTGCCTCCGGGAATTAAATAATACATATCAGCGGCCCGTTTTAATAATTCGCCGTTTATGCTTTCAAAGTTTATGGTTTTTGATAGATCGTATTTTGTTAAAAAGTTGAAAAATTCGGGTATCCAGACGAAAGCTCCCGCGTAACCGAATATTTCTCGCGTTTTTTTTACGGCTTCGATAGTGGCGGCGGGTTTGATAAATTCGGCGTGAAAAGGCGATACCGATATTAAAAGTGAACGCAGCCCGATTTTTTTTAACTCTTTGAGTATCGGCTCATGTTTAACTATATTTGCGCCCCAGAAAGCGTTAGTTTCGACGTATGAGATTCGTATTTTATGTTCCGCCGCGCATTCAAGCGTATCAATAAGGCATTGCGGATTTAAAAAAGGCTCGCCGCCGCCTATGTGTATTTCGGCATCCGGCGCGTTTTTATTTAAAAATTTAAAAATATTTTCCGCCGCGGTTTTATCGAGCCATTTATTTTCTCGCGACGGCGAGCCGCATACCAGGCAATGCCGGCAGCGGTTCGTACAGCGGTAAGTCAACATAATGCCGCCGCCTTCGAGCGGCGGGAGTTTTATTTTTTCGCGATAATTGATATCGTTGTTTAAGTTGATATTAAATCCCATTATTTTAAGTTAATATATTTTGTTATAACCCTGTCTTTGCTGATAAACGCCTCTGATGGTTACGTTACGATTAATATCGTCGATATTGTCGATTATGATTTTCGTATAATTGCCGCCGTGTTCGCTCCATTTATATATCGAATAAACATGATTTAATTTTAACAGGGTTATACTCGATGTTTCCGGTAGATAAGCGACGGCTGTTTTAATGTCTTCGTAAAAAGAATCGTAAGCTTTGATATCAGGCAGCGTATCGATGGTTTCATATTTAACCGCTTTAAGATCGGATATTTTTAATTTATACGCGGTGCCATTTGAGTTGTAATACCCGCCGCGCAGCCCAATTTCAGTTGAAGAACCGGCGTAAAAAAAATTCAGGTCGTATGCCGTAACGGAATTTTGCGGATTGGCGTCGCAAAATTCACCTTTTAAATCGATATAATCGTTGATATTGAGAGTGCGTTGAAATTTTATTATTCCAGGCTCGACATTAACGGCTGTGCCTCTGTCGATGCATCCTGAATAAAATATAAATGAATTAAAAATCAGTATAACATATATTATTAATATTTTATGTATTTTTTTTGCTTTCATTTCATTTTAATATTTTATTGTATTGTTTTATGTTAATGGTAATTTAACGTGCGTTTGTTTATTATTGATTAATTGATATAGCCTCTGGCGTTTCATAAAAAAACGCCGCGCGGTTTACACGCGGCGTTTTTTTATGAAACGGAGTAAATATATATGTTTATTATTTTGTTCTTACTACGACCGGAATTCTTTTTGATGATTCGCCTTCGGTTCGAAGTTCTATTGAGCCTTCAAGACGGGTTTTCGGCGTTTCCTGGGCGGTTATATTAACGTCTATATCAATAGAAGAACCGGGCTCGATAGTTACTACGGTCGGATTGACGGTAATCCAGTTTTCTATAGGAACTACGGTGCCTTCATAAACCGATTTAGCCTGGTTTCTTATATTAATGCGGGTGGCGGCTTCGGCGCCGGGTTCGAGTCTGTTATAAAGCGCTCTATTTGGGTTTATTCTGAGCCGGGAAGGAGTTTTAACGGCCGGTTTTTCCGCTTGTTTTTCTTCAGCCGGCTTTTCTTCTTCGTGGCGTTGCTCTTCGGTTGCAGCCGCGCTTTCTTCTTCGTCGCGAGCGCGTTTTTGTTTTAATTTTTCGAGTATTTCTCTGCCTTTTTCAGTTTTAGCGATCGCTGATTCGGATTCGCTTTCGGTTGCCGCGCTTTCTTCTACCGCGTGTTCTTCTTCGAGAGGAGCGGCGCTTTCAGTATATTTAGCGAGTATATTTTCTTCTAATTCTTTTAATTTTTCTTCGCTTGCTTCTAATTTTGGCGATTTATCTTTTTTTAATTTTTTAATTTGTATTTTTGCTTTTTTCCATTTTAAAAGATCGTTAGCTAAAGCTTTAGCCATAGTTTTATCGAATTCTTCAGATTTAGGATTGACGAATTTTTGAGCGAATTCGACATCTTTATGAACCGAATTAAAGGTTTTTATAAGGCTCGATAATGTTTCACCCTTTTTTTTAGGCGTCGCTTTAGCCGCTGTTTTTTTAGCGGGAGCTTTTTTAGCCGTTTTTTTAACTTCGGGCGCCGCCGCGCTTTCTTCTTCCTGGGCAAAAGCGCAGTTCGAACTGATGATTAACGCTGAAATGATAACGATACAAATGGAACTTAATAATTTTTTCACTTATATCAAACTCCTTTTCGATTATATTTTTTTGAACTTTATTAAGGTGATATTATATGTAAAATTGAAATTACTCAAACCTAAATTAAAATATGTAAATTGAAATGCCGTTGAATTTTATGTTTTATTTATATTTTTCGTTGAATTTCTTAGTTTATTGAATATTATCTTTTGTTTAAATATATTTCGGTTATTATTATTACAAAATTTTTGATTTGATATCAGATATCAGTTATACTTCAAAAACTTTGCCAGGAATGATATAATCGATTTTTATTTTACCGGCGGTCGAATATTTTTCGATCATTTTGTATACTTCCGTTTTAATTTCATCATATTTATAGCGCGTGGATATGTGATTTATTATTAAACGCGAGGTTTTAGATTTTACCGCCGTATCGAAAGCTTCCTCGATAGTCGAATGCAGCTGTCCGGAGCGGTCTTCATTTTTTAAAAATGTAGCTTCGTGGATTAATATATCGGTTCCTTTAAATTTTTCGATCGGGGCGTTTATCGAATCGCCGCAGTAAGTTAACGTCCTTTTATTTTCTATATAAATAACATTGTCGCGGCCCCTTTCATCAATAAGTTTTTTTACTGATTCCGGCGGCACATTGTAATATTCGGGCCTTAATTTTCTGCGCCGTTCGACTATGTTGTATCCTATGCTGACAACGTCTTTAGTATGTTCTATGCTGAAAGTTTCAAGATAAGTGTCGAGCCTTGTATTAAAATCGTAAACGCGTCCGGCTTCTACTTCGATCCAGTTGATTTTAAAATCTTTATTTCCGTTATCGAGTTTATAGAAATTTTTTATATATCCGATATAGGCCGCTAATGCAATATCTTTAGCCGGATAATAAATTGAAAGTTCCTTGAATTCGCCGGTAGAGTAAAAGTGGCCGAATTTAGTCATTAAGATATTGATTAACCCGGTATAATGATCGGTATGACCGTGCGATAATATTATATTATTTATAGCCACTATTTTTTCTTCGAGTATGGTGTTTATGCCTTCTCCGGCGTCGAAAAGCGTATGATAGGGCGAATAATAAAGCCAGCTGCTGTATTTAGCTTTTGAGTATCCTTTAAATATCATAATGGAAAAATTCTCACTTCCTGATTTTCAAGCCTCAGGGCCGATGAAATAATATTGCTCTGTACGTTATATACAACGTTTTTAATATTTAAAATAACGCCCGTGTATATTATATCGAGCGCTTTTACTATGCCGCGCGTTTCCGTATTCATTTCTTTCAAAACTCGTTCTTTTTCACTTTTTAAATAATCCAATCTGGTTTCAAGCATGGCGCGCGTGGCGTCGAGCCGTTTTATCATTTCGTCCGTATCGCCTTCAATTTTGTTTTCTTTTCGCGTCCTGCTGAGCCGTAAACAATTGCGGGCCTGATCTATTTTTATAATTTCTTTTTCGGCGGTTATCGCATCGCCGCTTACTTTTTCAAAATAGGCGAGTGAAAGAGTGTCAAAACCGAGATTTAACCTGGTGGCTACTCCTACCGGGGCGCCAATGATTTTCGCGATTATTTCGTTTGCCGCTGAAAGTTCGCCTCCTATTATCTGTCCGCGTTTACCGACGGTTTCTATTTTATCTCCCGCCGTTACTTTAGAATGAATGACAGCCATATCGGCTACCACCCGTTCTTTTGCTTCTATCGAGCCTCCTTCGGCGAATTTCAATAAAACACTTCCGCCCGCTTTTAAGCTTCCGCCTGTTTTACCGATAAAGCCTCCCGGCAGGCAGATATCGCCGCCGGCTTCTATGACGGCCTCGCCAACAGGGTTTTCAACGTAAACATTGCCGCCGGCTTTTATTGAAAATCCGTCTAAAACACCGCCTTTTACTATTACCGATCCGGCGAAATCGATATTTCCGGTTTTATAACAAACATCGCCGTATAATTCGTAAGTTTGGTAAGCATTAATTATTCCGCATTCAAATTTGATCTGACCGTCTATGGCTGATTTTATAGTTGTTCCGTCGCTGGCTATATAAATGTTTTTACCGATCGCTATAGTTTTTTCACGGCCGGGTTTTGAAGCGATATTTGCGCCGTAAATGTCTTTTCCGTTGATTCCTTCTGTGGCGGGCATTATTATTCCTATGGTATTATCTTTAAGCACATTTGAAAGCAGATATATTTTTTTGAAGTCAACCGAACCGTCAGGCCTTAGATAAGTTATTCTTTCAGGGCCTCTGCGTTCTAAAGCCCATTCAACGCGAGTGTCGGATCCGTTGATTGGCGCTTCGCCTTTAACGATTAAAAAAGATACATTAGCCGCTCTGTTTTTAATCGCATTTTCGATAACCACTTTATCGGGCGGAGCTTTAACTCCTATTTCATATATTAACCGTTCAATTTCGGCATATTCTGGAAATTTTCCGAAACCGCGCGGAGGAACGAATTTTAAATAAAGTTCCATTTTATCGTTTGATATTTCAAATATCGGCCGGGCGTCGATGTCTTTATAGTCAGGATTGAGTTTTGCCACTATATGGGGATGCCTGAGCCCTTTATATTCGAAAGCAGCCATCACGGATTTTTTTGACAGTTCGATATAACGCGGATTGTTAAGCCGCTCATAAGCGTCTTTTATAGTAACTGGTTTTCCCGCGCCGGTATGCGGATAAATAGTAAGTTCTACATCGTCGCCTATAACTTCGAGCCTTATGAAACCGTCTTTTGAATTAGCGAACGCTTCGGCTTCTTTGATTAACCTGTCGATCGATATTTCGTGCCGAAATCGTTCGTGCCTGGCAAAAACATCTTTGATTATTTTTATTTTAACGCAGCCGTAGCGGCCTGGCGGAGCATCGCCGTGGCCGTTTTCGATAAATTCGTATTTTATATTTTCTGGCGCGACGCCGATTTTTTTTGACGCTTTTAAAAGCGCTTCTTCGATGCTGTTTCCTGCTATTATTATTTCATGTTCGTTTTCTTTAACGCCCATTGCCACGCCTTTAATATAAAATTTAAAACGCGCGCAATAATGCCGCGTATATATTATTTAACCTTCGAGCGATTCTATTGTAGATATTAGTTTTTCTTTTATTTGAGCGTATTTTTCGAGCTTCGCCCGTTCTTTTTCTACGGCTTCGGCGGCGGCGCGTTCAATAAAATTTTTGTTGTTGAGTTTATTATTTGCCCGGTTTAATTCTTCTTCGGCTTTCGTTATTTCACGCGCGAGCCTTTCTTTTTCCCGCGCAATGTCGATGAGGCCGGAAAGCGGAATGTATATATCCACGCGCGTCATATTATCAGCGGCCGTACCTGCCGCGGTTGTTTCTTTAATTTCGGCTACTACCGAGCATACCGCCATTCCCTTAGGTTTTTCAGTCATATTAGTTTTATATTCTATTTCCGATGCGCGCATAACGGTTTTAATCCAGCAACTGTTATCATCGATTATTTTTTTAATTTTTTCACAGGCGCATACGAAGACAGGTTTGATCTGTACTCCAGGCGATACTCCAAGTTCGGCTCTGATCTGGCGGGTGGCTATGATTGCTTCTTTTATAAATTTAAAAGCCGCATATATATGCTGTTTTTCATTCTGCGAAAGTATGAGTCCTGTTCTTTGAGTGAATTTTTCCGGGCACGGATATTCGCTGATCATAAGCGATTCTTTTTCTTTATTTGATTTAGCGAATGTCGTATATATTTCTTCGGTTATAAAAGGCATGAATGGATGAGCTATTTTCATGGTTTCAACAAATACATAATTAAGTGTTGCGCTTGCGGCAAATTTAGACGCATCATTTTCATCTTGCGAATAAAAGCGCGGTTTGATTATTTCTATGTACCAGTCACATAATTCCGACCATATAAATTCATAAACTGCCATTGCTGCATGTGAAAATTCATATTGTTCAATATTTTTTCTAACCGTTGATATTAATTCTTCTAATTTTATAAGCATATATTTATCTGGTAATTCTAATTTTAAATCGTTTAATTTGTTTATAGATTCTATTTTTTGAACATTGAATTCAGTAAGATTCATGAGTGAAAAACGCGCGGCATTCCATATTTTATTGGCAAAATTACGGTAGCCTTCGATCGCGTTTATTGATAGATTGAGGTCTGCCGTAGTGGTCGCCTGCGCAGCCAGCGTAAAACGAAGGGCGTCGGTGCCGTAGTTCTGGATAATTTCGAGCGGATCAATAGCATTGCCTTTAGATTTGCTCATTTTTTCGCCTTTTTCATCGCGTACGAGCATGGTAAAGTAAACTTTACTGAAAGGAACGCGGCCCATAAATTTTTTGCCCATCATTATCATGCGCGCTACCCATAAATATATTATATCGAATGCCGTTATTAAAACATTCGTCGGGTAAAAAGTTTTAAGATCTTCAGTTTCTTCAGGCCAGCCAAGTGTTGAAAATGGCCATAGTGCAGAAGAAAACCATGTATCAAGAACGTCTTCTTCCTGCCTTAAATTTGTTGATGAACATTTTTCACACTTTAAAACGGTAGTTTCCGATACGTTAACGGCGCCGCAATCGTTGCAAAACCATACTGGTATGCGATGACCCCACCATAATTGGCGTGATATGCACCAGTCGCGTACATTTTCAAGCCAGTGATAATATGTTTTTTCCCAGCGTTCGGGTATAAATTTTATTTCGCCGTTACGTACGGCGGCTATTGCTGATTCGGCGAGCGGTTTCATTTTAACGAACCATTGAGTCGATAAATACGGTTCTATTATAGTGTCGCAACGATAGCAATGGCCTACGGAGTGAGGGTGTTCATCTATTTTAACGAGCAATCCCTGCGCTTCGAGATCGGCGATTACTTTTTTCCGGGCATCAAATCGGTTCAGGCCGGCATATTCTTTTGCATTTTCATTTATATAGCCGCGGGTATCCATGATTATAAGGTTTTCAAGATTGTGGCGGCGGCCCATTTCAAAATCGTTAGGATCGTGCGCGGGAGTTATTTTAACTGCGCCCGTACCGAAAGACATATCAACGTATTCATCTGCGACTACAGGAATTTCACGATCGGTAAGCGGCAGTTTTACCTTCATTCCTATGAGATTTTTATAACGTTCGTCGGCGGGCGATACCGCGATCCCTGTATCGCCGAGCATTGTTTCAGGCCGGGTGGTCGCCACCGTTATATAATCCGTTATATCCGTGCGCGCCGGATCTTTTATGACGGGATATTTTATGTGCCAGAGCTTTCCGGCCAGATCATGAAATTCTACTTCATCATTAGAAAGAGCTGTGGTACAGCGCGGACACCAGTTGATTATATGGTTTCCTCTGTAAATTAATCCTTCTTTATAAAGGGTTACGAAAACTTTTTTAACGGCGTTAGAAAGCCCTTCGTCCATTGTAAAGCGTTCACGCGACCAATCGCAGGAGGCGCCGAGTTTTTTTAGCTGATTGATTATTGTCGATCCCGTTTGTTTTTTCCATTCCCATACTTTTTCGACAAATTTTTCACGTCCTATATCCTGCCTTTTAATTTTGTCTTTCGCGAGTTTTTTTTCGACGACGTTTTGAGTGGCTATTCCGGCATGGTCGGTTCCCGGCAGCCATAATACGTTTTTTCCGTTCATTTTATTATATCTTATGATTATATCGTGTACGGTAGCATTGAGAGCGTGGCCCATATGCAAAATTCCGGTAACGTTAGGAGGCGGTATGACTATGGTGAATGAATTCGAATTATTGAATTGCGGGCCCGTGCAGGCTTTAAAATAATTTCTTTCGCGCCATACCGAATACCATTTTTCTTCGACGGATTCAGGATTATAAGCTTTTTGCATATTGATTTCTTCCAAAATAATTACCTCCACTTTCTCGGTTTACCGTTTTTGTTGAATAAAGTAAGTTGTTCATCTATTTTTATTTTTTTCGGGCAGGATAAAATAGCTACGCCGATTTTTTGTTTGCAATCGAATATACAGTCGCGGCATAATTCGTTGTGTTGATTTTCTACCGGCGCAATTGCGCTTGAAATTTCTTCTTTAGTCTTATTTTTGACCGGATTTTCGTTTTGTTTTTTAATTTTTTGTTTTGTTTTTTTTGTTGTTTTATCGGTATTCATTTTTTAGATATTGAATTTACCATAAATAATAATATTTTTCAAGGAAAATATCACAGAATATTACAGAAAACTATAAAATTTTCAGTATTTATAGAAAAAAAGCGCGATATATGTTATCACGCCATTTTTAATGTATATTAATTATAATATTGTTTTATATTACTATCGTTAAGTTTTCTCAAAATACGCGAATAATAAAGTTTAAATCAGGTTTTAATATTATCGCATATATATACGTTTCGTGTCTATTATTATTATTTTAGAAGCGGTTCGAGTCTTTTTTGCGCTTCCGCGTCGCCTGAAGCGGCGCTGGCTTTTAATATTTTTTCGAGTCCTTCGGTTAAGCCGGGCATTTTTGTTTTATCTTCGGCGCCAAGTGTTGAATATACATTTAAAAATCTATCGATTCTTTCATAATTTTGATTTTTGGCGTCAGTTAAAAGTACTTCTTTAATTTCGAAGTAATTAGCCTGCCAGTTTTTAAAAAGTTTTTCAAAAATTTCTGAATTGGTTGAATTTTCTTGTATTGAAAGTAACTCTGAGTATGAGGTCTGCATTTTTTGAAGCATCAGTTCAAAGGAATGAAGGCAGTCGTCTGAAAGTGAGCCGGCTGAATCGGCTATAAATATGCCGGGTTGAGATTTAAGCGGCAGTGATTTATATTCGGTTTTTTCGGCTGACTTAATATACAGATTATATCCGCCTTTGATTTTAGGCGCTTTCATGTTTTCAAAATCGAATATTACGAAGCTCGATTTTCCGAAAGGTTTCAGGTTAAGATTGACGGCGCTAAAGCCTTTACGGTTGAATATGAGCGAACCTTTAGCGAGCGGTTTTTGGTCGATGGTAAGAAGACGTACGTTTTCTTTGCCGGTGAGCGCCCAGCGGGCTGGATATCCGATTTCTATTTTATCGACGGGTTTGCCGTTGGTATTAAAAACCATGCTTATGTGTTTGATATCCTGTTCCGGTTTGAAGTATAAATTGACGCATGTGGCGTAAGCGCTGGAAAATTTACCGAAAAGCCTTCTAAATTCGGCAAAATAAGCTTTAGCGATTTTATCGTTATGTATTATAATAACGTTTTCATCGTTAGTGCGGTCGCCGTTGCTTGATGAATTTTCGGAACCGGTTATTACGAAACCTTCAGGCAGGGTTGGATCTACTATGAATACTTTATGATGTAATTTGCCTTCGGGATTATTGGCCAGGACTATATTAATGCTATCGGCGCTCGTTAATTTGAAAAATTCAGAATACGGCCCGGTAGAACGGTATAATTTTGAATCGAATATGCCTGACACAGTTATGCCTGATTTTGATTTTTCGATCAGCATGTCAGATATTTCATTTGCTGTAAAAGCGAAGTGCATGAAGTAAATTTCTTTTTTAGCCCGGCTGAGTAATTCGTGAATTTTTGCGTTCGGTTTGTCTTCAGGAGCAAAATATACTTCTAAGAGTGTTTTTTCGCCGTTAATGGAGATCTCGGCCTGCTGATTTTCGACGGTAGAAGGTGAAGTCGCTCCAAATTTATTATCGATAAACATTTCATCGAATTCTTTCTGGTATATTTCCGCTATTTTTTTTGAATAAATGCAAAGCGCGTTATTGTTGTTTTTATAACTGCATGAGTCGGTTAAATTATAAGATCCTGTCCAGAGTTTGTTCGAATCTACTATAGCGAATTTATTATGCATGAGCGCGGATCTTCCATCGGGCCTGATTTTTATGCCCGCATTAACGAGCGCGGATGCGAATTCGTTCGAAAAATAATCGGTATCGGTTACGAGTCTTATTTTAACGCCTCTTTTATGCGCTCTTATAAAAGCGTCAACTATCGATTGAAGACGGAATTCGAAAAATGCGCCGTCAATTGAAATTTTAGCTGAATCGATTAATTCGATGAAAAAATTGTCTATGGTTTTAGAACGGTCTTCAGAGGGGCCGAAGTATAGTTCAATATTATCTTTCGAATCAGGAACGGCGCCCGCCGGGGACGATATAATTAAAAACACGCTTAATATCAAAAGGAATAGCTTGATGCGTAAAGATTTTTCAGGCATAATTCTCATCTCCTTTTTTTCGATACAACAATTATAACCGTTGAAATTCGTTTTGTCAAATTTTGCGGAGATTTTTTTATCATTATTAAATTGTAACATGCCGAATAGCCGAATAATAAAATAACTCTAAATTATCTTAAAAATAAAGCCCATACCAGCGAAAAAACCGGTATTAAAACGGGCAGGGAGTATAGGAAAACATAGCCGAAGAATGAAGGCATTTTTACGTTCATCTGTTCGGATATATTTTTTACCATGAAATTAGGGCCGTTGCCAATATAAGTCATCGCGCCGAAGAAAATCGAGCCGAGCGATATGGCGATAACGTATTGTGAAAGCGCGGAAGTGGCTAAAAGTCCGGAAACATGTTCTACTCCGTTCAAACCTTTAGCGGCCGAAAGAAAATTAAGATAGGTGGGCGCGTTATCGAGGAAGCCAGAAAGCAATCCTGAACCCCAGTAAAATTGCCCCGGCGTTTTAATGCCGAGCGCGGCGGCGTTCGCTTCGAGCCAGTCGAGCGCGGGCATCATTGTAGCGAAAATGCCTATAAAAAGAATGGCGACTTCACGAATGGGTTCGAAATTAAAGCCGTTTTCAATATGATTTTTTTTCGGAGTAGATTTATAAGCCGCTATAGCGCAGGCGAGCATTACGATTTCACGCCAGGGAGTCGGCATGAATACGGCTATTAGTATTATGAAAAGGAATACGAAATTAGTTATGCCGAGCAGTTTGAATTTTAAAGTTTCATCTTCGTCGGGCAGTATGCCATCGTCTTCTTCTTCGTGTTTTTTAACTTTCTTTTTTTTCTTGCCGGTTTTTTTATCGGCTGCCGGGCTGCCGGGTTCATGATGTTTTTCATCTATCGCATGAAGTTCGGAAGCGTGGCCGGCTATAGCGAGCGCTTTTTTTTCTAAGCCTTCGACTTTGTCTTTAGAAAAGTAAAAATAATCCATGACAAAAAATATTCCTATTACGAGAAAAATAGCTACGGCCCACATTTGAATTACATGTTCTATTACCCAGAAAAAAGGAACGCCCTGAAGGTAACCGAGAAATAATGGAGGATCGCCGATAGGCGTTAGCGCGCCGCCGATATTGCTGATTGTAAATATAAAAAATACTATTAAATAAGGCCTGATGCGCCGATGATTGATTCTTATGAAGGGCCTGATTAAAAGCATCGATGCGCCCGTAGTGCCTATGATATTAGCAAGAATGGAACCGATAAAAAGCACCGCTGAATTTATTACCGGATTCCGTCATTTTTGAGTTTTATAACTATGCCGCCGGTAACGGACAAAAAGGCTTCCGATAAGGGCTATAAAAGAGATGTATTCAAGCAGCGTATGCCATACTTTTCCCGTTGCGCCAAGAACGAATATATAATAAAAAACGACGAAAACACCGAGCGCGTATGATATATAAGGATAATTGCGTTCCCAGAAGTGTTTGTTTATAAAAGGCATTACGGCAATAGCGAGGAGAAGCGCGGCAAAGGGGATGATTAATAAAGGCGGCACTTTATATGACGCTCCGTGATGCGCTGAATCTGAATGCGCGGGTTCTGAATGCGGCGTCGCTTCGGTTGAGGCGTGCGCGGTTTGAACCGGAATCGTGCCTGAATCGAGAGTGGAGGCTTTAATTTCGTTAGTTTGAGCGCAAACCGCGGGTATGATTTTTTCTTTAATTTTATTTATGCTTGAGTAAGGTGATAATAATTCGGAAAACAATAAAAGCGATAAAAAAAGAGTAAAAATTGTAAATGATAAAACGATAATTTTCTTTTTAAAATTCGGTTTACTGCCTGACATAATAAAATCACCCTTTCGTTATGTAAAATAACTGCCTGAATTTAAAACGTAATAATTGTATCATGGGCCGGGTTAAAAAATCAATAGGTGTTTTAAAAATTACAAATTTTAATAAAAAGCAGGTAATTAAGCGGACGGCTTAATTTAATCATGATAATTCCCATATAAATAATTTAGATAAATAGATTGAATTTATTGTCTTGTTATGTTAAAATTAAATAAATTTTATATCTAATTTAACATTATGAAATGGCGGAGAAATGGCGGAGTGGGTTTGAGTAATTTCAGGTATTCGTTATATCGTAATGTGGGACTGGCCGTTAAACATTACAATATGATTAACGAAAACGATAAAATTTTAGTTGCGTTTTCGGGCGGTAAAGATTCTTTCGCCATGCTTGATTCTCTTTCTCGCCTTAAAACAAGAGCGCCGGTAAATTTCACTCTTTTTGTCTGCGTCGTTAATCCTGGTTTTCCAGGTTATGCGGTTTCTCCAATTGAAGAATGGCTTGCTGAAAATGATTATAATTATCATATAGAAAACAGTGATATTTATGAAACGGTTTTTTCTAACCCGCAAAAATCGGCCGACGGTTGTTTTCATTGTTCGCGTCAGCGCCGTTCAATATTATACAGGCTGGCGGAAGTGAATGGGTGCAATAAAATAGCTCTCGGCCATCATCTCGATGATTTTATAGAAACAGTTCTGATGTCTATGATGTATAACGGCAGGATAGAAACGATGCTCCCGGTTTTCGAAGCGGGAACAAAAAATTTTCGGGTGATCCGGCCTCTTATATATGTAAGTGAGAAAACTACTGAAAAATATTGCGTTAAAATGGGATTTCCAGCCGCAGCTTGCGGATGCCCTGAAAATGAATTTAAAAATCTCAAACGTATGAAAATTAAAAATATGCTTCTGGAATTTGAAAAAAACGATTGTAAAATAAAAGAAAATTTATTTAGATCTCTTGCTAATTTTAACGCTGATTATATGCTCGATTTAAGATATAATAAAAAATTATCTTCGATTAAATATGAATTAATAGATAAAGCGAAGGCGGCGCGGCGCGATGTTTCGTAATTCGGTTTATCAGTATAATTTTTATGAAATATTAGAAATAAGTCCCGCCGCGACCGCGCCGGTTATCGAAGCGGCTTATAAGGCGCTCGTTAAAAAATACCATCCTGATTTAAACGCGGGCATATCCGATCATAAAATAAAGTTATTGAACATGGCTAAAGAAGTGCTGCTCGATTCAATGAAGCGGAGCGATTATGACGCCGCTATGAATTTTAGCGGCCATAAGCCTAAAATGAGTGGAGATTACAGTACTTCTCATTCATTAATTATAGAAAACGAAAAGCTAAAAAACGATATAAAGGCGCTTCAAAAAAAAATAGAGAGTTTAAAACACCGGCCTGAAGATGACGGCAATGTTTATGTGATTTGCACTAATTGCGGCACGAAAAATCGTCTTCCCGATCTGTCATATTTAAATTTGCAAAACATCAAATGCGGATTGTGTAAGCTGCCGTTCGGAACAGGTAATCGCGATTTTGAAAAAGAGCGCGATCAGAAAGAAAAAGCGTCGGCGTTGAAAAAAACGGCCGATATAGAATGGCGCAGGCTTTCTAAAAATATTAATAAAATAGAATATTCTCGTGTGGAAGAACTTCTTAATAAATATATCGAGATACAAAAAATTTATCCGCGCGTTTATGGTATTAAAACCAGGCTTAAATCGCTTAAAGACGAATTGATGCTCAGAAATTCAAATATCGTGATGATGCGTAAGGCGGCTTTTGAATGTTCCGAAGAACTGGCGAAATATAAAAATAGTGGAATATTCGGGCTTTTTAAAAATGAAAAAGTGATAGCGGATGTTAAAGAAAGACTCGCGGTTGAACTGGCTATCTATCCTAAGCTCGGCGAAGAAAAATTAAATTTTGCCTGCCGGTCGTGCGAAGCTAAAAATGTTATAAAAATTAGTTTGTTTATGAATAATCATGAAAATATACTTTGCGGCAATTGTCATACGAATTTATTTAAATAGTAAGGCTCCTTTTCATTTAGTAAAAAAAATTAAATATGAATATGGTATGAAGTAGCGAAAAAATATGGAAATTTTGGGGGTAAATAATGGATATCAAAAAAATCGTGCGCAGAGACCTGTTTAACGCGTCGCCGTACATACCCGGAAAACCTATCGAAGAACTCGAACGTGAACTCGGTATTTCCGATATCGATAAATTAGCTTCTAATGAAAATCCATGCGGTACTCCAGAAATCGCTAAAAAAGCGATTATGGAATGTCTTGATAAAATATACCTTTATCCCGACGGAGAGTCTTTTAACTTTAAAAGCGTTATAGCTAAAATTCATAACATCGATTATAACAGAGTCTTTACCGGTAACGGATCGGACGAACTTTTACAGATAATTATGACTACTTTTTTAGAACCCGGCGATAACGTGATAACTTCGCAATATACTTTTATGAGGTATGGCCAGATGGCGCGCATTGCGAATGGCGAATACCGTCCGGCGCCGATGAAAGACGGCATGAGATATGATCTCGAAGCTATGGCGAAACTTATCGATTCACGGACTAAAATTATTTTGATAGCTAATCCAAATAATCCGACCGGAACTATAGTTTACGATAAAGAAATACGTTCGTTTCTCGATAAAATTTCTGATGATATAATAGTCATATTAGATGAAGCTTATGCGGGTTTCGTCGAATCGGAATTATATCCCGACGCTTTAAAATTGCAGAGGGATTATCCGCAAAAACCGATAATAATGTTAAGGTCATTTTCTAAAATATTCGGGCTCGCCGGCGTGAGAGTCGGCTATGGCGTAGCTAATCCGGATATCGTTAAATATATAAACGTAGTCCGCGGCCCGTTTAACATTAATATGCTCGCTCAGGCGGCGGGCGCCGCCTGTATGCTCGAAGCGGCGGAACACGCCCGTAAGAGTAAAATCCTTTGCAGCGAAGAAAAAAAATATTTATATGATAATTATAAAAAGCTCGGTGTCGATTATTATGAAAGCGAAGCTAATTTTATATTGGTGAAAATAAATGGTGAATACGACGGTAAATATATATGTAACGAGCTTTTAAAAGCCGGCATTATCGTTCGCCCGATGAAAGCCTGGGGCCTGACCGATAATTATATGCGTATCACCATCGGTACTTTTGAGCAGAACAGGCGCCTTATAAAAGAATTAACCAGGCTTTTAAATAAAGACGCGAAAAAACAGGCCGTGAATGGAAAATAACGCTTTATAATATTTATAATAATAGTTTAATAATTTAAAAACATTCGCCTTATCGGATAATCCGTAGCCGTTAAAAATAGCCGGGGCGTCCGTAAGGCGAATATTTTATTATTATGTAAAAATAAATTTTATCTGTATAAAATACCGGGCTTTTTTTAAAATTGCCGGTGTTAAAGGCTGCCGGTTATGCGGTTGCCGCCGCGAGCGCTATCGACAGAAATTTAGCTTCATGAGTGTCCGCGCGTGAAGTAAGTATTACGGGCGCTTTAGCTCCGATTATTACGGCGGCCATTCTGGCTTTTACGAAGTATGCGATGCTTTTGTAAAGAACGTTTCCGGCTTCGATATCGGGCGTTACGAGAACGTCTGCGTCTCCGGCTACGGGTGATTCTATGCCTTTTATTTTAGCCGCTTCTTTTGATACGGCGTTATCAAAAGCGAAAGGGCCGTCAACTATAGCGCCTTTTATTTGTTTTAAAGCCGACATTTTTGCGATAATGGCCGCATCCGTCGTTGCCGGCATATCGGCGTTAACCAATTCTATAGCGGCTAATAAAGCGACTTTAGGCTTTTCGAAGCCTATTTTATGCATTACGGATATCGCGTTTTCAATTATCGCGATTTTGCCTTTAAGGTCGGGAGCTACCATCATGGCTGCATCGGTAAGGCACATTACTCTTTCCGCTATCGGTGATTCGAACAGCATAACGTGCGAGAGGGCGCCGCCCGAACGCAGTCCCCATTCTTTATTTAAAATAGCGCCGAGATAAACGTTAGAAGATAAAAGCCCTTTCATTATCATATTAGCTTTTCCTGAACTGACCGCTTTAACAGCTTCTTCGGCGGCTTTTCTGTCATCGGGAACATCATATATTTCGTATTTGTCAAGTTTAATGTTTTTTTGAGCGGCGATTTCTTCGATCTTTTTTTTATTACCGTAAAGCAGCGGCGTTACGAGTTCTTCTTTGACGGCTTCATTAATGGCTTCGAGCACTTCTTCGTCATGCGCCGAAGCTACCGATACCGTTCGCCTGCCTTTCGATTTAGCTACTGAAACGAGTTCATGCAGTTTTTTCAACATATAAAACATCTCCTTGAACTTAATTTTAATTTGCCGTTTATTATTTATTTCGCGGTAAAATGCGATATGATATAAATTTATATT
>CAYQWL010000080.1:14612-17263 GCA_964421195.1 uncultured bacterium | reverse complement strand
ATTACCGTTTCGGGCGGGCAAAAGCAAAGGCTCGCTATTTCCCGCGCGTTATTAAAAAAGCCGTGTATTTTAATATTCGACGATACTTTATCGGCGGTAGATAACCGTACAGAAGAAGCTATCATGGCCGGACTTGAAAAATATATGAAAAATTCTACGACTGTAATAGTATCACATCGTATTTCATCTATAATGAATGCCGATGAAATAATAGTCATAGATAACGGCGAAATAGCCGAACGCGGCACTCATCAGCAATTAGCGGCCGCAAACGGAATTTATGCAAAAACTTATCAGAAGCAGAAACTTAAATTTGAAATTGAAATGAACGGCGGGCAGCGGGAGCGTGAACGCCAATGAAGCAATTTGACGACGAATTAATTACCGGCAAAGCGTATGATTCCCGTCTTATTAAAAGGCTTTTTTATTTCGTTACGCCTTATATCCGTTATATGACGTTTGCGGTGATATTTTTATTTATAGTCACTTTTTTAGACCTGCTTCCGCCGTATATAACGAAAGTAGCAATTGACGATTATATAGCCAGAAATAAAATCAATGATATTTATAAGGTTATTATTTTTTATCAGGCGGTCCTGATAATGCATTTTATATTTCAATTTTTGCATACTTATACCATTAATTTAATGGCCCAGCACGCGATGTACGATTTACGGCTCAGGCTTTTTTCACATATGCAAAAGCTTTCTTTTTCGTTTTACGATAAAAATCCAGTCGGCCGTCTTATAACTCGTTTGATCGGCGATATTGAAACTTTAAACGATCTTCTCAGCGCGGGGTTCGTAACTATTCTCGGCGATTTTTTTGCCCTGTTTGGCATCGCCGCCATGCTTTTAACGCTGGATTTAAGGCTCGGAATTATAACGCTTTCGATACTTCCGGTTTTATGCCTTATAACTCTTATATATCGTAAATATGCGCGCAGCGCATACCGTGAAGCGCGAATTAACCAGGCCGCGCTTAACGCTTATTTTCAGGAAAATGTAGCGGGAATAAGCGAGGTTCAGAATTTTGTCCGTGAAAACGCTAATTTTAAAAAATTCGATTCGATAAATGTCAAAAATTGCAATACATTTATTCGCTCTATCAGGCAGAACGCTATGTTTTTTCCGGCAATTGAGCTTATCAATGCTATGGCGATCGCCGCCGTTATTTATTTTGGCGGGCGCGCCGTTATGGACGGCCGGATAGGATTCGGCGTTCTCGTAGCTTTTACCCAATATATCAATCGCTTTTTTAAACCGATACGCGATATCGCCGAAAAGTATAATATATTCCAGATGGCTATGGCTTCGTGTGAAAAAACGTTTTCATTGCTTGATATGCGGCCCGCCGTCAGCGATCCGGAAAATTCTTTAACTATAAAGGAATTCAGGGGCGATATAAAATTTGATAACGTATTTTTTGAATATAACGAAGGTGATGAAATACTTCATGGAGTTTCGTTCGATGTAAAATCCGGCGAATCGGTTGCGATCGTCGGCCGTACCGGTTCAGGAAAAACCACTATTATAAATCTTCTCGCCCGCTTTTACGATATAAAATCCGGCGCCATAACTATAGACGGCGTTGATGTTCGTAAACTTTCAC
This sequence comes from uncultured bacterium, assembly GCA_964421195.1. Taxonomy (GTDB): domain Bacteria; phylum Muiribacteriota; class UBA9980; order UBA9980; family UBA9980; genus UBA9980. The sequence goes on along the minus strand of CAYQWL010000080.1, from coordinate 15,652 downwards.
TCGAATCTCTTCGCGGCCATATAGCTATAATGCAGCAGGACGTTTTTTTATTTTCAGCGAGTGTCGATAAAAATATAAGAATGAACAATCCTGAAATTTCATTTGAACACGTTGTTATGGCGGCAAAATTTGTTAATGCCGATAAATTCATTGAACGCTTGCCGTTAAAATATAATCAACCGGTCGGCGAACGAGGCGTTACGCTGTCTGTAGGCCAGCGTCAGCTTCTGGCGTTAGCGCGCGCCATAGCGTTTAATCCTGGTATTATTATTATGGACGAAGCTACGTCTTCGGTTGATACTGAAACCGAATTTTTAATCCGTGACGCGATGAAAAAAGTATTAAAGGGACGAACTTCGATAATTATTGCCCACAGGCTTTCTACTATAAAAAACGTTGACCGTATAATAGTATTGCATAAGGGCAGGGTTATTGAAACTGGAAGTCACGAGCAGTTATTGAAAATGCGCGGCATGTATTATAAATTATATGAACTTCAATATCGCGAGCAGGAAGAAAACGAGCGTCAATCATAAAATTATTGAGCGAAATGCAGCCGGTCCGCTTTTTAATTTTTAAACTTTATTTAAAACGGTGGATTTATTTATATATAATTTTAAGTTTTTAATAAAATCCGCTTCGGAGTGTAATATTATTATTTTTTTTGAATGAGGATGTTCAAAACGTAGAAAAGAAGAGTGTAAAAGGAAATTCCGGCCGCAATCGTTTTTTAACGGTTTGGCTCCATAGAGAATGTCGCCGGCAAGCGGATGCTCTTTATGTGAAAAATGAACGCGTATTTGATGTGTACGGCCGGTTTCAAGACGGGCTTCGATAACGCTTAAATTTTCATTTTTTATATAGTTGAGTACTTTATATTCTGTAACGGCCGGTTTTCCGGTTTTCGATACCCTGTATTTTCGGCTGTCATGTCTATCGCGGCCGATAGGCAGGTTAATAACGCCTTCGCGTTTTGCCAGCCGGCCTTCGCATATTGCGGTATAATATCGAGATATAAGGTTTTTAAATAACGCGCGGTC
>CAYQWL010000080.1:8213-14602 GCA_964421195.1 uncultured bacterium | reverse complement strand
AAGCGCACAGGTGTCCCGATCTTTAGCATAAAGGATAAGTCCGGACGTGCCTTTATCGAGACGGTGCGTATGATAGGCTTTTTTGGCCGTCGCCATTCCGGCGGATATTTTTAAATAATCTTCGATAGCCGCGGTAAGGCAGTTTGCGCCGGTCCCGTCTGAATGTATTAATATTCCGGCGGGTTTATCGATTACTATAATAAAATCATCTTCATATACTATGCCGAATTTTATGTCGTGACGAATGTTTATAATTTTCATATTGTTTAATTATCCGGCTGTTATTTCGATTTATTTTTCGATAATAATTCGCGCGCGTGCGATATTCCGATTTCTGAATCATTGCCGAGCATTCTCGCTATTTCGGATTCGACCGCCGTTCCTGTAAGCTTATTGAAGCCTATAGCGGTTTTTTCATTGTCTATAATTCGTTTTTCGACTAAATAATGGCACGAGGCAAAAGAAGCTATAATAGGAGAATGCGTGACGCATATCACCTGGCGTGAACCTGCTATGGACCGTAGTTTTTCGCCTACCGCGTTAAGAGTGAAACCGCCTATGCCGGTATCTATTTCATCAAATATAACGCTCGGCACTTTTGAATACGCTGAAAGCACGGTTTTGACCGCGAGCATTATGCGAGACATTTCGCCGCCCGAGGCTATTCTGGAAATAGGCGCAAACGGCGTTCCGGGATTGGTTTGTATGTAAAATTCAAGAGTCTCCAGACCGTTTGGATTAACTTTATTTTCGTCAAAATTTTTTATTTCATTGATCATGATGATAAAACGTGCATTTTTCATATCGAGTGAAGCAAGTTCTAAATTAACGGCGGTCTCGATTTTATTTTTATTTTTTAATCTGATTTTTGTTATTTTTCGAGCAGTTTCAAGATATTCAGCGAATCTTATATCAATTTTCGAATTTATTAATGAGTAATTTTGTTCATAATTTTCGAGTTTTAAAAGTTTTTCGCGGCATTCGACCTGGTAGTTTAAAATGTCTTTAATTTCCGAGCCATATTTGCGTTTAAGTAAATCGATATTTTGAAGTCTGCTTATTTTTTCGTTTAATTCGTTTTCTGAATAATCAAGTTTTTCGTCAAGTTCTGAAACGCCGTCTGATATTTCATCGAGAAGATAATACGCGTCGGTAATAGCGGCGGCCTGTGATTCGAAAAAACGATCGTAACCGGCGAGTTTTGACAGAAGCCCTCCGAGACGTGAAAATGATGAGCCGATTGCCGGGATATCATCGTTTCCATTGAGTATAAAAGTAATTTCGTCTTTAATTCGCGTTATTTTTTCGATATTTTTTAAAAATTCAATTTTCTGATTTAACTCGATATCTTCGTTTTCATACAAACAGGCGCGTTCGATTTCGTTTATTTGAAATGAATATAAATCGATGAGCTTTTCACGTTCATCTTCGGTACGCCGGAGCTCTTCCCGCTCACAGATAAGGGATTTTATTTGTGAGCATAATTCATAAAGGTTTTTTTTAATTTCGTCGAGTTCGCTTCCACAATAACGGTCCGCGAGTTCGAATTGCGCTCTGGCTTCGAGTAAAAGAAGTTCGTCGTTTTGGCCTGAAATTTCAACGACGGCTCGTCCTATTTTATTAAGAAGCGACGCAGCGGCTTTTACTCCGTTAACGCTGTTTTTAGTTTTTGAATCGGGCGTAATCGTGCGAGTTATAATTAATTCGTCGTCTTCTTCGAATTCGATCGCGCTTTCATTTAATATAGCGTCGATCGCGCTTTTTATTTCGGGCGTAACCGCGATTGAGACGCTTACGCTTGCCGCTTGGCCGTCTTTTTTTAGCCGCGAAAAATCGGAATTCATACCAAAAATAAAAGCTATGGCTGAAATAACGAGAGATTTACCGGCGCCGGTTTCGCCGGTGAAAACGTTAAAACCTCCGCTAAGGTTGAATTCAATTTTGTCGGCGAGAGATATATTTTTAATAGATACTTCGGTTATCAATTTTTACCAGTCCAGTCTATATTTTTACTGCATGTACATTTAATTATGCTTCAGGGTTTTTATTTATTCTTGAAAATACTGAATACACCAGATTATTATAAAATTCTCTTCCCATTCTCAACGTTTCTTTATCGCCTGACGCATTCGAAGCGGCCGCGAGAGTGTCGAGTAAAAGATATGCGCCGCGATATATTTGCGATGGGTCGAAATTTGAAAGCGACGCCCACCAGTTCTGGCAGGAATAAAGCGCCCGATCCATAAGCCGGCGGGAATTTTCATCGCCGCTTTTAATAACGGCGCGCAAAACATGATGCGTAAGCTGCCATTGATTGTGATGTATGGGATTGAATTTACTCTGCCATAATGGGTAGGGATCGTCGGAATAAAGATCCTGCATCGACGCGCTCCAGGTCGAAGGCGGCACGAAAGCTTTTTTAGTCTGGAACTTATCGAAAATTTCAGATATGGTAGCAAGTTTTATTCTGGTTTTATATTTGACGGCGTGCATAAGAGAATGTATAAATTTTTCATGATAATATTTGTGATGGTGCCCGAAAGTTTCCGCGTCCATAGCGATTATAATATAACCGTCGCGTTCTCCAAGCTCCTGATTCATGTCGTTTTCTATTTTATCGAGAAATTCATTTCCTTTCCACTGGTGAAAGGATATGTCGTTCGACAGTCTGTTAGAACGTAAAAATACTCCGCAGCTTTCAGCTTCGGCAATATGCGCGCGCGGCGTTTCGCCGCCGTAATATGAATAAGGAAGATCGTCTGTTATGATCCATTCGTAGCCTATTTTTTTTACGAGTTTTGCAATGCGAGAGCTGTAGCACATTTCAGGAGGAAATATTCCACGCGGTTTATATTTATCGCCAAAAACGGCTCGATTGCCTTCATAATTAATTTTAAGCTGCCTGATTACTTCGCTTTCGGGAATAAGCGGAAAAATAGGATGATATGCTCCTGAATCGACGAATTCGAGATTACCGGCGTTTAAAGCGGATTTTAAATTTTGCAAGACATCTTGATGTGACCGCTGGAGTAAAAGTTCCGTCAGAGAATAATTTATATTGACGGTAAAACGTGGTTCAAGCGCGCTGGTGAATAGATCGGAAAGCGGCCCATAACATTCCTGCGTAATTTTATCCACTACGAAGCCGAGTTGAGTGGGGGGCTGATATAAATGAAATAAAAAAGAAAGGTAATACATAAAAAAATTACTCCATTATTATATTAATTATTTAATAATATGTTTATAAGCTCCTGTGCGTTTTTGATTTCATAATCGGGTTTTACGCCGTTGAACTTTTCGGGCGCGCGCAGGCCGCCGGGATTAATCCATGCAGTTTTCATCCCTGATGTTTTTGGACCGTAAACATCGTTTTTAAACGAATCTCCGACATAAAGAGAACGCTGCGCGGATGAATCGAGTAATTCGAGCATGCGATAAAATACCGATGAATGAGGTTTGCGAAAACCCCAGTCGGCGGTAAATAGCATATGTTTAAAATATTTAGCTATGCCCGCTTCTTCGAGATCGCGCGCGAAGAAAATTCCGGGAATAGTCGTATTGGAAATCAACCCAAGAGTGTAATGGGCTGAAAGCGTTTCGAGAGTTTTGACGGTCCCGCTATAAATAATAAGATTGTCTTTTAAAAGCCGGTGGATTAAATCTATTATCCACAAAGAATAATCTTCGGCCACTAAAAGCCGTTCAAGTCCTTTTTTTATGCAGGCATAAAGATCGACTTCTCTTAAATTTTGCTCGCTTTCAATGTTGTTGCATTCATAATAAGGATCAATAAGACATTTTTCGATATCTCCGGCGGTAAAATGGTAACCTTTTGAATTAAGAAACGCTGTTATTTTATCGCGTCTGATAACCCGCATCACGCCGGCATCGACAGGATCGTAATCTAAAAGAGTGCCGCCCATATCGAATATTACGGTATCTATATCGTTGGATATCATAAAATTCCTTTAATTTAATATGTTTTATATGAATGAAAACGGCCGGAATTTAATACGAAATACGCTGAAAAATTATCATCCGATCGTTTTATATTATTATATGATTATACCAGAATACCGGTATAAAAACAATATGTATTTTGATTTTGTGTTTGACTTTGTATTGATTAATATATTTGATTTTATTGACAGACGGATAAAACCTGTGATAAAATTTAAAAATCATTTATCGTTATTTTATGTAATATGGAGATAATTTATGAATAAGATTAAAGTTTTACTCGATGAATCGCAAAAAAAATTATTCGATAAACATTCGGCCGGTTTTAAAATAACGGCCGATTTCAGGCAAACTGACGTTTATTTTAGAAATCTCGATATGCAATCGAGCATTTCCAGGCATACCCTTCGCGTTCGTCATCAAATCGATGGAATCTGCGCGGCGGAAGATAAATTTTCTTCATCGGGTTCTTATAAAATCACCTTTACCTGTCTTTCAGAAAGTGTTGATGAATGGGCTGAATTTTCTGAAATTTGTTCGGCCTGCGATGAAAATATATATAAAATTTTATCAGCTACGGGATTTAAACGTTTAGCTACTTTATACAAACGGCGCAGACTATATGAAAGTGATTTTAAAATGAGCCGCGACGATATTTTTGGTCTTGGTTCCGTCGTGAAAGCTTATTATAGAGACGAAATAGAAAAAGCCAGAATAATCGAATTTATGAACGATATTGGAGTTTCGGTTTTTGAATGCCGTACTAATTTTCAAATGGCGCTTGAACGTCTTGGCGATAAAACCGCTCCGAATAAAGATGAAGGCGTTAAAATAGTCAAATCGAAAGCGGCGGGGCTCATGAAGAGCAAAGAACGAGTATTGATCGCCGTAGCGGGCGGTTCTGGTTCCGGTAAAACTTTTATAGCAGGAGAATTGAGTTCGTGGATGCCTGAAGTTACGATTTTTACGCTCGATGATTATTATAAAGATCGTGAATGGATCGTTAAAAATTTGAATTCTAATTTCGACGATCCGGCGGCTATCGATCTTGATCTGGCCAGGACTCATTTGATAAGCCTTAAAAACGGCGAAACTATAATGCGTCCGGAACGTTCGCTTGAAAAAGGTTATGTAATAGGTCATCACGAAGTAAAACCATGCAGGCTGATAGTGGTGGAAGGAATTTTTACTTTAAACGAAAAATTATCAGATCTGTTTGATTATTCTATTTTTATAGAAGCCAATCTTCATGGTAAATTGCTGCGCCGTCTTATGCGTGATATTGGAAAAACCGGCCAGGATTTCGAGGGAATTCTTTTGCAATATGTAAGCACCGTCCAGCCTATGTATGAAAAATATATAGAAGTTACTAAAAATGCCGCCGATCTTATAATCAATAATGAATTCGCGCCGTATTGCGAAACTTATGAAAAAATTAATCGTTTCGAATTTAAAATACGTTGTCCATTTGACATTTCGCTTCAAAAGCTTAAATGCCGCGGTGCGGTATTGACGAGCGAAAGCCGGCAGATCGATAAATATTATGTTGCGCCGGGCCTTAATTTTATGGAAAGCGACGAGCTTTTAAGAATAAGAGAAGAAGATTCCGGCCTGACTTTAACATATAAAGGGCCCCGTAAAAGTTCTTTTCAGAGGCCGCGAATTGATTTTCCGATAAATCGGAAATTCGCTGAAGTGCTTATTTACCTTGGTTATTCGAATGTTATTACGACCGATAAAATGCGGTATAAATTTAAAATGGAATATGGCGGCGGACTCGATATAGCGGTTGACGATGTTAAAAATCTCGGGCAATTTATAGAAGTGCGTTTTAATTCTGCTACGGATGAAAAAAAAGCGGAAGATTTTTTAATAAATCTTGGCCTTAATTTAAAACCTGAAACTAATAAAGGATATTTTGAAGATATTTTAAAGAGGACTTTCGCTATATAGTGATGTGATTTTTATCTGCCGGCCGGCGTTTTATCCTTCGATATTATTAATAGGTTCTGCGTTCATCGAGCCCGGCGTATTCTGGGCGGTAAGTGATTTAGCATCCATTTTTTTCAGCATATTTACGAAAATTCCAGCAAGATTCGGATCAAATTGCCCGCCCGCGCATTTTATAAATTCCGAATATACTTTTTCCATAGCCATGGCGTCACGATATGGCCTGTTCGAGGTCATTGCGTCGAACGCATCGGCTAAAGCGATAATTCTCGCTGAAAAAGGTATCTTTTCTCCAGCCAGGCCGTCAGGATAGCCGCGCCCATCCCATCTTTCATGATGGTTTCTTATGCCTGCTCTGACGGAGGGGTTAAGAGCCATGGGTTCGACTATCGAATCGCCTATGGATGGATGTAATTTGATAGTAGCAAATTCTTCATCCGTAAGCCGCCCTTTTTTAGTTAGAATGGTTTCAGATATGC
>CAYQWL010000080.1:0-8203 GCA_964421195.1 uncultured bacterium | reverse complement strand
GCAAATGGGCGTCCGGTGTATCCCTCTTCGTTATATCGTGAAGAATTGCCGCCTGCCTTATGTTTTCGATATCTTCCTGCGCGAGATTTAATTCTCTGGCTAAAAGCACGGCGAATTCCGTAACGCGTTCGGAGTGGCCCGAAGTATATGCGTCTTTAAATTCAAGAGCGTTAGTGGCAACTCTTATAGTCGATAAAAATTGGTCTTTCATGCTTTCGTAGAGTTTGGCATTTTCTATTACGACGGCGGCCTGCGTGGAAAGCGCTGAAAGAATACTCAAATCGCTCGATACGAAATTATTTTGTGAAATATCTGAAATTACGAGCATTATACCGGTTACTTTCTGTTTGGTATGAAGCGGAACGCAGATTATTTCTTTTACCTTAAATTTTAAATAATTGGTAAGGTCCGCCAGATCAATATTTTCGTCTATATTACCTATCAGCGTGGCGCTGAGATCGCATTCGAGTTTTTCGCAAAGCTCGGAATCGCTGTCTATACGAAATTCGTAGGCGCAGCGCATATCGATAGGGCCGTGACAGGTTTTAATTTCGAATTGCATCGAATCGGGATTAAACAGCATAATCATACCGGCTTTTGAAAATACTATATGAATACAGGTTTCGAGGACCTGACGTAAAAGTATATTTACGTCTAATATAGAACTCATGACTTTCGAGGCGCTAAAAAGCATTTCAAGTTCTTCGACTTTTTTTTCAGCCTGTTGATAAAGTCTTGAATTTTCTATGGTTATAGCGGCCTGATTGGCGAGTATTGTAAGCAGATGCAGGTCGTCTTCGTTAAAAATATCATGGTTCTTTTTATCGTTGATATTTAAAACGCCGATTACCTTGTCGCCGAGTTTAACCGGTACGCAAATAAAAGATTTAGTTTCAAACTTTGGATTGGAGCTTTTTTTAAAGCGCGGATCATTTTCGATATCTTTAGAAAGATAAGGTTTGCCTTCATACGCTACGGTCCCGGCTATGCCGCTTCCGACTTTAATACGAACTTTTTTCATTATTTCAGGGCTCAGCCCGTTTGAAACTCTTATGGTAAGTTCGTTAGTTTCATCTTCAATAAGCATTAAAGAGGCATATTTTGCATCGAGTACGTTTGTGGCCAGATTGATTATCATGCGAAGCACTTCTTCAAGACTGAGTCTTGCGCTCATGGCTTTCGCGATTTGATGGACCGTATCCATTTCAATGATTTTACGTTGATTGATTTTTTGATTGGTTTTATTTATTCGCTCAATAAAACTCGAAATCGCGAGAGCTATTTCATACATTTCGGTATTGCGTTCGAAAGAATCGAGTTTGACTTCTTTATCACCGTCGTTGTTTTCGATTACATTAATTATTTCGTTGATAGGTCTGGAAAAATTATTTTTAATAATGAACGATACAAGAGTCATAAACATAGCGCATATAATTAATATGCATACTATAAAAGCGGGGCTGAACGCTTCTAATATACGGCTGAGGCCGATAATAAAAAGTGCCGCCGCCGCAAAGAGTAATCCTATTTTATAGGATACTTTTATTCCTATAGCAGTTTCTCTCATTAAATACCACCGTTGTTAATAATTTTAATAATATGGCGAATTATATCTCACTTTAATTATAACACAAAGGTTAAATACTTGACAAGTACATGATAATCTATTATAATTCTTAATTATGTACGGAGTCAGAATATACGCGGTTAGAATACTTATTTTACTTATATTATCAGCATTTTTAATATATGCAGGGCTGGTAATAACTTTTCAATACGTAAAAGATACCGCGGCCGATAACCGTCGTGAATCAATTCAATTTATTACTTCAGAGATTCACGATCAAATCATAGAATTGAAATTAATGAATAATCTAATTAAGCTTCAGCAATATCTTCAAAATTATTCTCAGTCGAGTGAAATAGAAGTATATAAAATACATGTATTAAACAAAGATTTTGAAGTGGTTGCATCGTCGGATATTAATTACATCAAAAAAAAATTTCTCGATAAAAGTTACAGGCAGGTTAAAGAGCGTTCGCGTTCTTATGTTATCAATCAATCGATTGACGGCGAAAAAATTGTCGAATGCGCTTATCCAATCAAAGCAAGCATTTTTAACGATAATCGTCCGGCATTAAATTATAGAGACGCGGAAGTGCTTGGAATTCTTCTTGTGTGGCGTAAAATATCGCCTTTAAACGAGATGATAACAACCAATTATTCCAGCTGGGCGATAGTTTTTGTTTTAATAGGCATCCTGCTTATAGTTATTATAATAGGAATTTATATAAACAAATTTTTCGCTAATCTCGGTTCCATATCAGGCACGGCCAAAAAATTGGCGGCTGGTGAGTTAAAAGAGCGTCTGGATTTTGACAAAAATTCAGAATTCGGTTTGCTCGCCGATTCATTCAATCAGATAGCGGATAATCTTGAAAGCCGTATAAAAGAAACTACGGTTATAAATAGAAAACTTGAAGAATCTAATTTAGAAAAAGAAAAGCAGGTCAGTATATTATCTCAAATGGCCGGCGGCGTGGCGCATGAAATTAGAAACCCGCTCGGCGGTATAAGAGGTTTTGCGGAATTATTAAAAAATGAAATAAGTTCCGATGATGAAAAAAAAACCCGATATATCGATTATATTTTAGAAGAAGTGAAAACGCTTGAGTGTTTAGTTCAAAATGTATTGGATTTTGCCCGGCCGCGCCTGCCGTCCCGATCGAAAATATATACTGAAATTCTCGTGGAAGCGTTTTATAATATTATCGAAAATAAAATAGAAGGTATTTTTAATAAATATGGTCATAAAATTGAATTCAGTTATAAAATTGAAAAAAATGCTTCCGAATTTAATGCTGATCCCGGGCAACTGCGACAGGTAATTTTAAATCTTGCGTTAAATGCGTGCGATGCCATGAACGAATCTGGCGGACGGCTTGAAATTATATTTGATAAAATGAACATTTCAAAACTTGATAAACAATTTTATTTAAAAATGCCCGATATAATTTCAAAAATTTCAAAAAGAAGCGCTAGAATTGAAAATATTGATTTTATGGTTATATCCGTAAGCGATACCGGCTGTGGAATGGATCAAAAAGTGCTTGAAAATCTTTTTGCGCCTTTTTTTACGACCCGTGCGTCCGGCACGGGGTTGGGACTTTCGATATGTAAAAAAATAATCGATAATCATGGCGGTTTTATAATAATTGATAGTATTATAAAGCGAGGTACTATATTTTATGTAATTTTACCGTGCGGTTTTGAAAATGACGGTGTCAGTCTATAAATTATTTTTTATCAAATTTTCCATATTTTTATTAAATGGTTGTGTAAATTATAACATTTTAAGAATGGTTCGATTTCTTTTTCGATGCTGATTTTTTCTATTTTATATAATTCAGGCGCTTCGAGAATGGGCATTTTTATAAAATTACCGCCTGAATGGCTGATATTTTTTTTATCGTTTATAATGTATTGATATAGTTTATCATATATTTTTTTGCTTTTAATTATTTCGTCGATTTTTTTATAAGAAGCACAGTTGCGCATGATTTTTAAAAGTATGGCCGTCATTTTTATTATATCTGCGGTTATTCCGTATTTAAAGCCGGTAAAAGCGAGTTCGGATATCATTCCGAGGCCGACCGCTTCGCCGTGCAGAAGACCGCCTTCGGCCGCGCTTTCAAAAGCATGACCGAAAGTATGACCATAGTTTAAAGATAATCTGATGTGATTATCGAATGAGTCGTTACGGATTATTTTATATTTATAATCGATACACTTTTTAATTAAGCGTTTTAAAAAAATATGGTTGTTTTTATTATATTCATGAAATTTTTCGCTGTTTTTTATTATATAATCAATAAAATTTGATGAAAAAAGAAAAGCGTATTTGACGGCTTCGAACATTGCACTTTCAATTTCCCGGCGTGGTAATGTTTTTAATAAATCGGCGCATATAATTATTTCGCCGGCTGAATAATAAGTTCCCGCGCAGTTTTTAATTCCCGCGGCATTGACGGCGGTTTTACCTCCGTGCGCGGCATCTATCATGGATAAAAGAGTGCCAGGTATAAGCGTAAGCGCGCAGCCTCGTTTATAAATGGACGCGCAAAACGCGGCCAGATCGCAAAGAGTTCCGCCTCCAGCGACTGTTATAATATCAGTTTTTAAAGCATTATATTCGATAAGCCTGTCGATAATATGCTTTACAAATGTAAAAGATTTACAACGCTCTCCGTCGAAAGCGATAATAATTTTACGCTCTATATTCAGGCGGTCTAATGACAGCCTGTTATATAATTTTTTACAGGTAATTAAAATTCTCGAACTGCCGTCGATGTTTATGTCGTCGAAATTATCGAAATATCGAATTTCGGGTTTTACGGGTTTTAAAGGATTTAAATTAAATAATGAATTATTCATAACATTAATAAGTTTAACAATTTTTTATTATTTATGCAACTATCGATTTTCATGGCGCCAGCATGATTGGTGTCAACAGGTCAACAGATTGGAGGTCAATAGATTGGTTGACAATATAATGTTATCTATGTTATATTTGTTTTAAACTATAATAATAAAAAGAGGGGACGATGGATTTTAATAACGTTAAAACAAACCCGGGTAAAACTCTTTATTTAATCATGTTCGCTGTAATTTTAAGTTATATTTTTTTTACGGTTCTTTCCGCGCAGGCGGGTAAAGTAATAATTGGAAATGAGACCGGCGAATGCGCCGTTTCATTGTCGTCTGGAAATGTGGACCGTCACAATGGCGGTATTAAAAGTAAAGAAATAAACGTTATCGGCGCGCCGATAAACGACGGTTCTGAAATAAAAACGGTTGAAGCGTTTTTAACGGTTCCTGAAAAAAACGATAAAGATAAAATTATTGAAAATAAAATGCTTTTTCTCGCGCCGCGCTCTTTGAAATCGACCTTTGCGGCTAACGGTAAAGTCAGGATCGAATGGCTGGCGCCGTTATCCGATTCTTCATCTGAAACCGCGTCTGAAACGATAAATTATTCGGTTTTAAGAGGAAATTCCGTTGCCATCGGCGCTTTAAAAGAAATTAAAGTCGTTAGCGGCCTTTCTTATGAAGATACCATGCTGGAAGATGGGAAAAAGTATTTTTATTCGGTGGCGGCTATTTCTGATGCAGGCGTCAGAGGGCCGGCTTCTCCGGTTATAGAAGTTCTGGTTATAGATACTCGCGCACCGGAGCCGCCGGCGAATATAACGGCCGTATCACGTTTAAACAAAGTAGAGCTTAGCTGGCGCCGGCCCGCAAATTCCGATATAGCGTATTATTCAATTTATAAAAGTGAATCGGCTGAATCCGGTTTTAAAAAAATTTCCGTTACGGCTCTTATTGCTGATGAACGTTTTATCGATGATCAGGTAAGCGGCGGTAAAGATTATTATTATAAAATTACGGCAAGCGATAAAAATGCCAATGAATCTACTTTGAATATTCCACCTGTAAAGGTGGAAATTAAGCTTCCGCTTTATATAAGCTTCGCTAAAGACGGTGAAAAATCATATTATGGTTTTTCGTTTAATTATGATACGCATGATATTTATTATATCGAATCCCTGGATGGCAGGACCTGGTCATGGTGGACGCCGGTAGCGAAAAATTTTCCCTTATCTGATAATTATACTAATTCTTGCCGTATAGCGTTTGCAAAAGAGGGGGCTGAAATTACAGCTTTTATGTATGATACCGAAAAAATGTCGATAGAAACCGCCGTTTCGAATGATAAAGGCAAAAATTGGAAATGGTGGGAAACTTATTCATCGAGTCTGCCGCTGCCCGACGGTTTTGATGAAAATGCGGTTATAGATTTCAGTGTTAGAGATGGAAGGGTTTATTGCATCTGCTATAATTATGCGTCTAAAACGCTCTCGGCCGCCAGTACAGCCAATGGGAAATCATGGAAATGGTGGAAAAAATACGGCGAAAAATTACCCCTGCCCAATCAAAGTAATGATACTCAAAACAGCGTATGTTTTTTTGACGGTAATTTTGAGGTGTTTTCATATAATTTAAACGACAAAACTTTATATAAGGGTGTTCTTCCTTTAAATAGCGTAACTAACGCAACGTATTCATGCTGGAATGAGGTCGCTAATAAGTTTCCCGAACCGCCTCGATGAGATAAATCATATAAAATATTTTTCCGTAAAGCGTGAAATAATAAATCCGGGAATTAATAAATTATAAATTAAAAATTGATGAGGAGAAAAAATGATATCGTATGAACAACTTAAAATAGCTGCTAAAAATGGTGATGTCGATTTGATTAAATCAAATATTGATTTGATAAAATCCGATGAAAAATTAATGCATACCATTTTTAACACATCGATCAGGTATTCGAATTATGCAGTCGTGAAATTTTTAATTGATAACCATATAGACATTAATTATCGAGGAAAATACGGCTGGACGGCTTTGATGCGTGCAATCGAGTGTTCATCCGCCGGTGTAATAGAGCTTCTTATAAGCCGCGGAGCGCTTACCGCGGTTGAGGATAAGTACGGAAACACCGCGCTTAATTTAGCCGCGCATGAAGGGCGGCTCGATATCGTAAAGCTTTTAATTAAAAATAATGCCCGTATCAATTATATGAATAAATATGGCTGGACTGCTTTAATGCGTGCGGTTGACGGGAGGCGGACGGAAATAGTAAAATATCTTATTAGCTGTGGAGTGGATGCATCGCCTAAAAACAAGGTAGGGCACACAGCATTTGATATTGCCGTTAATAAAAATTATTTTGAATTGGTCTCTATGCTTGAATAGTGATATAAAATTTGAAAAGAGGCGGTTTTATGGGAAGCAAAGATATAAAAATTCTTATTGTCGATGATGATGAAGGTATTAGAATGAGTCTTGCCAGAGTTCTTAATTCTAAAGGATACGATATAAGAGAATGCCGCAACGCCGCCGCCGCTTTTAAAGTAATCAATTCAGAATTTATTAATCTCGCTCTTATAGATATCAGGCTTCCTGATGTAAACGGATTAGAATTATTAAAAGCTTTAAGGGCGGCGAACGATAGCAGCATAGCTGTAATGATGACCGCTTATGCGACTTTAGATTCATGCGTGGAAGCTTTAAATATGGGGGCGTACGCTTATATAATTAAACCGATGAATATAAACCAGGCCCTCATTATTATTGAAAAAGCGTTTGAAAAGCAGCGTCTTTTGTTTGAAAATGTTTCGCTGTTAAATGAATTGAAAATCGCCAATGAAAATCTTGCCCTGCAGATCGAGCAGTTACAGGTGCTTCAAAATGAAAAATCTAAATTGATAGAAGATTTACAGAAGGCAATTGGTGAAATAAAAACTTTAAGCGGAATTTTATCGATATGTTCCGTCTGCAAAAAAATTCGCGACGATTCGGGAAACTGGGTGCAGATAGAAAGCTATGTTTCAAATCGTGTCGATGTGATGTTCAGCCATGGAATGTGTCCTGAATGCGCCGGGAAATATTATCCTAAAATTAAAAGTTAATATCTTTAAAGGCCGGATTGGCCTTATTATCAACTGAATGCACCGTGAAATATATACCGAAGCAAAAGTTACAGATGAAATGAAAAGCGATACTAAAAATTACCTGAAAATAATAGCGCTAATTTTATTGGCCGTGATGGCAATATTTATATTCCGCATTTCATTCGCGGCCGAAATATGTCATCGGGGCGATAGTATTGAGTATGACGTTAAAGCCGCTTATATAATAAATATAATTAAATTTGTAGAATGGGAAAAAATAAAAAATAACGGTGAAATTATTAAAATAGGAATTATTGGTTCGGATCCGATATGCGATGTAATAGAAAAACTTGAAAACGATAAAGCAGGCGGCCGGACAATCGTAATACAGCGCATTGATTTAGAGCAGGCCGTTTCTTCGGAAAGTCATATTATTTTAATCGGTTGTTCGGAAAGTAAAAGAGTTTCATCGATTCTTAAAATAATTAAAGGAACGGGAATATTGAGTGTAAGCGATATTCCTGATTTTGCTCGAAACGGTGGAATTGCGGGTTTTAAACTTGAAAACGATAGAGTGAAAATTGAAATAAATATAGCCGAAGCTAAAAATTCGGGCCTGAAATTTGGAGCGAAGCTTCTGGAAGTAGCTCGTATTATAAGGTAGGTTTTATGAAAAATTGGATCG
>CAYQWL010000079.1:7332-17293 GCA_964421195.1 uncultured bacterium | reverse complement strand
ATAATAACATTCCATTGATTAACGATCAGCCTAAGGTTAATAAAAAAGATGCCAATAAAGTCGAACAGGGTAAAGGTTTTGACGAGGTAATGAAAAATCGTCTTGGCGAAGACAGTAAAAAGGTTGATGGTGCGGTTAAAAATAATATAGCCAGCGTAAATACCGCTCCGGTTAATGTTACTAAACAGGCCACGCAGATGAAAGAAATTTCGAATTTTATCAAAAATAGTGACGATATAAGAACAGATAAAGTCGAAGATATAAAATCAAGAATTGCAAACGGAACTTATAAAGTTTCATCCGAGGATTTAGCCGATAAATTAATGAGTTCGGGTTTGATTGATGGGCTTTTAAAGTCATTATAAAAATAAAATAAATTATAAGATGTAAAGTAAATTATCTTTAAAATATGAGGCGGCGTAAATTTGAACCGGGCCGGGCCATGTGGCGGCGCGGCCGTGAAGATTCGGATAAAGTGATATTCGTGAATATCGTCTGGCTAAATACTTTACAGAAAGCGGTGAATAAATGATTGGCGAAATGCTGCTGGACGCTCTTACTAAAATCGAAAAAATATATATACATTTAATTAAAATAGCCTCTTTAAAAAAAGAGGCTATTTTAATAAATGACTATGATGGGCTTGTTAAAATTACCGGCGATGAGCAGAAATTGATTTCTCAGCTCGAAATGGTCGAAGCTGAACGGCTGAATGCGTTAAATATTTTTTTAAAGGAAAAAGGGCTTCCACTGAATACTAATTTGAGCTTTATTCTAAGCGGCGCTTTAATCGCTTCAGAAGCTGCTCAGACGATAAAAGACGCAAGGGATCGATTGATACGGCTTAATTCAAATTTAAAGGCGCTTAACGAAGAAAATAATCTTTTAATAAGTTCGTCTAAAGAAATAATTGAAAAAAGCCTGGAATTCGTTAAAAATAATATATCCGGCGGCGGTAAAACAGCCGTTAATAAAAGCGGCGCATATTCTAATTATAAAAAAACGGGCGTGAACGGCGTCAGAAAAAATTCTGAAAATATAGATTCCGCGTTATTAAATTTTATAGTATGATAATTTTAATATAAGATAAATATGTTGTTATATAAATAATCATTAACGGTTAAATATAAAAAAATAAAAAGATTCGCTTGACGAATAATTTAAAGGTTTTTAAAGACCGAAAAATTCGTTATAGTGAATTTTTTTATTAATGCCTTATTTTTTATGAATTCGATTATTAAAAATATTAAAAAAATATATATTACTGATTATTTAATTATAAAAGATGAAAAAATAATACCGATATAATAAATAGGGTAGTGGTGAAATATAAATAAATGAAAAATATGCGAATGGCGATTTTATTCGCAGGCGGGGGGTTGACATGAGTATTTCAAGCTTTTCATTATTTGAATCCGCAAGAAAAGGATTGACGGCTAATCAGGCTGCGTTGACCGTCGTTTCACAAAACGTAGCCAATGCTTCGACCGATGGATATAGCAGGCAGGAAGTGCTGTTTAAAACTTCCGTTTCATCTGTTCTGGACGTTCAGGGCAGCGGCGTGGAAATTGCCGGTATTCGTCAGATACGCGATAGTTATATTGAAGCTCAGATAAGAATGCAAAATGAAATAAGCGCTTATCAGGGAATGAACCAGAGTTATCTTGAAAAAATACAATTATTTCTGGCCGATAATTCCGATGCCGGATTGCGCGGACTTATGGATCGCTTGTGGAAGGCCGCCGAGGATATTTCGAATTCGCCCGGTTCGCAGAGCGCTCGTCAGTCTATGATACAGGCCGGCGAGTCTTTTACCGAAGGCGTTAAGTATGCGGCATCTCAGATAAGTGAAATTGCTTCGGCGGCCAATGCTGAACTGAAAGAAAAAGTCGATCGTTTAAACGCTTTAACGGAACGTATAGCGTCTATAAACACACAGATATCTAAACTCGAAAAAAATGGCATACAGATGAATGATTTAAGGGATGAGCGCGTCCGGCTGATCGATGAGTTATCTTCACTGGCATCTATAAGCGTTTCTAATTCTAATGGAGCCGATGATTCGGTTATTGTTTTAAACGGCCATAAGCTTATATCGGGAGGCGTTTATGATCAATTAGAAACCGATACGGATCGAAAAGGGAATTTAATTTTAAAATGGAAAAGCGGTTCAGATGCGGCAAGCAGTGATGTCCGCGTGGCGGATGCCGTAGTTTCTCCCGATGCATCGAACGCTGTATATGATTTAAAGATTGAAAGCCTTGCTGAAGGTTCCGCCGTTTTTTCGAAATCTTATAATTTAAATAAAAATACTCTTCTTGCCGAAGCGGGAATAAAAAGCGGGCGGGTTTCGATTAACGGCGTTGAAATAATGATAAATGCGTCTGAAACTACTTATGGCGGATTTATAGATTTAATTAATTCAAGTGCGGCCGGAGTTAAAGCAAAAATGGATTCTGGCGGAAAATTAGTCCTGTCTTCTATTGAAACCGGTTCAGATTCTAAAATCAAACTTGCCGATATGGAATCGAATTTATTTGAAAAAATTGGATTGATAAGCGCGCTAACGGCCTCGCCTTCTCCCGCGATAAGCGATGCGCAGGCAAGTCTTAATATTTCCGGCAATTTCAGCGTTAACGGCGTAAAAATATCTATAGCGCAGGGCCAGACTGATTCGCTTGAACGTATAGCGTCTGAAATTAATTCGGCGTCCGGGCAGGTTGCCGCTAAAGCGGTGCGCGCCGCGGACGGCTCTTATTCGTTAAACTTGAGCGCAAAAGATGGTTATTCAAAAATAGAGTTGAAAGATGAAACCGGTAATTTATTAAACAGACTTGGCCTTTTAAAATCGCCGCAGACTGAAATTACGATCGAGCCGGTTTCCGTTTTTAATGGTAAAAATGCCGTATTTATGATTAATAATACGCGGTATTCGACGCGGTCTAATATCGTTAAAGATGCTATAGAGGGCGTCGAATTAAGCCTTAATTCTATAGGGGCGGCTCAAATTAAATCTGAACCCGCGGTTAAAGGCGGCGAGATCGGCGCGCTGCTTGCCGTACGTGATCAGACTGCGCCTTCATATTTAGAAAAAATATCGGATTTTATTAAAACATTTACGTCCGAATTTAATTCAGCCCATCGGTCGGGATTCGATTTAAACGGCCTTTCCGGTCAGGATTTTTTTGATGCGCTTAATTTTGCTTCAACGGAAGAGCCGATGAAAGTTATAAATTCATTCAAAGTGAATTCGAAAATAAGCGGAGATCCTTCAAAAATTGCCGCCGCGGCTTTAGACGAAGATTATTACTCTCAGACGGGTCTTATACGGGCTAAGGGAACCGGCGATAATGGGAATGCGCTTACGTTGACAGCCTTGAAATCAAAATCGGTTTTTAGTGATAATTCTACTATCGTTGAAAAATATAGCGAAATAGTTTTTAAAATAGGATCTGAAGTCGAGATCGCCCAGAAAACTAATAAAACTCAAAAATCGATACTTGATAATCTTGTGTTGAAAAAAGAATCAGTGTCGGGCGTTTCACTTGACGAAGAAATATCTAATATGATGAAATTTCAACATGCTTATAATGCTTCGGCGCGTATGATTAACGTTATAGATGGAATGCTCGATACTATTATAAACAGGCTCGTAAGCTGAGAAGGGGGTTTGAAATGAGAATAACAAATAATATGAAAATAAATATGTCGCTTTCTAACGTCACTTCGCATAACGAAAGATTAAACGATCTTCAACAGCAGGTTGCGAGCGGAAAAAGAATATTGCGGCCGTCAGACGATCCAATTGGCGCGGCGAATGTTTTAAAAATGACGGTGAAAAAAAGCAGTATTGAATATTATAATAATAATCTTATTTATGCGAAAACTAATGTTTCCGATACGGATGCGGCGTTTAGCAGTGTAAGTAATATTTTAAACCGGTTCAAGGAGCTTGCGGTAAGAGGAGCTAACGGCACGTTGAATCAGGGAGATCGGAATGTTATTGCCTCTGAAATGCAGACTCTTTTAGAACAGGTGATTGCTGACGCCAATACTAAAACGACGGCGGGTTATATTTTTTCAGGTTCCGCCGCGCAGAATACGCCGTTTTCTTTTTCTCTCGGCGCTGGAAGGAATTTTAGCATAGGAACCGGCGTCGATTCGTCTTCTAATTATAATTCAGTGGTTTATAACGGCGATAAAGCCGATTTGATGATGAACGAAAGCGAAAGCACCAGAATTATAACTAATATAAACGGCGAGACCGCATTTATGAATGTAACCGGACAGAATGTGTATAGCGCGAAGCTTTTTAGCGACGCAGCGAAGGCGCCGTTTTCCGATAATTTAAAACCCGGTTATTTTACTATTAAAGGCCGTGAAGCTGAGGAAATAATCAAAATCGAAGGCAATGAAAGCCTGCAAATGATTGCCGATAAAATCAACCGTAATTCGCGCGCGGCTTCAGCGAAAGTGATAGAAGATGATGGAGGATATAGAATTTTGATAGAAGCGCGCGAAAAAGGCGCGGCGAATCAATTTGCCTTGATTGAAGGCGCCGTTTCTATGGCGCGCAATAAAACTAATTTTTTAGAACTCGCCGGGCTTAATTCAAAGCTTCAGGCGGTAGCGAATGTTTCGGATGCCGGCGGGAAGCTTGCTTTGCAGCCGGAGCTTTCGGGAATACAGAACGGTTATTTTTATTTGAACGGCCGTATGGTGAGCGTGGATGTGAGTAAAGATTCGCTTAAAGATATAGCGGCGCGTATAAATGAAAACGTTAAAAATGTTTATGCGAGTATCGAAAATGGCAGGCTTACTCTTGAAGGCGCGGGAAGCCTGACTATAGAAAACGATTCGAGCGGCATTATGCAAAAATTATCGATGCCTCGCAGCCGTTATATCGGTGAAAAAGCTTTGATAGACGGTTTTAGTGGCGCATCGCCGCTTTCAAAAAATGAGTGGGTTAAAAATGGTAATTTTTATATTAACGGTCAAAATATCGGTATAATGGATGCGTCTAATGAAACATTGTATGATTTACAGGCGCGTATTAATTCGACAGCCGGGCTTAACGCTTCGGTTTCTATCGAAAATGGCCGTTTTATCATTAAATCTACCGACGGCCAGCCGCTATCGATAACCGACGGTACTTCTGAATTTATTAAAAGCTTTAAGTTCGTTATGAGCGCGGATGGAACGAGTATGGCTTCAGATGTTACTCTGACTTCGCCCATGCTTGCGTTAAAAATTGGAGATTGCGGTATAAACGATGGAACATTGAAGATAATCGGGGTGGATATAGCTTATAAGGCTTCTGAAACATTAAATGACGTTGCGCATAATATTAACGCTTCGGTATCGGGAATTAACGCATTCGTTAATTCTAATAATCAAATAGTGTTTGATTCGGCTTCTTCTATTCAGCTTTCAGATTCTTCTAATTTTTTAGAAAAATTATCTATAAAAGAGGAAAAAATTGTCGATAATAATAACAGGACAGGTATAAAAAGGCTTTCAGAAAACGCGCAATCGATTTTTGATATATTGATAGACATAAGAGATCAGCTGCTTTCCGGCGATATAGAAGGATTGGCCGACAATGTGCGGACCGCTGAAAATGGTTCGGGGATCGATATTAATAAAAGCGGCCTGGCTAAATTAGACGATATTATTTCTCACATCGCGGATATGCGTGAAGTGACGGGCAGCGCGCTTTCAAGAATTGAAAAGAGCGAAAAACGAAATAAAGAAATCGCCGTATATGTTGAAAAAATGATAACGGAAACTGAAGGCGTTGATTTTGAAAAGGCCGTCATTGAATTGAATACCGTAGATTTAATATATAGAAGCGCTCTTCAAATCAGCGCGCGCGTTAATCAACAGTCGCTTCTGGATTTTTTACGTTGATGAATGACGGAATAATAAATAAATTGTGAATTTAATTTAAAATAAATGTGAACATTATATATATTATTAATTTATTAAAAAGAGGAGATGGTGGTTATGATGATTAAAACTAAATTCTGGGGCGAGGTGGAAATCGATGAAAGTAAGGTTATAACTTTCGATTCCGGGCTTATGGGGTTTGAAGAATTTAAAAGGTATATTATGATTCCGCATGAAAAAGATTGCAATTTCGGCTGGCTTCAGTCGCTCGATAATCAATATCTTTGTTTTTTAATAACTGAACCGGCATCTTTTATGTTTGATTATTCGATTGAAATTAGCGATGAAACGGTAGCGTCTCTTGGAATTACCGGAGCGCAGGATGCCGCGATTTATTGTTTGGTTACCGTTCCGCAAGACCCTCTAAAAATTTCGGCGAACCTTTCAGGCCCAATAGTTTTAAACGTTTCGAATTTGAAAGGCGAACAGGTCGTGATAATGGATGAACGATACAGCGTTAAACATTATATTTTAGATGAATTGAGGGCCAATGCACCGAGGGTGGTCGATAATATTACCGCCGCCTTTACCGGAATGGAAGTTTCGGCTGAAAAAACGCCGGCGGCGAGTGAAAGCATATTTTCAACCGATGAATTCGAGGCGGAAATAAAAGAATCGCTAAAAGTTTGTAATTCATATATTAATCGTTAAATGTTATATAATGACCGGTGGATATGTGCCATCGCGACGGCAAAACTTTGCCGTGAGAAGTTAAAAACGTAAATATATCTTTTTACGGGGCCGGCGGGCCCCGTAATTATTTTTTTTGATTGACAAAGCGTCTGGCGTAATGTATAATTAAACGGTATATCGTTTATTTAGTATTAGTTAAAGCCCCATTAAAAGTGAATTGCAAAAAAAATGCGTAAGGGAGCGTTCAGAGTGAAAATTCAAAGTAAATTTTTCGGTGAAATAGAGATAGAAGAAGGTAAAATTATAACATTGATCGACGGTATGCTCGGCTTTGAAAAAATAAAAAAATATGTGTTGATACCGCACGGTCAGGATAATATGTTTAAATGGCTTCAATCTACCGAAGACGCTGCGGTCTGCTTTCTCGTGGTAGAGCCGGTTTCTTTTATGTTTAATTATTCGCTTGAAATATCGGATGACATAGTGGATCGTATAAAAATAAGAACGCCTGAAGACGTAATTATATATTCCATAGTCGTTATTCCTGAAGATCCGGCTAAAATATCGGCCAATCTTTGCGGCCCGATAGTAATTAACGCCGTTAATCGTATGGGCGCTCAGGTCATTTCATCAAATCCCGAACATCTGGTAAAGCATTATATTATTGACGAATTAAAGAAGAATACCGCGAGGTTAGTTACTAATTTTGCCTCAATGGTTAATTCTGGTAAAAATTCGTCTGAAAGCGTTTTAAATTCTACTTCTTCCGTTCCGGCTCCCGATGGCGCCGCGGTATCCGCCGCAACCGCCGCCGATGTTAAGTGAGCGTGACCATATTATTTTTATTAAAATTATAATTAATCGGGCATTGGCGATGCCGAACGGAGGAATTTAATTGTTAGTGCTGACGAGAAAGCATAATCAAAGTATAATAATCGGTAATAATATCGAAATTATGGTAGTCGAGATTCGCGGCGATCAGGTGAAAATAGGCATTAAGGCGCCTAAAAACGTTTCTATTTACCGCAGTGAAATATATGAGGAAATATTAAATGAAAACAGGCTGGCTACGGAACAGGCGGGGATCGACAGACTTGGCCAGATAACCCGGTTGATAAATCCTGAAGATAAAAAAGGCGATTAACCTGTCGAATTATTTCATAAATTAATATGTTGCTGTTTCATATAATATGTATTTATAATTTTTATATAAGATAGTTGACGGCTTATTAATTTATTAATTAATATTTTGTTTGATAAAAAAAATTTATTTATTGAAAAACTTATTTTATAGGTGTTTATGGGAGATAAGTTTGAAAAATTTCGATTTTAGCGGTCTTGATTTAAAAAAGCTCGAAGATAAGTATTTGTCGCTGATTGAAATAATTCGAAAATGTGGTTCCGCTCTGATAGCTTTTTCTGGAGGCGTTGATTCTTCGTATCTGGCGTTTGCGGCTAAAAGCGTTCTTGATGATAAATTGATTCTGGCGACTGCGGTATCCGAAACTTTTCCATCTTACGAAATGAGGGTGGCGGAAAATTTTGCACGGCTGGTTGGAATAAAGCAAATTTTGTTTAATTCCAGTGAACTGGATATTGAGGAATTTAAAAAAAATTCGCGTGAACGTTGTTATTATTGTAAAAAAGAACTTTTTAAAAAACTGATTTTAAAGGCGGCTGAATTGGGCATTAATAAAGTTTTTTCTGGCGCGAATTTTGACGACAGGGATGATTTCAGGCCTGGACTCGCTGCGCAGGACGAGCTGGGAGTGGTTTCACCGCTGCTCGAAGCCGGATTGACCAAGTTAGAAATAAGATATTTATCGAAAAAAGCGGGATTGAATTCATGGAATCGGCCGCAAATGGCATGTCTTACTTCGCGTTTTCCTTACGGCGTAAAATTAGATCGGAATAAATTTAAGGCAGTCGAATTATGTGAAGATTATTTGCGAGAACTTGGCTTTTCACAGTATCGCGTTAGAGTTCATGATGAACTGGCGCGTATCGAAATTGAACCGGCTGAATTTGATAATATAATAATTAATCGCGATAAAATTGCGATATTTTTTAAAAATTGCGGTTTTAAGTTCGTGTCCGTTGATATAGAAGGATTCCGCAGCGGATCTTTTAATTGAGTGGGCGCATGAAACCGTTATATATAATTATTGAAAGTAGCGTTTTATAATGAATGAAAATTTTAACGAAAAACTGAAGCGCCGTCTTAAAGAGTTTAAAGACGGCGCTATTGATGAAAGCGGCATTCTGGATTTTATAAAAGCTCATGAATTCGAAGACGTTGATTTCGCTAAAATAGATCATAAACGTTCTATATTTAAGAATTTTCCCGAAGTGATTTTTGGAGCGGGTAAAACTGAATTTCAGACCGTTGAAATTTTTAAAAAAATGGCGGCGCGCGGCGGCAATGTAATGGCTACGCGAGTTTCTGAAATGGTATATAAGCAGGTTAAAGCTTTTTTTGACGGCGCCGTTTATGACGGCGGCGCATCTCTTTTATATTTAAAGCAGGGCGAACAGGCTCAGCCTTATGGTAATGTAGCGGTACTAACTGCAGGCACCGCAGATATCAGGGTTGCGGAAGAAGCCGCTATTACAGCCGAACTGGCGGGTTCGCGCGTTACGCGGGTTTATGATGTCGGCGTCGCGGGTATTAAAAGACTTTTTAACAATATCGATAAAATATTTAACGCTAATGCCATCATAGTGGCGGCCGGAATGGAAGGCGCTTTATGTTCCGTAGCAGCCGGTATTGCAGCAGCTCCGGTAATAGCGCTTCCAACTTCGGTTGGATATGGCGCAAGTTTTAATGGGCTGGCGGCCCTTCTGGCCATGCTTAATTCATGTTCGCCCGGCGTCGCGGTCGTTAATATAGATAACGGTTTCGGCGCCGGGTATCTCGCTTCGCAGATAAATTTTCAGTCAAAAAGAAATTTTTCTTCTATGACTATAAACTATTAACGTATTAATGTAAAGCTTCGGTTGAAAAAAGATGGAGGATAAAAGTGAAAATACTTTATTTTGATTGTTTTTCAGGTATGTCGGGCGATATGACCATAGGCGCGTTTTTAGACGCGGGAGTGGATTATGATTATCTGGCGGAAAAACTTTCGAAATTGCGGCTTACGGGTTATAGCCTCAAAGCGGAAAAAACTTTGAAAAATGGTCTGGCCGCGACTAAATTTAATGTTATGGATGAAAATGGGCATGTATTCGGTCATGCGCCTATTTTTGCGCATTGCCATAAAAGTCATTCGCATTTTGTAAATGATGATTCGGTAAATTCCTGTTATAACGACGAACATGATCATAGCCATAACCACGACCATAACCACGACCACAATCACGACCACAATCACGACCA
>CAYQWL010000079.1:0-7232 GCA_964421195.1 uncultured bacterium | reverse complement strand
ATAGCCATAACCACGACCATAACCACGACCACAATCACGACCACAATCACGACCACAATCACGACCATAATCACGACCATAATCACGACCATAATCACGACCATAATCACGGCGCGCATGAATATGAGCATGTGCATCGCGGGCTTGGTGAAATAAAAGAGCTTATTAATTCTGCTGATTTGAATCAGAATGTGAAAAATCTCGCGGTCAGAATATTTGAAAATATAGCGCTGGCTGAATCAAAAATGCACGGTATTGATGTCGAAAAAATTCATTTTCATGAAGTCGGTGCGATCGATTCAATAATTGATATTGTAGGCGCCGCCATTTGCTATGATTATTTAAAAATTGATAAATGTTATGTGTCTAAAATACCGGTTTCTTTTAGCTTTATTAAAACGGCGCATGGCAAGTGGCCCAATCCGGCGCCGGCAAGCATCGAACTTTTAAAAAATTTTACCCTTACTCAGAGCGGAATAGAAAAAGAACTTGTTACTCCAACTGGCGCGGCGATTATTAAAAGTCTATGTGATCCTCTCGAAAGTGCACCGCCCGATTTTATACTTGAAAGAGTCGGATATGGTGCGGGTTATTATGGTTTTGAGCATCCCAACGTATTGAGAATTATGACGGGCGAAAAAAAAAACTCCGTAAATAAGATTCAGATTCCTGTTTCTCTTACCGAAAGCGCGCGAGAGCTTGATTGTGGGTATGATGAAATCGATATGCTCAGGGCTAATATTGATGATATGGCTCCGGAATATTTTGATTATCTGATAAATGAATTGATGGCATCCGGCGCATTGGATGTTTCTATACATCAGATACTTATGAAAAAAGGCCGGCCTGCATTTGAACTTGCCGTAATGGCTCCTCCCTCGCTCAGTTCTTCTCTTTCGGAAATAATATTCGAATTAACCACTACTATAGGTTTACGTATTGAAAGGATACCGCGGCTTATTTTGCACAGGAAATCTTTTTCATGTGAAGTATCGCATGGTGTAAATATTCCTGTAAAAGTTTCTTATTTAAAAGGCCGTATTCATAAAATAAAACCGGAATCGGATGCATTGAAGAAATTCGCTCTCGATAATAAAATGTCTGTTTCTGCCGCCCGTGATTTTATAACGTCCAGATTTTTAAAAGACCAGAGAGCTTAACGAATATTTATTTTCGCTTATATTTATATCTATATTCATTTTTTATTATATTCTTATAAAAGTTTTACGCATACTGTGCATAAATTTAAAATTGATTAAAAACAGTCTTGAATTTCATTAAAAATATCCGATAATTAAAAATGAAGTATTA
The DNA here is from genome assembly GCA_964421195.1 of uncultured bacterium. Taxonomy (GTDB): domain Bacteria; phylum Muiribacteriota; class UBA9980; order UBA9980; family UBA9980; genus UBA9980. The sequence continues at coordinate 5,921 of CAYQWL010000079.1, read as the reverse complement.
ATATTTTCGGGGGATATTTTTAATGAATAAATTTATTAAAGCCTTTATGGCTGTAAAAGTTTTTTTGTCGATAATTATCGCATCCTGCGCAGTCGTTTTATACGCCGTGAATTTAAACGCGGCTCCGGCGGGTATTTCGGGCCGGCCTGATATAGAAAGCATACGCGCGAAAGTAACTCCATTATTTATTCAAAATCAGGCGGCGGCGAAGCTTTATTCCGCTAAAAATCATTCGCCGGCTTCTGTTGTGCGTGATTTACTCGGAGATCAGAGGTCATTTTTTGTTTACAATTTTAGTTATAGCCGCTATGATGCGGTGTCTTCTACGTTAAGGAAGGTAGGCGGTCATTGTTATATTTACGTTGCCGATATATTATGGACCAATAATCTTATCACTCAGCTTCAAATTGACAGCATTGCGAGCACTTTTGACAATAAATATTATCCCGTGGAAACAGCTTATTTTGGACAGGAAAATAGCCCCGGCATCGATAACGATGTTCGAATCACTATTTTAGTTACACGTATTTATAGTTCCAGTAACCCTATTATAGGTTATTTTGATCCGACCGACGAACTTCCGGATTCACAGGCCCAGACGATTGGATTACGTTCGAACCAGCGTGAGATGTTTTATTTGAACGGTTATGATTACATACCGGCAAATCCTACTTTTATGCATACTTTAGCGCATGAGTTCTGGCATATGATTTCATATAATCAAAATCCGAATGAGGAAATATGGGTTCAGGAAGGTATGGCTGATAACGCCGCTTACATTACTGGAAATCGTATGCTGCAGGATAAGATTGATGCTTTCCAGAAATGTCCGGGTATAAATCTTATTCCCTTCGATTATAATAATAATGCGCTTGAACATTATGGCGCTTCATTTTTATTTGTAAGATATCTTTTTGAGCAATACGGCGGCGCCACGGAAATAGAACAACAGAATTTTATGCGCAATATGACCAGAAGCGGAGATAAAGGCATTCGTACTGTTGAGTATGCGCTTGCCGCCGCCGGTTATCCCGATGTAAAATTTAAGGATGTTTTTGCCGATTGGGCGCTTACTAATTATATCAATCCTAAAGGATATTCGAAATATAAGTATAAAGAATTTACCATTAATATAGACGCGCTTCAAACTCATACCGGTTATCCTGTACGCGAGCGCTCATTCGATCTTAACTACTGGGGCGCGAATTATATTTTATTTAAATACGCTCCGGCAAAATCTCATGTGATTGAATTTTCCGGCGCTCAGTATGGTTATTTTTATCCGCGCGTATGTATTTTTTATAAAGACGGTTCTATCGTAGTTAAAAATATCGTGCTTAATGGCGATAATAAGGGCTTTTTTGATCTCGGCGAGTTCGGCATCAATTATAATAGCGTATTGTTTGTACCGGCCTATACCGGTGAACGGGGTTCGACGCTTTTTCGTTATGCGGCCGGTTTCGCCGGGCCTAAGATAGGAATTTATCCTAACCCGATACTCGCCGATGATATTTATATTACCGTTAAAAGCGTAAGCAAGCCGGAGGTAATAGTTAAAAGAAGCGGTGGAGCGGATCAGAAAGTAAGTATGAATTATGCTCAAAAAAACTTATATACTGGAACTTATCATATTCTTTATAGCGGAATTTTTGAAGTCGCCGTTACCGGTGAAGATGAAAACGGTATGAGCGGCACTATTAAAACTTCATTCGAGGTCCGTAAACTTCAAAATCGCGTGTTGAACATGATTTCGTTTGATAATGGCCGCGGTTGTTTCGCCGCCCGCGCGCAATGGCCTGAGGCAGGTTCGGCGTCAGACATACAACCTTCCATAACGGTTATATCGCTTGATGCAGCGGGCGCTTCTTTAGTATCCGCTGTATCCGGTTCGGGCGAGGAACTTAAATATTTAAGCGGCGTTAAAAGTTATGATACGATTCCGCCTGAGGCATATAGCAGCGCGGAACTTGATTTCTTTTTTAAAGATATTCTGCCGTCTGAAGTTTCAAGCGGGCAGCTCGGCATTTATACCCCGGATTCTTCCTGCGCTTCCGGCTATCGTTATTGTAAATCGGTTTTAAAAGACGCGAATACTATTTCCGCGTCGGTCGCGGTTTCGGGTGAATATTTTTTGATGTTCGACGATGTGCCTCCGAAAATAAGCGAGTATCGGCGTGGAAAAGATTATATAGATCTTAAAATCGAAGACGGCGGTTCCGGCGTCAACGCGGCTTCTATAAAATTAACTAACGTGAATACGGCCGCTGAAATAAAATATTTTGAGAATGAAGGCATTGTTAGAATTTCAAATATAAATGCTTTACGCGGTTCGCTGGTTAATCTTTGCGATAATGCGTCGAATAGCGCTCAGTATGTTCTTAATTTTTCCACGGCTGCCACGCCGCGCGATGTTTCAAATTTGATTTCATCGCCAAATCCAGTTTCTAAGTCAGCCGGACTTTCATGGCGCGGCGGTAGTATGCCTTATAAAATTAAAATATACGATATCGATTCGAATTGTATTTTTACTGCCGATAATATTTATAATTTAAATTATAGATGGGCTTTGTATAACTCATCCTTTGAAAGCGTTTCTAACGGAATTTATTATTTTACGGTCGAAGACGCGAACGGCTCTAAGGCCACGAACGGCAAAATCGCCGTTATAAGATGAGCGGGAGGAAAAACGTGAAGATAAAATTAAATGAAGATAATTTTGATTTTACTGAAGGCGCGCTTGGCAATATTTTTCAACGGCGTCGTTATATGAAAAATAACGGTCGTTTTAAGGTCATTTTGTTTTTTATACTTTCGATGAGTCTTCTTGCGGCCGGATGCGCGGCGGGCGGCGGCGGAATACTCGGCGTATCGCCGAAACTCGATCAGAACCTCGAAAATGCATGGCAGTATGTAAGAACCGGTGATAACGAAAACGCCGTAATCGCTTTCAGGCAGGTGCTTGAACAGTCCCCGAATAAAGCTGAAGAGGCATCTGCGCATACCGGCCTTGCCTGGGCCTACGCTCAGGTAAACGATACGGATAAGTCCGTAGCGTATTTTGAAAAAGTGAAAGGCACTTCGAATGACGCTAATCTTGGATTGGCCGGTGTATTACTATCTCGCGGCAAAGAAAATGATTATAAAAACGCCGTAGAGCTTTTAAAAGCTATCAATATTCATAATCCTGATCAACAGTATATTTCTGAGTACCGTCTCGATATTTCGAGCGCTCAGGCTCATGCTTTAATGGGCATCGCTTTTTATTATACGGGCGATAATAAAAACGCTAAAATACAGATCGAAAAGGCTCAAAGCGCTGATATTACCGAAGGCGAATCCGCCGTTTCAAAAATAGCGAATGCGATTTTGAACGATCTTCAGCTTGAAGGTTATTAATGAGTTCGTTATAAAAATACCAGAAATCGGTCGTGAAATTTCTTATAAGCACGTTAATAAAGTTAAATAAGTTTTAAATAAGATGACAATTTAATCCGTCTGTGTTATAATGAAAAATGATATTATAACAGGACGGATTTTGATTATGAAGATATTTTTAAATATTATTTTTCCTGTTGTTTTTAGTTTGATTTTAATTTTTTCGTTAATTATGAATATTTGCATTCCAGCCGTTTCAATTGCCGCTGAAACTTTAATATGCGATATCTGTTCGAAAGAAATAGAGAGTAAATATTATAAGTTTAAAGACCCCGCTTCTGATAAATTTGAAATATCGATTTGTGAAGATTGTTATGAGGCGGCGCCTCGCTGCGAAGCGTGCGGCGGATACATGAGTAAATCTTTTAAATTTGGCGGTAAAAATATATGTATAAAATGTCGTGATCATTTTAAAGATTCTCCCATTTGTAAGATTTGCGGTCTTAATATAATCGGCGCTTATGTGAAATATTCAGATCCCGTGTCGAAAAAAGCGGCTTTTGTATGCGACGACTGCCGTAAAAAAAATCCCGAATGTTCGCTTTGCGGTATTCCCTGCACACATCCGGCGTTTATAGCCGGAAAGCGGCTCTGTGAAAACTGTGCGTTCAAAGCCGCATCTGCTCCGGTATGTAAAATATGTAAAAATCCCATATTGTCTTCTTATATCCATTACCGTGATAAAAAAAATCAAAACGTTATTTATGTTTGTGATTCCTGCGTTGAAAAAAATGATAAATGTTTTGTATGCGGCGTTCCTGATGATTGCTTAAAATTAATGCAGGGCAGGCAGGTATGTGCTTTATGCCTTAAAAATTTAAAAAAATGTTACGGTTGTTTTAAATATATATTTAAGCTCAGTTATAAATATGAACTTACTGAAAATATATACTGCGCGGATTGTCAGTATAATACTGACAAATGTGATGTTTGCGGCCTTCCGACCGGCGTATCTCCGGTAAGGCTTAGCGATGGCCGTAAAATTTGCGTAGATTGCGAATCTACTGCCGTTAAAGATATTGTTGCGGTGCATGAATTATATCATTTTGTAGCTGAATTTTTAAAAAATGAATATGGCATGTATATAGGCGCTATCGATACCATTGATTTTAAGGAAATAAACGAAATGAAGATACTCGGCCAAAAAACGCCAACGGCCGATAAAGACGTTATTCCTCTCGGTATTTTTTCACGCAATGGAAAAAAGATAGATATTTTCGTCCAGAAAAATCTTCCGCGCAATTTATTGATTGGCGTATTGGCTCATGAATACGCTCATGCATTCGTTCACTCTAAAATTGAAGATTTTGATGATGTCTTAATCGATGAAGGTTTCGCCGAATGGATACGCCATAAAATTCATATTAAAGTTGGTGATACTAAAGGCGCCCGGCTTATTGAAATGCGAAAAGATATATATGGAGCCGGTTTTAAAAAAATAACCGCTGTCGAAAGTAAAAGCGGCGTAAAAGGTGTTTTTAATTTATTCAATCGCGCCGATTCTTCTTATAAAGAATAAAATCATGTTTAAAGTGATTTTATGAATTTGCATAAACAAGACTTTAATAAATGCCGAATTGGAATTAATTATTTAAGAATCGGCGTTAAATAATTATTGACAAAAGAGCATGAAAAATAATATAATATAACATATTGCAATGCCGGATTAATTAGTTTCATTATTTTTGAATGAGTTTGGATGAGAGCGGACGATTAAAAAACGAATTAAAAAAAGCGGATTTTAATTGTCTTTTTTATTATATGCCAGATGTCTTTTTTATGGAAAATATAAATATAGAATCATAAAATAACGTTAATGTAAAACAGGAGGGGTAGTATGATCAAACATACCGGAATTAAATTTTTTTTAATTTTATTGTTGTGTATTACTTTATTATCCGCATCGGGCGTTTATGCTTGCGCAGCGGAAGGCGGCGTGGTTCTTTTTGATAATGCTCATGCCGAGAGCATAGGTAATGCTAACTGGACCGTTACGGGCGGATATTCGGATTTTGCCGACACCGTTAAAGCTATGGGATATCGCGTCGATGAAAATAAAAATCAAAAAATTACATATGAGTATTTGAAAAAATATGATGCTTTTATAATACCTGAACCGAATACTAAGTTTGATTCCGACGAACAGCAGGCTATAGTTGAATATGTTAAAAATGGCGGCGGTCTTTACATGATTGCCGATCACTCCGGTGCTGATCGTAATAATGATGGCTGGGATGCAGTGAAAATTTTTAATAATTTTTGCCAGCCGTTTGGATTAAAATTTGCTGATCAATGGGTAAAAAAAGAAATGCCGGTTCGTGGAAAAATCATGCAGGACGCTATAACTTATAAAGTTAAATATTGCGGAACCTGGGGTGGTACGGTGCTTGAAATTCTCGATTCTTCCATCGCTCGCGGACATATTTTTTTATCGGATAATAACGGAGGCGGCGCTTATATCGCTACCGCCAATTATGGTTCCGGCC
>CAYQWL010000078.1:6058-17374 GCA_964421195.1 uncultured bacterium | reverse complement strand
GGCGGCACGACGAATCCGCCTGCTCAGCCAACATTTACGCCTGAATTTATATCAGCTCCCGGCGCGGCTGCGGTCAGTGTGACGATAACCGCTCCTGCGGGCGCTATGATTAAGTATTCAACGATGATGACTACAAATGGGGCCGAACCTGGCATGCCTGCCGATCCTGCTACGATGGGCGAAGTCGCGTCTCCTGTTACTATATCAGTTCCTATCGGCACCAAGCTGGCGGTAGCTGCGGTATCGGTTCAAAATGGCGTTCTTTCTACCAAAGCTGACAGGTTTTACAACAATTATCAAACAGGCGGCAGCACTCTCGTTGCTCCGACAATGACTCCCGATCCCGGAACAGCCGCTACAAGTGTTACCTTATCGACTACTACACCGGGTGCAACTGTTATGTATAAATTGGTTTATACACAGGCCGAAATGCCTCTTGCCCAGGAAGTGTTCAACACCGGAACGACTTATACCAGTCCGATCGCGATTTCTCCTGGTATGTTCACGAAAGTGGCTGCAATAACTGTTCAAAATGGTGTGTATTCTGAGGTCGTATATGGCGGCTACAACATGACTGCGCCAGCCCCCAAACTCACCGGCAGCAACTAAACAGCAACATCAACAATAACTAATATTCGCGCGGCGGCCTGAAAGCCGCCATGCGGAGAAGAACAAAAACCCGGAGGGCTGAAAAATGCCTTCCGGGTTTGTTTATGTCAAAATATTTTAGTGAGTAAAAAAAGAGCTATTTGACTCTGGTATTATTAAATCATGAATTTTAGAGTGCTAACATTTTATTTTGCGTTTTTATAACATTTTAGCTTGCGGAACAGACTTAATGAGCGTAAATTTTGAACATGCAGCCTGCTTCGCCCGCAAATACCATCAGGCCGTCTTTTTGGCAGATAAAATTCGCCGTAACGGCGCTGCCAAAAACCAATCCTCTGGAATCGGCGGCTATTACTCTCGAACCTGAGGGCAATTTGCCTGATTTAATTATGGCGCCTTTTTCCGATTTTAGAACTTATTTAAAAAATAAAAATAAGCGAGCATATTATCCGAAAAAAAATGTGGCGAAAAACATTCCTATAAAAATGGAAAGCAGTCCCATAAAATTGCTCAATACTACGTTTAACAAGAAAAAAGATATATTGTTATTAAGTATTAATTGACACGATTCATATCCGAAGGTCGAAAAAGTAGTAAAAGAACCCGCGAAACCCGTAATTAAAAAAAGTTTCATATTATCCGGAATAAAAGGTTTTAGAACTGCGAGGCGCATGATAAAGCCTATAAACATACATCCGGCTATATTAACGGCGAATGTTGCGAAAGGAAATTCAGAGATTTTATTTTGTTGTATGAAAACTGAAATATAATAACGTGATAAAGCGCCGAGAACGCCGCCTGAACTTATAAGTAAAATCGCCTGCATAATATTTCACATCCTGATTGTAATGAAAATTTTAAACAATAATAAACAGAATTATTCTTATTTATTTAAGTTTTAAAAAACCTTCAGGTTTAAATAAAAGCGCCTTGCCGGCGTCTTTATATGAAATGGCGAATTCGGCATGATCGCCTGCCGCGTGTATTACTTCGGCGCTGATAACAAGCGAATCTTGCGTGAAGTAAAAAACCGCCGCGTGATCTTTGAAATGCGTCAGTAATTCTTTTTTATCGAAACCGGCAATTATATTTTTCAGCTCGCCGGCGGATTCGAGATTGAGATCTTCATCGCGCGGTACGTATTTGCTTTTTAAAAATAATTCAACAAGATTTTCGTTTGTGACTATTACATCGTTTAATTTGAGTAGTTTTAAAGCGTTCAAATCGATATTTGCGGCGCTGATAATATCTACCGGGTGAGCGGCGTTTTTAACATTGGCGAATACGCAATATTTAACGCTCAATATATTTGAACCGTTATATTCTATTGTATAATTACCTTCCATTTCAACTTCTTTTAGTTCTTCTGAAAATGGGCTTTTTATTGCGAGCGCATGTTCTTTTATAAGTGCGTTGATTTTTGACATTTTTACGGCATCGCTCATGCCCGATATTTGAGGATAGCTTATTTTAATTAGATTATCGGTATGTACGACGGTTTTAAATTTAATATCGGAAGCAAATGCAGCGCTATTGGCGTTAATGAGCATATCAGACGAGGATGGAATTGAAATGAATATAGACATAAGCGCCAGTGAAAATGAAAGTAAGATTGAAATGATGGATAACTGCATGGATGAGAATACGATTGATAAAATACCTGATAAATAATTGCTTTTCATTTATGATGTAACTCCTGAGATATTTATATTAATTATTTTTATTTTATTATAACTTTGCTCAGCGCTTCATTAAAAGCATTCGTTCTTTTCCTGAGTGATAATCGACTATTTTAGCGCCGTTTTCTTTTATTTCTAACACTTTTATTACGCCGATTACAGCCGGGTTGTCGTCATCGGAAACGATCATACAGATTGGGTTCAATGAAACCAGGGCGGTGTTTCTATGTCCACCGCCAACCGTGATGGTCGTTTTAAACGGCATTGGAGGCGTTGAAGGATTTAATTTTTGATTGGAATCCGGCTGCGGAACGAACATATTTTTACCGAGTCCGGGATATTCGGTCGAAAAAAGTCCCGGATCGATATTTTTGGAAATATTTTTATCCTCGCCTACATAATATTTATCGTTTTCTTTTTTGACGTTTAATCCGTTGACGGCTGCAATGGCTCTGATCGTCGATTCAAAATTGGTATTTTTAAAATTGAATGTAATTTTACCTCGGGTTGAATCATCATAAAATATTTCTTTTCCAGCGTTTACCGCGATAGTTTTTAAAACCAATCTAATGTCTTCGCCCGAAGGGCAAATGTTGATGAAGTCAAAATCGGGCTTTGATAAAGCGTTTAATTCGGAGTCGATATTATTCGTTATCATAGAGGATGATTCATCGCTAAATTTATCGGGTTCTTCTTTATGAGCGCTGATAATGATAATATTGCCTTTTTCGATAATGTATAGATTTTTTTGGTCCGCTATATTTTTAATCGCGTCTTTGTAATAAACATTTTTGAATTCAGCATATATTTTTCCGGTTACTGATTTATCGACTAAAAGATTAATTCTGGCTTGTATTGCAATTACCTTTAAAATCCGGACGATGTCGTCGCCGCCTTTTTTTGTGCGAAGAAGAATGTATTCGTATTCAGCGGCATAAGCAGTACTGAACATTACAATTATTGAAATTAGAATTGTAAAAAAAATAGAAGTTTGAACGATAAAATTACGGCCCGTCATATTAAGCTCCTTATTATTTTTTATTAAATTATTTTTTAAAATATCATATTAATAAATGAATTGTCAATACTTTATAATATATTTATTAATTTTTTATTGGTGAATTTCTGGACGAATTTGTTTCGGGCACATGTTTTTGATGAACTTGATTTTTATATTTATTTCCGGTATAATTAGCGAATAAAAAATATTTTTTCATAAAATAATAATTTTGAAAGAGGATAAATCTTGTTTTTAAATGTATCGTATTTTGAATTGCTCGGTTATCTTGCGTCACTAATTATCGTAATCTCGCTTTTAATGAGTTCGATTATAAAATTGCGCTGGATTAATCTTATTGGCGCATTAATATTTTGCGTTTATGGATTTTTAATAAATGCCGCTCCGGTATGCGCATCTAATGCGGCTATCGCCGCGATAGATATTTATTATCTTTATAGAATTTATGCCGGCCGGCAGTATTTTCATGTGCTCGAAATAAAAAAAGGCGATTTATATTTAAAAAAATTTCTGGAATTTTACAGGCGCGATATAAAATATTATTTTCCGGATTTTAATTTTGATTGCTGTGAAGATGAAAATACGGTCAGTTTTTATGTTTTGCGTGATATGGTTACCGCGGCGATATTTATCGCGAAAAAAAATGATGACGGCGCTTTAATGGTTTTAACTGATTTTGCCGCGCCTGAATATCGAGATTTTAAGATCGGCCGTTATATTTATTGCGAAAACGAAAAATATTTTTCTCATCTTGGTTATAATAAATTTTGCGCTGAAACGTCTTCGGCGAAACATGAAGCTTATCTTATTAAAATGGGTTTTACGCTTAAAGCGGAAACAGGGGCTAAACGTTTATACGTCAGGCCGATTCAAAATATCGATATATTCAAACCTGTTGAATTTAAACGTTAATTTAGTATTCTTAGTAATAATAAAAATATTAATACTAAATACTTAGTACTCAGTATTAGTACTTAATATGATACAATCTTACATAAATTTTATTGACAGGCGTTATTTTATTTTTATTACCAGTTTATTAATATTTTAGTTACCGGATGCGCTTCTTTTTCGCGCGATATTTCAGAAAGATCTCTGAGCATGTCTGATATCTGGTCGAATGCCGGAATATTTACATTTGATTTAAATTCTTCTTCCTCTTCGGTAGCGGCGGCATTTTTTACAAATTCTTTTTTCGTTTTCGACGCTTTGTGCGATACCGGTTTCGGCGCTTTATTTTCTTTATTTACTTCGGTGTTATCGCCTTTAGCTAAAAGCTGTTTCTGCCCGATATAGTTCATTACTTCTACGACGCCTGAAATGTTTTGCACCTGAGAGCCAAAACCGGGTGAATAATATATTTCTTCTTCAGTGCCTCTTACCGATATTGTAGATACCGGCGTTTTAACCTTAAATTCGGTTTTCGTGTCTATATCGCGGTGAACGGTAGCTTTAACTTTACCGTTAAAAAGCGAAACGTTCGCTTTTACGTTTTTTGCCTGAAGAGCAAACTGGCTTATCTGAATTTTAGAAAGTTCTTTTACTTCGAGTACGGATTTATCTTTAAATTCAAGCGAACATCCGGACTCAAAGGCCGTCATAATGTATGAACCTTCTTTAAGTTCCATTCCGGCTGATACCGGTTTCCAATTCGAATCGCCCTCTTTGAAGGTAACATCGCCTGTAATCGATTTTACCGAGGCTGAAAAATCCTGCGCGGCAACGATTAAAGGCACAGAGCATACGGCTTGCGTTATTAACGCCGCGGCAAGCATTATTTTTAAAATGCCGGCATGTAAAGCGGTATTATTTTTAAAGTCGTGCTTTAATATTAATTTAAATAAAAATTTGAAAAAATTAACAAAATTAAAAAACTTAAATTGTTTCATGGATTTTAATTTCATAGATTCACCTTTATCCTTAATCTTTTATATCATGTTTGTAATGTTTTATTAATAATAAATTTTTTAATAAATATTTGATTGTAAAAAAATGTTATGAAATTGTATTGTAACGTTAATATACGAACATGGAATTTACATTTTCATAATATGAAATATTTTGTCCGTCAGGGGCATTTAACATAATGTCTTCGACGAAAGAATCGTTTTTTGCGTCAAAAATGCGTACAAAAGCTGACCCGCTGCCGTTTAAGGCGAATAAAAGCCTGCCGGTTTTATCGGTGTCGAGAGCTAATGGTTTTAACGACGCATAAGAGTCTGAGACTATTATAGTGCTGCCGCCGCTGATTATGTTGTAACTATAAATATTTCCATCGGAAAATTTCGTGAGATAAAGTTTTTGAGAGTTTCCGTAATCTGAAAATTTAAGGCATGCGCCTCCCGTTAATTCGGGCTGGCCAAGTGGAATTCGTTCAAATTTTTCAGTGTCGGAATTTATTAGATAAATATTTTTACCTTTAATTTCAGCTGTAGCAGCGTATTTTTTATCGGCGCTTAAAACTACCGGCGATGGATAATCGTAAAGCGGTATTTGATTTCTTGCCGCCGGCGGATAAACTGAAAAATCGTAAGGCGCGATTAAACGATCGCCGGTAAGATAAAGCATATTGTTACGAATTTCGGTTGCGCTGGCCGTATTGGTAAATTCGATATTTGGAGTGTTGGCGATTACGAAATTTGGTTCATTGACTATATGCCATTTGTAAACGCTTTTAGAAGAAATTAAATAAACGCTTAAATTATCTATTGAAGGAGCGAAGTCGATTAATTTTTCGGTGTTGAATGCTCCTAAGTTGAATATGTTTTCTCCTGGTGAAACACTGTCCAGACCTGTAAAAACGCTAAAATAGTTGTGGTCGTCGAGTATGAAAAGCTGTTTTTTGTCAAATGACGGCTTTACTTTTTTAATTGCGCCGAGATTGCGTACGCCTGCAAGGACTGCTTTAACGGCTAATTTTGACGAATCTTCTCCGTAATAGAAATCGTAATAATAAAGATAAGTCTGGTTGGAGACGAATAACCGCGTTTTACTGACGGGGCCGTTTATTATTTTAATGCCGTCGCTGAATGCGCTGAATCCCGGGATCGAAGCTTTAAGATTAATTAAAGCCGGCGCGCCGGAAGTTATTGAGTTAAAAACGGCCGTGCCGTTTTGTGCTTTAACGGCAAGTACGCCTGAAAGCGATCCGCTTTCAGCGGATATGGTTATGGTTTCGTCGGTATCGACGAAATTACCGTATTGATCTATTATCGCTACGGTAAATTCTTCCATTGTATGTCCGATGCCCGCGAGCGGCAACGGCTGTTTTTCGAAAACCAGGCCGGCGATGGCGGGTTGATTGGACTGATTGTATATAAGTATGTCTTCGCTTTTAGCCTCGGCGGTACTTGCGGCGGAAGATGACGCCGCAATTTTAGCGGTAAAACGGGTTACACCTGATTTAAAGGCGCTCGATGAAAACGATATGTTTGAAAATAAGGCTGAACCGGCCGTGGGTGTTGCCGTGAGCGTTCCGTTTAATGCCGGAGTTATGGTTGTGTTGTCGAAAGAATCCGCGGATAGTGTAATTTCATTCCGGGCGCCTTCGAAAATACGGCCGAACTGATCATAAATTGTAACGCTTATTTTATTAAACGTATCGCCGTACTTTACCGTGCGCTTTTCGAGAGGTTCGAAAGACAGGCGTGCCGGGTAAAGAGTTATAATTTCGGTTTGCTCAAGATTCATTGAAAGGTTAGCGCCGTAAACGCTTCCGCTGTTTTCTAAGGGGACGAAAACCGGACCGGCGCTTGCCCGGTATATGTATTCTCTGTCGGCAAGCGGGTCGTGTTTGGCCCGTGCGTTTAACGAGATTGAATAAGTGTCGCCGGCGAAAACTCCTATTTCAACTGAACGCGCCGAAAAATTAAGCCGCGTTATATTGAATATGACGCGGTTTGCGTCGCTTAAAGAACCGCGATAAATGGTGATTTCAACGCTGCCTTCGGCGGTGGAAGGTATGGGCCCGCAATCGGGCGATGTAAAAAGTTTTATCGATACCGGAACTTTCGGCCGGTCGTCGATCAGGCCGCTGTGAGATGCGACGCCGCCGCCTGAACCGCCGCAGCCCGCGATAAATATAATGGTAGATACTAAAACTATAATTGATAAGATAACTTTACTTTTTTTTACCTGCATATTTTTACCTGCTCTTAATTAAATTTTAATAGTTTTTGTTGAATTACTTTCCGGCTGAAATTCGCTGCGGTAAAATATGCCCTGATAAATTTTTAATGAGCGTAATTATCATGCCGGAATTACTTTAAACTGCCGAACTTTATGGTTGTTTGTTTAGCTTTTCTTAAAACACATTGATATATCATTTAACTTTACTATACATAATATATTATCTAACATTCTGAAAAAAAATGCAAGAGTTTTTTATTTTTTACAGGAGATTTTTTATTTTTTAATGTATGAATTTATTATTTATTAAAAAGTTAATTTTTGAAAATTCACAACGCGCTTATAAGCTATTTCATCACTAATTCAGGTGTAATCATAGTTTTTATAGCAGACTCATGTATAAAAATAAAATAAAATGTAAAAATAATTGAATTTTAAACCGCTGATGTGATATATTATTTTAGCCGGTCGGTTAGCGTTTTTATTAACTGATAAAATTTTAATGAAGCGGCAGGCTGTGAGACCGGTTATTAATTTAATGGGATGGTTATTTGATGACGATATGCCGAGCGAAAAAAAAAGAGTTTTATAATTATAAATGTATGCTCTCAAAAAATATATTCTTTTTTTGCCTTTTGTTATTTATGATTTTTTATTCCGGCTGCGGCGGCGGTGGCGGTAATGACAGCGTGGTGGCGCAATATTCTAAAAATACGATCCCGGTCGTTAAAGATCTAAAAATAGGTCAAACCGCCGAAAATGTTTTAATAAGTTTTGACGTATTCGATGCGGAAGGCGATATGTGTTTTGTCGCTATGCAATATAGCGCCGACCGTGGGATGAATTATTTGCCTTTAAACGATATCGAAGGTTTTAACGGCAGGATGCCGTCCGGATCGACCGCTGTTTTGTTATGGAAGCCCGTGAATTTTTCTGAATTTAATTTAAAAGATCTTAAAATAAAAGTTAATGTTTCAGACGGTGCATCAGCCGGAGCTTCAACCGTTTCGGATTTATTTTCGATAAATATTCCGGCCGATAAATCCGTAGGGCGCATTGCGTTTATGTCAACGCGCGGAGTCAGGCAGCAAATATATATAATGAACGCCGATGGCACGAATCAATATAAACTTACCGACGGTCTTTACGGTGAAAATTTCGCGGCTATATCTTTTGATGGCGAAAAAATCGCTTTTGTTTGTTCGAAGGATTCGGCTAATGATTTGTATATAATGGATTCCGGCGGGATTAAACAAAAACGGCTCACATATTCTTCGGCCGGTGAAAAATATTACTATCCATCGTTTTCTTTCGATAATAAGAAAATCGTTTTTATAAAAGAAGAAACGAGTAAATTATTGAGTTTGTGCGTTATTGGAGTAAATGGCGAAGGGATGGAGGTTATAAAATCTTTTTCGTCTGAAATACTATACCCGGTTTTTTCGCCGGATTCTTCGATGATAGCTTTTTCGATGAAAGAAAGCGGTTATAATAAAATCTGCGTTTTAAACACGGCTTCAAAAACGGTTTCTGATTTTATAGCCGGTTCTTATAACGCTAATTATCCGGCTTTTTCTTCCGACGGTTCTAAATTGGTTTTTTCATCCGATTTTGATGGTGATTTTGAAATTTATATCCGGGATATGATGACGAACGAGTTCAGTAAATTAACCGATAATATTTGCCATGATGCTTATCCGCGTTTTACACCCGACGGCGCTCGCGTCATTTATAGTTCCCGTGAAACCGGAAATAATCAGATTTATTCGATAAATTCTTCGACAGGCGGCGCTCGCGTGCGTCTTACCAATACGCTTAATGATGAATTTTTTGCCACTTCCGGCGCCGGTTTTGTAATTTTCGCCCCGCCCCGGCCTCTTTTAAAAAGTATATCTCTTGGCGGAATCGATATAACCGGTTCTCCGGTAGATCTTTCTAAAATAATATGCACCGCTTTTTATGAAGATAATACTTCGGCCGCCGTTAAGCCTTTATGGACTATCGTTTCGGGAGGGGGAACGATTGCCGGCGATAAATATGAAGCGGATCCATATTCCGATACGGACACCGTAGTATTGAGAGCTTCTTATTCTGAGTATGACATAGTTAGAACCGGCGATCTTGCCATAAAACTTTCATCGCTTATAAATAATTCACGTAAAATATATCTTGCCGCCGGTTATAAACCGTATTCGGAGTCTAATGTATATTCAGTTAATCCAGACGGGAGCGGACTTTCACAGATAACATTCAACGAATCCACTTTATTGCATAAATGCGCTATATCTCCCGACGGCGCAAGAATCGTTTATAGCGGCACTAAAGATAATAACGTTGAGCTGTTTACAATGGATTTAAGAACTTATAAAAAAAAGCGTCTTACCAATAATTTTAGCTATGACGATGATCCATGTTTTACTTCGGATTCCTCAAAAATAATATTTTCTTCCAATCGCGACTGTAACTACGAGCTTTATATGATGAATATCGATGGAAGTTCGCAAACGCGTTTAACTAATAATTCTACCGATGAACGCAGTCCGTATATAGCTAAAGACGGGATGCTGCTGCTTTATTCGTCAAAAAATTCGGCGGGCGAATCCAGAATATACGCGGCGTTGTTTGAACAGGAGTCAGGCCGTATAACTAATGCTGTAAGGCTTACTAGCGAAGATTATGGCAATGAATATAATCCATGTTTCGTTTCGAACGAACGCGTTGTTTTTGAATCGGATCGAAACGGCATATCACAGCTTTATTCGATATCTCTTAACGGCGGTGAAATAGCGGCGCTTACGTCCGGTTCTGATAACGCGATGCATCCTTCGTGCCTGCCCGGCGATAAATTCGTAGTTTATATAGTTGAAAATAATTTTCAATACGGCCTTATGCTTCTTAATGCTGATACGCTCGAAAAAGAAGCGCTGATAAGCATCGGTCATCTCGCGCCGAATTATGGTATCGAATATCCCGTTTTTACATATAATAAAAATTTTATCATTTATAGCTGTCTTAAAGCTCACCTGCTTTCGACGTCGCTCGATAACGGCCAGACATATTCTTTAGTGCGAGCGCTTAATAAAAATTCAGCGCCGGTGCTTTCTTCTGATGGCTCGCAAATTTATTATCATTCGGATATCGATAATGTCGGTTACTTCGATTTTAATGAAATAGCCGCTCTGGCGGCTTACGATATTTATTCGATCCCGGTTTCGGGCGGCGAACGCGTTAGAATTACATCCGCGGCTTTGCCGTTTAAAGGTTTTTATAATCCCTCGCCGGCGGCCGCTCTTTCTAAAATGTCGGTTACCGTTAATTATAATGATAATCTTGAAATTTACTCTATGGCATCAGACGGAAGCAGTCAGCTTAATCTCACAAATAATCCCGCGGCCGATGTTACCGCTAAATTCTCTTCTGACGGCTCTAAAATAGTTTTTGCGACTGATCGTGACGGTAATTTTGAAATTTATCTCATGGATTCTAACGGCGGCGGCCTGCTCAATCTTACCAATAATTCCGCTTCGGATGTAGATCCGGCGTTTTCGCCTGACGGGCGGAGCGTTGTTTTTTCTTCTAACCGCGGCGGCCGTGGCCAGATTTATACTATGAATATAGATGGAAGCGGCATCAGGCAAATTACTTCAGGCGGGTATAACTGCTTCGAACCCTGTTTTTCTCCCGACGGACGGAAGATAGTTTTTTGCGCTTATACATCTGATATATCAGACGGCGGAGTGTTTTCAATTAATGCCGATGGGAGCGGCGCTAAAATGATACTTCGTAATTCGACGGCTCTAAAATTTATATCGCCGTCATGGTAAAGCGGCGGCGGGCCTCTATCTAATCAAATAAAAAATTATTCAACGCGGAATGAATAAA
>CAYQWL010000078.1:0-6048 GCA_964421195.1 uncultured bacterium | reverse complement strand
TTATAATCTCATAGATTATAAACGTCGTATGCAGGCGCCGTAAAAAAATATTCAAGAATTTTTTGAATGATTCTTGAATTTTAAAAAAAATGTTGAATATCTTATTCGTTTATGATAAATTATGTATGGTTCGTTATGGGCATTTCGAATAAATTAAATATGAATGAATGTCTTAAAAGATTTGATACCTGAAAAGGCCTGCCGTCTTTATTTTGTTTTTATCGTTAAGTATTAGTTAATTATATTAATCTATACGTGTGCTGATTATATAATTTGCTGATTAGTTTTATATTTATGGAGAATTGTTCATGATTGATCGGACCGTTAATTATTGTAAGTTGTCTCATCCTGAAAAAAGGTTATTTTATCTTCAAAAATATTATCCCGAAACTTCTATGTGGAATGTTGCGCAATCGATTGTTTTTAAAACAATTGTCGATTCGAAGGTGCTTGAAAAAGCTATCCGCCTTTTCGTTAAAAATAATCAAAACATGCGTATAAGGGTTTGTGAAACCGAAGCCGGGCCGGAGCAATATATCGCCGATTATTCCGAAACCGTCGAAGATATCGGTATGGTTGAATTTAGCGGGGCCGGCGCCATGAATAAAATGCGTGACTGGGCTGACGGGGAGTCCCGGAAACCGTTTACCTGTTTTATAGACGGCGTTTTATATAAGTTTTTTATTTTAAAACTCGATATGCCTGACGGGAAGCGCGGCGGTTTTTACGTTAACGCCCATCATATTATAGTTGACGGCGCGTCTCTTGCGCTTATCACCGATAAAATTATTGAATATTATGAAAGGCTCAGCAACGGTGAAAATTCGATTGAAGAAGAATTTCCGCTTTATTTTGATTATCTGAAATATGAAACCGATTATCTCGATTCACGTGATTGCGTTTCCGATCGTGATTTCTGGTTCGAAAAATTTAAAACCGATATTGAAAATCTCGAATTACGTCCGGTACGCGTTAAAGACGATTTTAAGGTTAAACGGTCTTATTATAAATCTCCCGCAGGGCTTTCTGATAAAATTTATGATTATTGTGAAAAAAATAAAATAAGCGTTTATCGTTTTTTTATGAGCGTGCTTTATGCTTATTTTTCAAGATTAACGATGAAAGACGATATCGTTATTCAATCCACCCATCACGGCCGGCCGGAAGAATTTATGAAAACCACCGGTATGTTCGTAAGCACCGTCGCCGCGCGCTTTAATTTTGATTCTGATTCAAATTTTAAAACGCTTTGCGATAAGTTCGTTCCTGAATTTAAAGAAATGCTTTCACGCCATAGATTTCCCGGCGATTTGCTCGGCGCAGAGTTAAGACGTCTTGGCCGCGATCCGCTTAATTTATTTACTTTGATGCTGTCGCAGTATATTAAAAGTGAAAGAACGAACGATTTCGATATAATGATGCATTCGGGCGGCGAATCATTGAGTCTTTTAAGTTTTTATTTAAGCTATGACGCGACCGGCCGTTCCGGCGTCGATTTTTTTATAGATTATCGTATCAGCGCTTACCGGCCCGATGAAATTGACGATATGGCCGCTCATATTTATTCATTGATCGAGCAGTTTATAACGGATAACGGGCGAAAAATAACGTCATACGATTTTTTATCTGAAAAAGAAAAACGCCGTTTGCTTTATGAATTAAACGATACCGCCGCTTATTATCCTCGTGAAAAAACGTTTTGCGATCTTTTTGACGAGCAGGTCGAGAAAACGCCTGATAAAAGGGCCGTCGTATATCTTGACAAATCTATAACTTATGCGGGTTTGAATAAAAAAAGCGCCGCCATAGCCCGCCGCCTTCGTTCACTTGGCGTCGGGCGCGATGATATTGCCGGGATATTCGCCGATCGTTCAATTGAAATGTTTATCGGCGTTATTGGCATCGTTCGTTCCGGGGCTGCATATATGCCTATCGATACGAAATATCCGCCTGAACGTATAGAATTTATGCTTGCCGACAGCGGCTCTAAAGTGCTGTTGACGCAAAAGCATCTTGTAAACCGCATTAATTTTCAGGGCGTCGTAATAGACCTTGACGACGAATCGATTTATGAAGACGATTTCGCCGGAGAAAAACTTGAAAATATTAATAAACCTGGCGATCTGGCTTATGTCATTTATACGTCGGGTTCGACCGGCCGGCCGAAAGGTACGCTTATAGAGCATCATTCGCTTCTTAATTTTTCGTGCTGGTATAAAAATGAACATAATATAACTTCTGAAGACAAACTGTCAAAGCATGCGTCTTTTGGTTTTGACGTTTCCATTTCCGAAACTTTTCCGCCGCTTCTTGCCGGCGCTGAGGTGCATATAATAAGCGAAGATATAAAAATGTCGCTCGGCGAACTTAACGATTATTTCGAAAAAAACGGAATAACCATCGGCTTTTTTACCACGCAGCTTGCGGAACAGTTTAATGAAAATATAGATAACCGCTCGCTTCGTATATTATATGCCGCCGGAGAAAAGTTGAGGACTTTTACGCCTCGCGGCTATAATTTATATAACGGATATGGTCCTACGGAATGTACGGTTTATACCACTTTTTTTCCGGTAGATAAAAGTTATGATAATATCCCTATAGGCCGTCCGCTTGCCAATACTAAACTTTACGTGGTTGACCGCCGCGGGAATTTAATGCCCGAAGGTTATGCCGGCGAGTTATATGTAGGCGGCGACTGCCTTGCGCGCGGTTATTTGAACAGGGCCGATATAACGTCCGAAAAGTTTATAGCGAGCCCTTTTTCAACCGGAGAGAGAGTTTATAAAACTGGAGATCTTGTAAGATGGCTGCCGGACGGTAATATGGAATATTTCGGGCGTATGGACAGCCAGGTTAAGATACGGGGTTTTCGTATAGAACTCGGCGAGATAGAAATCGAGATTATGAAGATTAAAGGCGTTAAAAATACTGCTGTAACGGTCGTAACCGACGGCGGAAATAAATTTTTATGCGCTTATCTGGTGGCGGAAGAAAGCCTGACCGTAGAAGCTATTAAAGAGCAAATATCGAAAACGCTTCCTGAATTTATGATACCGTCGCATTTTGTAAGGCTCGTTGAAATGCCCGTTAACGCGAGCGGTAAGATCGATCGTAAATCGCTTCCGGCGCCGCGCATCGTCACGGCGGTTTCTGGCGGCGGTGATTTTGAACCGCCGGAAGGAGAAACCGAAATTAAACTCGCGCGGCTGTGGAAAGAAGTTCTTGGCCTTGAAACCGTCGGGGTAAACGATAATTTCTTTAAGATGGGCGGGCATTCGCTTAAAGCCGTTATATTACAGGCTAAAATAGAAAAAGAATTCGGCTGCCGGCCGTCCATAAAAAAAATATTCGAAAATCCCGTGCTGCGCGATATGGCTCTTTGCGTTGACGCGGAAATTTCTTTTTTAAGCGGAGAGCGGGCTGATGAAGCCGGCGGCGAAACGGCCGCCGCAAAAAATAGAAGCGTATCCGTCGCTTTAGAGCGGGCCGGTTATGTGAAGCCTGAAAACAACGTGGAAGAAAGGCTTGTTAAGGTGTGGCGGGAAGTGCTCGCCGTCGATGGAATCGGCGTTGAGGACGATTTTAATGCCATAGGCGGAAATTCTCTTAAAATGATATCGATGCAATTCAAAATAGAAAAAGAATTTGGAATTCGGCTGCCGGTTAAAAAATTATTCGAATCCGTTACTATCCGGCGCATGGCCGGCTGCTTGATTTCTGAGGCGGGCGGTAAACTGGCGCCTTATGAAACGCCGGATGGCGGAGAAAAAGACGCGGTGGTTTCCGGCGGAAAGGTTTATTGCCCCGTTTCTTCGGTGCAGAAAAGGCTGTATATAGTCGAAAGTATGGAAGGCGCTTCAGCGGTGTATAATATTCCTTTTGCCGTAAAAATAACTGGAAAGCTCGACAGGCTCCGCTTTAGCGAGGCGATCGAAAAAATGGTCGAACGCCATGAATCGCTGCGCACTTCTTTTGAAGTGAATGACGGCGAACCGGTGCAGGTAATACATTCGGCCGTTCGGTTTAAGAAAATATTTCAGGACGCCCCGGATGGATTGTCCGACGAGTGCATAAGCGAATTGATTAAACCGTTCGATATAAGCTGCGCTCCGCTTATGAGAGTTAAATTATTTAAAACCGGCGAATTAGAGCATGTTCTTTTCGTTAATTTCCATCATATAATATTCGATGGTATGTCGTATGAAATATTTATGCGCGAACTTTTTGAAATTTACGAGGGACGCGCGCTTTCCGCCGAAGTGCCGCAGTATAAAGATTTTTGCCTGTGGCAGAAGAAATTTATCCAGTCGAAAAAATATGCGCAGCAGGAAAAAATATGGTTGGAAATGTTTTCAGGCGATCTTCCGACGCTTAATATGCCGGCCGATTTTACCAGGCCGCCGCGTCCGGGACTTGAAGGCAGTCATATCGAATTTATGGCCGATTCCGAGCTTGCCGCGCGCCTTAAAAATTTTGCCGCTTCGACCGGCAATACTTTATATACGCTTATTTTAGCCGCGCTTAACGTACTTTTAGCTCGTTATAGCGCTCAGGAAGATATTATAGTAGGGACGCCCCTGCTCGGCCGGCCGACGCTCGAATCGCAAAACACTCTCGGCATGTTTGTAAACACCATGCCGGTGCGTAATTATCCGGCGGCCGATAAAAAATTTATCGATTTTTTAAACGAAGTGCGTTCGAATTTTTTAAATATCATCGATAATCAGGATTATCAGCTCGATTCTTTAATTGACCGGCTTGCGCTGCGGCGCGCCAGCGGGCATAATCCTCTGTTCGACGTTATTTTTGTTTATCAGGCTTCGCAGGGGATTAAAGAAAAAAAATATGGCGATTTAGACGTTAAACCACAGGAAGTGCATACGGGTACCGCCAAATTCGACCTTACTCTGCAGGCTTTTGAAGGCGAAGAAGAACTGCGTTTCGACCTCGAATACCGTAAATGCCTTTTTAAAAACGATACCATTCAGCGCATGGCCAAACATCTGTTATATATACTCGACCAGGTTTGCAGCGAGTCTCAAACGGCGATAAAAGATATCGAATTAACCCCGCCCGCGGAACGTAAATTATTACTTTATGATTTTAATGACACGGCCTTCGAGTATGACAGAAATATTACGATATATGAATATTTCGAACGTACTGCCGCTTTATACGCCGATAATACAGCCGTAGTTTTTAACGGCGTTTCGATAACTTATGGCAGGCTCAATGAAAATGCTAATAAACTCGCGCGCAAACTTATCGGCGCGGGCGTTAAAACCGGAGATTTCGTCGCTCAGCTCGCGGATAAATCGGTCGAAATGATAACGGGGCTTCTGGCTATAATGAAGGCTGGAGCGTGTTATGTTCCTCTCGAAGTTTCATATCCGTCAGAGCGTATTGCTTTTATGCTTGAAGATACCGCCGCCGCCGCCGTGATCGGGCATCGTAAAAATATAGATTCGCTCGAATATTCCGGCGTAAAAATAGCTATTGATGATAATTCTATTTATGAGCAGGCGGGCGGCGGTGAAAATATCGGCCGTACCGCTTCGCCGGAAGATCTTGCTTATGTAATTTACACATCCGGTTCTACCGGGCGGCCTAAAGGTGTAATGATCGAGCATCATAGTCTTATAAATCTTGCCTGTTGCCTTATAAAAGAATATAATATGTCGCCCGCAGATCGTTTTATTCAATTCGTTTCGATCTGTTTCGATCCTTCGATCGGAATGGAGATTTTCCCGGCGCTTTTCACCGGCGGCGAGCTTCATGTAATACCGCCGGAATTAAGGCTTCTGCCTGTAGAATTAAACCGGTATATGCAGGAGAATAAAATAACGTTCGCTATATTCCCCACTCAATTTTACGAACAGTTCGCCGAACTTACCGATAATAAATCGGCGCGTTTTATTTTTTGCGGCGGCGATAAGTTGAAAACTTTTCATAAGAAAAATTATGCCCTTATAAACGCATACGGTCCGACGGAATATACCGTAATGACTACTATGTTTCCCGTGTAAAAAAATTATGATAATATAC
>CAYQWL010000077.1:0-18012 GCA_964421195.1 uncultured bacterium | reverse complement strand
ATTCCTTGAAGGCACCAATTATGCTACCGTTTCTAATGAGGCTCGTAAGTTATATTACGATTATTATCAGGCAAAATTAAAATACGTTCAAAAACAAATGGATGAAAAGGCTTTTTATGCGGTTAAAAATAAATGGAATTCGTATAAAGAAAATCTTTTTATTGAAATTATGAAAACGGATAATCTTACTTCTAATGTTAATCGCGATCTGTGGATTGAAGTAAAGGGTTTTAAAACTTTGAGCCTTCAGGGTATCTTATCTAAAATACTTGGCATGAAAAGCCCTTATTTGAATGTTGCGAGTTTTACGGCAGGCCAGATTAAACAGCTTCAAGAGTTAGGGTTGCTTAAAGATTTTGCAGATGAAGACATTCAATTATTTGTTAAATCTCGTGAGCAGATGGGCGTTATGCCTTATAAAACCGGAACCGAAGCATTATATGAAATACTCGGTAAAGATAGAGCGTTAAAATTAATTAAAAGTAATAATATTAAAGACGTAAAATAATATTAATTTTTAAGACAGGTTCATATATTAAATTATAATAAAAAAGGAAGGGCCCATGCCCTTCCTATTTTATAACTTAACGGCCCATAAGGAGATCATAATATGAAAATAATTAATAAATTTTTAAATAAATTGATTATATTATTATTTATAAATGTTTTATTCATTACAGTTGTAATTTTTCTTTATGGCGTTTTTCACGTTTTCGCTTCTCAAAAAGCGTCGGAAGATGATTTTAAAAAATTATCAGCGGATAATAATGAAAAGTATAAATATGAGCACTTTGTAACCGGCGGCGGATTTGACATTGCCTTTCAATTAAGGCCGTCAGATTTTCATAAAAAAATTATCGACGATTCGCTCAGGCATATTATCGATGATAAATATCTTATTGGCGATGATTGTGGTTTTAAAGAAATCTTTGGAAATTCATTAGTCCGTTTTTTTTTAAAAACATCATTTACAGCTGTCGTTAAAGAAATAATGTCAATTTCTTTTTTATATTCAGCCGGCGAAAATTTTATATCTATTATCGATCCGGCCAGTAAAAAATCTCTACCGGAAAATTATTTAGCCGTGGTTATATTCAGTTTTTCTTCGAATGATATGGCTCGCCAGCTTTATGAAATTAGAAAAGATTTGTTTGATGCGCTTTTTTACGATGCCGGCGGCGATTCAACTGCCGTAACTTTAGAAACGGAAGAAGCTGGAATTATAATTTCTTATCCGGCCGTAAAAAATAAAATATCAGGTCCCGCAATTTTTGTCGATAATGCTCATCTTGTTTTTATTTATGATTCTATGTATTCAGAAGCGGTTTATATAAAAACGGCGAAAAAAATTCATGATTTAATAAACGGCGTTCAGACAGATAAAAATTCATCCGGTAATTCAAACCTGAGCGCTTCCCGTGATAAAACTTTTAAAATAGCTGATAATAAAATATTTGAAGCTGCTGATTTTATTTTCAAAGCAGGAGAGCGAAATTTTAATGATGAAAACGGCGCGGCAATGGATTTAATTAAAGATATTTTTATAACGGGCGGATTAAAAGATGATCTTTCAACGCTGAATTTTAATTTAAAAATCAAATTAAATTCTGAAAATATTTCATTGCCTGAAAAAAAATGCTTTATTAAAACTGATAAAATTCAGCCGGCGGATCTTACTAATTCATATAAAACAGAAACCGTGTATGAAAAAGAAATTATGAAAAAAACGATTACCGCGCTGCGTTTTTTATTCAGTCCGCTCGAAAATAGTTTTTCCGCCGCGGATCGTCTGCCGCAAAGCGTTTTATTATTAATGGAATTTAATTTTAACTTTAATTCCGATTTTTTATCTATAATAGATGTTTTTGTTTTTAGAGGAATTTTTTTGACGGTAAGCGGCATAGATTATGTAAATGATTTTCTTTCGTGGTTTGCCGGCGGATTGTTTATCGCTTTAGATAAAACTGATATTGATATAAGCGCCTTATTTATGAAGCGCCCTTTAAAATTTCCTGAATTTGTTATCGGGTTTAAAATGAAAAAAAATACGACGGTTAAAAAAGATGTGAAAGCCGGTTTATCGGCTGAAGAATTCGCTGGCGGATTTTTTGTAAAATTGATTGATTTTATATCTGAAGATACTGAAACAACTATTGATATAAATTCTTTTGATACCTGCGGCGTTAAGTTAATGCGCGCTGTTTTTCCTGCGGGTGATTTTTTTACAGGCTGTGAAGTGGTTTTTGGCCCGGCCGGGGATTATTATCTGGCGGCATCTTCACTAAAAACTTTTGAACGTTATTCCGCTTCTTTAAAAACTATAAAAACCGGTAATAATAATTCTAATGATATTCATATCAATAATATTTCCGGCGGTAATATATGCGATAATACTTCTAATAAAGATTATGATAAAAGTTATGATAATTATAAAGCAGCCGCCGGTAATTTTTCCAGAACGTTAAGTTCGCTTTTAAATTATAAAAATTGTGTATCTGGTGGCATGCCGGGTCATTTTTTTTGTATGTATTTTAATTATGATCTAATAGCTGATCAAATGATAAAATATCAGAAGTTAGAACCTATTTTTAAAATTGCGGCTGCGTTTCCGCTCGCCGGTTATTCATTATGCGCCGCTATAGAGCCTGAAAATATTATTAATTTTAAATGTATATTTTCGATAAATAAAAAAAAATTAGATGTTATTGTTCATAATTTTAATTTAACCGATTTTTTTAATTATCTTAATGAGCTTGAAAAATCGGATCATTAAAAATAAATCCCGGTTTTTATTATAAAATAACAATATAATAAAATATATAATTTAAATTGATATTTTAAAAATATTACGAATAAAAAGCGATAAAAAATAAAAACAGGAGTTGGTTAAAACTATAGAAGGCCCGGTCGGAAAATCGAAAAAAATTGAAGTCAACACGCCGCAGACGGCCCCTGAAAGTCCTGATAAAATTGAAATTAAGATAAACGATTTATATCCTGATGATATGTTTTTAGCGGTATTGGCGGGAATTATCAAAAGCGCGGTTACGAGTATCGCGCCCGCTATTTTAACGCTTACCGATATTATCAATGAAAGTAATATCATAAGCATAAAATCGTATTTTTTTACGTTTATTCCGTTTAATCGAGCAAGTTGAGGTGTCAGGCTTGTAAGAGTATGAATTTTAGAAAGCCGCGCAAGATATATTATTGAAAAAATAAATAAAGCTGCGCATATATAAAGATCGATTTGAGTTACCGCGAGAACATCGCCGAATAAGTAACGTGATATATCGGTATTCCCGCCTTTTAAAAAACTGAGAAGTATTATTCCGCCCGACATTACCGTGGCATGTATAATTCCTATTACGCTGTCGCGCGATGCGATCGAGCTCTGCGCTAAAAGAGCCACTCCGGCCGCGATTATAACGCTGAAAATAATTAAAAATATTGACGGGTCAAAGCCAAGCCATAAAGCCAGCGCTATCGCCGCAAGAGAAGAATGCGATATTGATTCGCTGAAATACGCCATTTTTTTTATTGTAACGAATATTCCGCTCCAGGCGCAAATTATGCTTATAAGAGAACTTGCCGCAAGCGCTTTAATAGCGAATGGCATTAATAAAATTTCAAGCATGGTAGTGCCGGCATCCTTCGTGATGTTTATAAAGTCCGCGATGGCTTTCAAAAAAGTTTTGTATCATATCGCCTCTTAATATGTCGCAGGCTCCGCCCATACAGTGTATAGTCTTATTAAGGCATATTACCGTATCCACATTTTTAAGCACTGTATCGATATCGTGAGATATTATAATTATATTTTTTTTATAAGTTTTATTAAGATCGTTTAATATTGAATATACGAGAGTTTCCCCTTCTATATCTATGGCTGAAGTAGGCTCGTCAAGAAATAATACGCGTTTATTATGAAAAAGATTATAAGCTATCATCGCGCGTTGTATTTCACCGCCTGAAAGCCCGCCCATTATATTTTTTTTAAGTTTATGCAAATTTAACGAATTTAAAATTGTATCATATTTTTCATCATTTTTAACCGGGCAGGTAATTTTAAAAAATTCGTCGAGTGTTATAGGAATGCTTCGATCGAATGTATAATTTTGAGGTACATATCCGAGCCAGCCGAATTTTTTATTGACTTCATTTACTTCAACGCCGTTATATAATATTTTCCCGGCGTTTTTACCCGTATCGAGAAGTCCGAGCATTATTTTGATAAGCGTGCTTTTTCCCGCGCCGTTCGGTCCTATTATAGCCGTAAAAGAAGAGGGTTTAAGGCTGAAATTTATATCTTTTAAAATTTCGATTCCGCCCGCATTAAAAGAAATATTTTTAACTTCTATATTCATAAAACTTATTTTTTATCATCTTTCTTAACGGCCGCTGAATTTTTTTTAAAAGCATCCGCTAATTTATTTATATTTTCATTCATAGTTTCGATAAAATATTTTTCGATTTCGCCTGCCGGTTCGTATAAACCCATCGGATCGAGCTGGATCGTTTCTAAAGAATATTGTTCCTGAAGAGCGGTTATTTCTTTATTCTGAAATCCCGGTTCCGAGACTAAAAATTTAATTCCATTGTTATTTATAGTATCATAAATTTCTTTTATCCTTGAAGGTTTTGGAGCGTTTCCGAAGGAATCGGCTATCGATTCTTGAATAAGACCGCAGTCGCGGGCAAAATAAGCGAACGAACCATGAAATATTATAAACTTAGAATTTTTATATGGAGCTAATTTTATTTCAGCGTTATTTTGAATTACATTGATTTCGCCAATATATCTGGCGGCATTTTTTCTATAAAATTCAGTGTTTTCAGGGTCTAATTCACAAAAAGCCTTCGTTATATTATTAACCTGAATAACCGCGTTTTTTAAAGAAAGCCATGTATGAGGATCATAAAGACCATCTGGATTTGTATTCGCTTTGATATGGCTGCCGTTACTGGTAATGCCGTTATTTTTATTATGATTAAACTCGTTATTATGTTTATGGCCGTTATTTTCATGAGCGTGATTATGAGCGTGACCGCAGGTATGTCCAGCCGCGTGTATAAGTTCTATTCCATAAGAAGCGTCGATTATTTTTAAATGATCATAATTTCCGGCTATTTTAATGGCAAAATCATCGGCGGAAGCGCCGTTTACTATAATAAGCTTCGATTCAGCTATTTTTTTTATATCGGAAGGCCGGCAGCTAAAATCATGCACGTTAACGCCGGAAGGAAGCAATATATCGATTTTTAATTTGCCGCCGCTTATATTAAGAGCATGTATATATAAAGGGTATATGGATATTATGACGTTTTTTTCAAATTTATTTCCGGCGAATGCCGCGTGCTTTTCATGAAGAAAAAAATGCGTTATTATAAAAATAATAACGCCGATAAATGAAATTAAAAAACATCTATATAATTTATATATAACATTATAATTTTTTAATTTATTCATAATATGAAATTCCTTTATTTGAAATAAACCTGTTTATATTTATAATTTTCCGATTATCTAAAATTTTTTCTTTCTTCGTAAAAAAAGTCCATAGGCACTATTAATTCGAGTTTATCGCGGACGCTGAAATTAAAAACTTCTTTTTTAGTAGCTTCCGGAAATGTGATTTCATAACGCACCGGCATTAAAGCGTCATTAATTTTATTTTTAAATGTTATTTCAAGTTTGAATTCGTTTACGAATTTTACTGTATAGGTGGTGTTATCTTTTCCGTAAGGAAAATCCGCTATAACGATAAAATCGTCTTCATCGGCGTATATTTTAAAATAATCGGTAGATAATTTTTCAAGAAATATTTTTTCTTTCATTCTTTGTTTATTTAATTGTTCAATTCTGCTTTCAGAAGTATAGTTGAAATTAAACCCCGGTTTATTTATGCTATTTATATTTTTATCATCTTTGTTTTTATTATCATCGTTATCAACGTTATCAACGTTATTTCGTTTTTTGTTTTTTGTTTTCAGAGTGTTCTGGTTTGAATCGATTTCTTCATCAGCTATTATTTCATCTATATCAAAGTTATTATTTTTATCATCTTTATTTTTAATGCTTTTTTCGTCATTATCGTTACTATCTTTTTTAACGCTTTTTTTTAAAGATTCAGTCTCTGTTTTTTCAAATGCGCAGCATTGAGTGGATAAAGTGAATATAGATATAATAAAAATTATTATAAATAAAATTGTAACAAACGTTATATATTTTTTTGAGTATTTTACTATATTTTTATTATTGCCGCAATCGATAATCATATAAAAGCAATCCTTTCAATTTTTACTATATTATATTGTTTAATTTTTACTATATTATTTAGAATATCGATTAATGATAATTAATAAAAGATTGATTGTCAAGAGTTATTTAGATAAATTAACGGCGAGGCAAAAGAAAGATATTCTTTATGCCCGCCGTTTTAAAGATTTATATATTTATTTATAATTTTTAAAATTTTTTAATTTGTAATTAAGCAATTAAAGTATAGGACCCGCCGAGATTATTTCTTTTGTGGCAAATTCTTTATATTGTTCGAAATTTTTATTAAATAATCCCGCGAGTTCTTTAGCTTTCTTTTCGTATGCATTTTTATCGGCCCAGGTTTCACGGGGGATTAATACGTTTGACTCAACGCCCGGGCATTCTTTGGGCACAAGAACATTGAATATGGGGTCTTTAACGAATTCGACTTTTTCAAGTTTTCCTTCGAGCGCGGCTGACAGCAATGCTCTTGTAATGCGTATTTTCATTCGCGAGCCGACGCCGTAAGCGCCGCCGCTCCAGCCGGTATTTATAAGCCAGCAGTTAGAATTATGTGATTTAAGCCGTTCGCCGAGCATTTTTGCATATACCGTCGGATGCAGCGGAAGAAATGGCGCGCCGAAGCAGGTGCTGAATGTGGCTTTAGGTTCCGTAATGCCGGCTTCGGTGCCGGCTACTTTTGCCGTATAACCGGAAAGGAAGTGATACATAGCCATATTTTCATCGAGTTTTGCGATAGGAGGCAAAACGCCGAAAGCGTCGCAGGTTAGAAAGAATACATTTTTA
Source organism: uncultured bacterium (assembly GCA_964421195.1). Classification (GTDB taxonomy): domain Bacteria; phylum Muiribacteriota; class UBA9980; order UBA9980; family UBA9980; genus UBA9980. The sequence goes on along the minus strand of CAYQWL010000077.1, from coordinate 10,943 downwards.
GGATGCGCGCCGATACCGGGAATTACGCAATTTGGAATATGTTCCACCGGATATGTAGCGCGGGTATTTTCAGTTATAGCATCTGAATCGAAATCAGGGATTTTAGTTACGGGATCGATAACTACATTTTCTAAAAGCGAGCCGAAACGAATGGCATTCCATATCTGTGGTTCGGCTTCATGCGATAATTTAATACATTTGGCGTAACAACCGCCTTCGAAATTGAATATGCCGTCAGTTGACCAGCCGTGTTCGTCGTCTCCTATAAGTTTTCGCGCGGGATCGGCTGAGAGCGTTGTTTTTCCGGTGCCGGACAGGCCGAAAAATAATGCGCTATCGTTATTTACGCCTACATTAGCTGAACAATGCATTGAAAATATACCTTTTTCGGGCATTAAATAATTTAAAACCGAGAAAAGCCCTTTTTTTATTTCGCCGCCATATTGTGTTCCACATATAAGAATTATTTTTTTTGTAAAACTGACGCATACGAAATTTTCAGAATTTAGTTCAGCTATACGCGGTAAAGCTTTCATCGTAGGCGCTGCGATTATAGTAAATTGAGGCGCATGGTTTTGCAAATCTTTTATATCAGGCCTTACAAATAAAGTATTTGAAAAAAGCGCCTGCCATGCTTTATCGGTTACCACTCTTATCGGGAGCCTGTATTCAGGATCAGCGCCTCCAAAACCGTCGAATATAAATATGTCGCGGTTCTGAAGATAAGTGGTTACAAGCGCATAAAGCCGGTCGAATAATTCTGGTTTTACAGGCTTATTAACGGGCCCCCACCATATTTTATCCTTAAAATTACTTTCTTCTACTATATATTTATCGTCAGGAGAACGGCCGGTAGTTTTTCCCGTTTTAACGACGAGCGCGCCGTTAGAAGCGAGTTCGCCTTCGCCCGCGGCTAAAGCTTTTTTTACTAATTCAGGCACCGGTAAATTATGATAAACATTTGCCACATTATGAATTCCAAGCGCTTCAAGATTATAAGTTGACATAAAAAAAGAATACCTCCCCTTATTTGCCGCTTATAGTTTGTTTATATATATTTTCATACTATATACTTGAATAATAATCTGAAAAGAAAAACAACATAAAAAAGAATTTTTTCACTACTACGGTACAATACCCGATAAAATTCTTTATTTTTAATTATATTATGAATTGTATTATAACATTCAAAAATGAGTTTGTCAACCTGAAAAATATAATAAGTTAATTATATAAAAAATAGCTATGATATAATTAATTGTTCCATTTTTTAAGCAATATTGTTTCTCTAACGTTATGAGTACGAATAGTATAGCCGTCATGAGTTTTTTCATTAACCTGCGCGCCGCCGAGGCGGGATGCGGCGCAGCCCGCTATTTCAATAGTAATGGATTGTTCCATCACGTTTTTTCCGGTAGTGGTGTCTATATCGCGTTTAAGGCTTCCATTTTTGATATTAACCGGCAGGTAACCCCAGTATCTAAAATTATCGTCCGTATCTGTATCGTCGAGTGAGAATCCGCCTTTTGTAAGCGGCAGAGTATTATATCCGCCTTTTTTCTTATCGATGTCGGTTTGATCGCAATTAGCTGCGCCGGTAAGATCGGATATTAACGAAGGCGCGATATTTTTAGTTGTAGTTTCATTATTATCGACCGTATTATTTGAATCGTAACCGGTAGTTACATCTTCAAAAAAATATGCAAGATATTGAGGATATGAATTTTTAGCGTCGTTAATATCGTTAAATTGATCGTTTGCATTATATTCGGGAGAAAACCCCGCGTAAAGCCGGCCGCAGTCAAATACTATATCGGGTTTGATTTTATATTTAAGTTTAAAATGCTGGAGTCCCGCCTGCGCCATAAAATAAGCTTTAGTAGTTAAAAGTGTAGAATTACGCTGTTTTTTAGACTGCGTATTCGAATTAAGCAGCATAACCGCAAATATCATTAATAAAACGGAAGATAAAATAACGAGCGGAATAGCAAAAGCTCTTTCATAAAATATCGTTGAAAGATTTTTATAATTATGATTGTTTCTTTTATTTTCGAGAAACCTGATATATTCAACATTCATAATATTTTTCATAATTTTTTGTTATTAATAAATACACTCTAAAAAGGTTATTTTTTTAAAAATTTCAACGTGTTTACAGGGGTTTTTACGGTCAATTTCAGATATTTTTTTATTTTTATAGCGGATTCATTAATTTAATGCGCCTTCTAATTTTGCTTTTCTGGTTATTAATACGAACTTACGCTTCGGGTCGTTAAAATAAAGTTCGTTTTTATTGCGCCACGCCATTTTAAGTTTTATAGTTTTCATTAAAATTAAATTAGAATTACCGCCGACAAATATTGTGGCTTTTTTATTTTTCATATTGTGATCCATCTTAGCTATACCATCGTTGCCAGTGCCTTTTTGATTTGAAAGCCACGCTGGCGGCGTATTTTTAAACTGAACGAAAGACATGTCGAGATCGTCAGCTTTAATATCTTTAATTTCGAATTCAAATTTATAATCGACATGGTTATAAGTAATAATACCGCCCGATGTATTGGCCGAGATAACCGCACCTGTAAGATCGAGATTTATATCGTTTCCTGATTCGGCGATGCCGATCGTCATATTTGCGTTTACTTTATCAAATTTGACGTTTTTTAGCACCTGTTCGAGTATGTTTTTAGCGATAGATTCGGCGGTCAGTTCAAAATCCATCTGATGAGTTTTAGTTGAAGTGCTGAAGATAACTGAAGCGACCGGCATAAACGCGAAAGCGAATATAGCCGTCGCAATCAGGATTTCAACGAAAGTAACCGCATTGTTGTTTCTTAATTGCCATAATATTTTTAGTATCATATATAAATTACCTTATATTTTAAATTAAGTCTTAAATTTTGTTTAATTTACATAGTCTCAGCTTCTACCTGTAAAGGTATTTCTATATCTTCGGTAAGAACCGTTTTTGGATGTGATGGATGCGCGCATCCGATAGATATTTTTAGCGTTTTATTTCCATCGGCGCTCATGGGATTATCTATTAATTTAGCCTCGAATTTAATAATGTTTTCTATTAATACCGTTTTTTTAGTGTCTTCGGTTCCTATGTCAGAGCGTGATGCGCCCGTTTCAACTGTTTTTGTATAAACGAGCCGCGTGGTTTTACCGTCAAGCGCTTTATCGCATTTTAATATAGCCTTAACGATTTTTGGCTCTATCGCCGCCGGTTCGCGCGGCGTGAAATCGCGTCCGGGAGAACATATATAAAAAATAAGAAGATCGGTTTGCGTCGTATTCGGGTCTATTTCACCGCTTTTAAACTTGAGTTTCCATTGCCCCGACGCTTTATCCACTTCGGTCCTGTTGGGGTAAATAATAGTTTTATAAGACGCGCCTATAACGTCTTTTTGCAGCTGCTTTATGGTTATTCTCATCCGGCTTTGCGTGGAAGCTTTCCAGCTGCCGATATCGACGGTTACCGCCGTTTTTGAAAATAAAGAATAAAGCCCGTTTATAAGCATGGCAAGAAGCGCTACCGCGACAAGCACTTCGACGAGAGTAAAGGCTTTGATGCTTTGATGTTTTTTAATAATTATATAATTGTAATTGCCCAACAAGCACCGCTTTCGTAAAAATAAGTAAAAATTATTTAAGCGCATCACTTATTATGTTTTTAATAGCTGAATTTTTTTTCTTTGTTATTTTTAAGTAATAATTTATATCATGGCCCAATGAATCTTTAAGTTTAACATCCGCTCCATTTTCAATTAAATATTTTACCATTTCATGATTTCCTTCATAGATAGCACGCATAAGAAATGTTTTACCTGCAGAATTTTGAAAATTGACATCAATATTTTTTTCTTTAAATATTTTATTTATATTTTCAATATTATTTTCTTTTATTAATTGATTTGTTGTACGATAAAAAATAATATTATTTTTTTCCTGTTCGCTTAAATTGTCCATAAAGTTAAATTTTACTCGTGTTGGTGTATGTGTTGCTAAAACTTCCGAAGATTCGTCAGATGATTGATTGGTATTGCTTAATTTGACCATTGAGCTATTATCGGGTATAATGTTAGTATTTGAAGGTTCAGATGTTGCATTAATTTTAATTTCTGTTTTTTTTATTTGAAGTGAGTTATTTGTAGTTGTTTTTTGATTGGCTATTATTTGCTGTTCATGATATTTATATTCATATTTTCGCCATGAATTAGCGATACCTGTTGCAGTATAATTGATGGTTTCAATTAAAAGTCCGTCATGGTTATAGTTAAAAATTTTTTTACCTGAAAATTTATTATTTTTATCATAAGATAAGGTTTCAATAAGATTATCGTTTTTATCATAATTATAAATATAACGACCGTTAAAAATATTGGTTGAATTATATGTAATAGTTTCAATTTTATTTTCATTATTATCATATTTAAAAACGGAACGATTTATAAATTTATTATTTCTGTCATAAAGTATTTGCTCTTCTGTTTTTTTTTTTTTATTGTACTTTGATATTCTTTTATATGCAGGCTTCCCTGCGGCGTTATAAAACAATTCTCCTATTAAAGAGCCTGACGTATCATATTTACTTTCACATTTTTGAATTATATTTTTGTTGTTATCGTACTCGATAAAATACATTTCATTATTATTTGAATCATAATAATATTTAGTGACTTTTATTTCTTTTTCATCGTTATTTAATTTAACATCTGTAATTTTATTTCCTTTGATATCAAACGTTTGATATGACATTTTTTTTTGAGTATTAGTTTTTGGGAAAAATAAATATTCATTCATTGTAGATATCTTATTTTTTTTTAACTTTTCTTTTTCTTTTTCAATTGCTATATTTTTTGAAAATGCTATGTTGAAAAAAAATAATGTATAAATAACCATCGATAATGTAATAATAACTTTTTTCGATGACATAAATATTTATTCCCCTTTTTTGTATTTATTATAAAAATCGAGGCAAAACTAAAATTGAATTTGCCATATTTTATTAATGTATTAAATACAATTTGTTATTTATTTCGTTCTTTTTTCATTTTTTTCAATTGTTATTATTTTCATGTCGAGCGGGCCGACATAAAACCAGAGTTTTAATTTACGCTTATTTCCGGCCTGGTCTATTACGCCGTAAGCCGCCGATATTTCTTTATCGCCGTTAGGAAGCGCCGTACCATCCCATTTACAATTAGGATTATTAAAAGATAAATCAGGGTATTTAAAATAATTTCCGTTTTTATACATTTGGTTGAACACTGAAACATCTGTGTAAGTTTCGTCTTTAATAAGCCATGAACTATAACCTTTACTGATAAAATTATCCGGAAATTCAGGATTTTTTTCATTTTCTGATTCGAAATCAAGCGAAGTTACGCCTTTATACCAATCTTCTTTTTTAATTTGGTTCGTATCTTTTTTTACACGCTGTCCATCGATATTATCATGAGCAAACCATGTAACAAAGTTTGATTTTTTTGTATCGTTTCTTAAATCCTGGTGAGTGATTTCAAGTTTTGTATCTTCAGCGGTTCCGTAAGGCGCCATAGAATCTTTCATTGCATCTGGAAAGGTGCCTTCAAAATCTTTCCCTTCCCATATTCTGCCGCTATCCGGTGAAGTGCTGGTTAAAAGGCTGACATCTTTAAATTCCCAGAGTTTTTCATTATCATCATTTGCTGAAAAAGGCGCACGCGGCTCTTTGTGTGTCTCTACAAGTTTAAAATTATGCTTATCATTATCGACAAGCGCCCAATTTTTACCTTCTCCTGATATAAGATCCTTATAACATGCAAGAGTAGTTAAATCATTAATTTTATATACCTTTCTGATAGTTCCTCTGATAGTGTCAATGATTTTAAGACCAACATTAGGTTTTATTGTATCTTTAATTTCAACTCTACCCCATGCTTGAAAATTTTTGACTATTTCAGCTGCGCCGTCAACATTAGCATTAAGCGGATTTTTGATGTTTGGGTTTTCCGTCCAGACTTTAGTGGTTTTATCATATTCTTCAGCAAGAGCGTTTTGATTTGGATTTTGTGTGGGATCAATCTGCGCGCCGGGACTTAAATCAGCTGAAGAACTTGAATATTGCATATATTTAATTATTTCGGGATTATACTTTAATTGTCCCTGCTCATATTTATCGTTTTTAAAATAAGTTTCGCTGCAATCAAATTTTTCTTCTTCGCTTTTACGCGCGCCGCCTTTAGTAAGTGTAGAACCGTCACGAACTTCAAGAAAATATTTAAGCGGCCCTTTGCCTTTTGTAAAATTCATAGGTTTGTATTTGAATTTAGCGATAATACTTCCGTTATTCATGTCTTTACTATAATCGTAAAGGTCATTTGATATGTCTTTTGAATAAGGTGGATTTCCAAAGCCGTCGCCCATTGAAGTAGCGGCATAATGCCATGGTAAAATATCTTCTTTTCCGCTATCGTCAGATTTAAATAAATCGGCTATAGATATTTTCTTTTCATAAATTATATAAACTGGATTTTTTCCGCCATTTTCAGTATGATTGTGATAATACGAAGTTGATTTGCTTTCTCCCTGAAAAAAATCGCTTAATTTAGTGCAGAGAGTATGTTTTTTCCATACGAACATTGGTGAATAAACAACTTCTATTAAAGGTTTTTCAACGCCGCCGGCGTCCTTCCATTTATCTCCAAGATATGACGCGTATTGATAAAGGGGCATTTCATACCAGAAAATAACCTTAAAGTTATTTTCATCCCAATCGCCATCAACGCAGGTTTTTTCTCCGGCATCAACTACAGTGGATTTAGTTGCGTGAACCGCATTATCAACAATTCTAATAACCATTTTTTCGGTGTTGGTTTCAGATAATTTTTTTCCACATTCGCCTTTTAATAAATTAGTATTGCCATTTTCGAGGCCTATTTGAGCATGAGCTACATTGCTCGTATCTTTAACGCGTATAGTCGCGCGGGCAACTACTGCCGGTTCGTTGGGAAGCGTGAAATTTTCACTTGGCGTGCTATAAATAGTTCCAGGAACGCCATTTTCGGCGTAATAAAGAGGCTGGCCTTTTCTTGCTTCCGCTACCGATGGATCCTGTATATCAGTGTAAAACATGGAAGGCGGCCAGTTTGTAACATTGCCCTGACAGTTTTTAGGATCTGTGTCATATGGACCGTTAGGCTCGGCGGCCATAGGAGTACCACAATTGTCGCAAATACCGTCGGGACCATCGGGTGGAGGGGGTTCTATGTCAACATGGTGAACTATCCAACCGTGAACATATTGATAGTTCCAATCCCATGTTATACTTAAAACGGAAGATGACACAAACCAGAGAGGCACTGAAGGTTCCGCGTATGCATAATCAAATAATGATTTTCCATCAGCACCGCCATCGGATAAAGATTCACTCATGCTACCTGCTGAGTTATAGTTATAGCCTATACAACCACAATCGCCATATTTAGTCGGACTGTCCATATGATAAGTATGATGAACTGTATTAACTTTCCAGCCCTGGCCGTTCGGCCATTTAACGCCCTGTTCAGTAATCTTTAACCAGTCATAGCATTCAGGATGATCGGCCATTGTCTTTCCGGTTTTACTTTTATCGAGTTCATTGGGATGATAATCCGGTTCGTTAGGCATCCATTTGAGATATTCTGCATGCGTGGTACTGTCGCATCCTTCTATTTGAGAAGGAAGAAGGTTTCCAGGGAATGCTTTAAATCCGAATTTATGCTTAACGTCTTCATCTATTACGAATTTTGCCTGTTGCGTTCCGTTAAGCCCGCCGTCGGGAACATTTTTTTGATGGGTAGAATCGCCTATGCCGCATCCAGGATCTGCATTTTCTTTAGTCTGGTTATCCATTTCAACTTTATATTCTTTAGGCAGGGGGCAAAGTTCTTCAGCTCCGGCAAAAACTTCACCTGCCGCAGTTAATAATATAATAAAAACCATCGTTAAAAATAGCAGGGTTTTATTATTCATATTCACTCCCCCTAACCTTTTTAATATTATTCAAAAACATATAACTTAATGATAAATAGCATTATAATACTCGAAATTTATTTTTTTGTTCACGTTATTTTTATTATTTTAAAAATTATCTTAATTGTCTTCTCATCAATACAGTTTCGGTGAGTTTATGTTTTCTGAATTCGCTTTCTCCGACATTCTGGCCTTTGACATTGGATTTTGCGCAGCCTTCTAATTCGATAGTTATCGATTGCTCGATATAAGGAAGCATTCCCTGTAAAACCGTCGGATCGCTTTCTTTTTTGAGGCTTCCGGCTTTTATTTGAATTATTTTATAGCCCCATTCAGTTATATCATCGTTAGCGTCATCGTCTTTTTCAGTAAAGCCGCCAAGTTTAAACGGCCATGTGGAATAACCGCCGATTTGCTTTACTTCTTTACCCTGTATTTTTACTATCGGCCCGTAACCGGCGCTGGTTTTTCCGCCGGAAGCGCTGTTGTCAGGATCGGTTTCATACGAATTAATATCTTCAGCGAAGGCGCCAAGGTATTCTGGAAAACGAGTTTTAGCGTCGCCGGCATTATCGAATTGATCGAATTTAGCTCCGCCAGGCGGAACGTAAAATGGCGAAAAACCATAGTGCATACATGAGCATTTAAATAATTCTTCAGGTAAAAGTTTGTATTTGAGCTTGAAATGTTGAATGCCGGCCTGCGCCATAAAATATGCTTTTGTAGTTAAAATAGTCGCGTTACGCTGTTTTTTAGATTGCGTATTTGAATTTATAAGCATGAAAGCGAATATCATTAAAACGACGGAAAGTAAAATTACAAGTGGTATCGCAAAAGCTTTACGCTTGAATATGAGCGAATATTGCCCCCATACAGCTTTTTTTTCGTCGTAAACGAATTTTATTTTGCCTCCGGTTATACTGATATTTTTTTTAATGGTTTTCATGTAAAACCTCTATTTCATTATCTGAAGTTTTTTGTTTTTAATTATCGTTACTTACCTGTTATTATATTATTTTTGTAGTTATTGCTATTGCGTTATTACCTGGCTATTACTTTAATTATTATTTACGCTATTTTATGATTTTTAATTATTCAGTTTATAGTAATTTTTTATGTTAGTTATTTCACTACTATTCACTATTTAAGCGATGTATCGTCTTCGAGACGCGCCTTTCGGGTTACGAGAATAAATTTACGCCGCGGGTCTTTGAAATTATTTGCCGTTTCCCCCATTACCTGCCATGAAATTCTTAATTTAATGGTTTTTAATATTATTTCCTGACCGCCTTTAATATAATTGATAGCTTTTACGCTTAAAAATTTTTCAGCTTTGTCCAGGCCGTCGTTACGTGTTCCTTTTTCGCTGGTAGGCCATGGCGTGCCTTTATCGTTTCTTGGCAGCCAGAATGAAAGTGGAAGGTCTTTCGCGTTTATATCGATAACTTCTATTTCCCATTTATATTCGGCGCCTTCATATTTGATTATAGACCCTGATTTATCGCCGGTAAGCTGCGGCGGATGTATAGCCGATTTATCCGTTATATCGAGTTTTAAATCTTTTGAATCATCCAGCCCAAGGGTGATATCATTGGTAACCTTTAAAAAAGGCACGCTTTTAAGTATTTGTTCCATTATACTTTTTCCGATCTGCTCCGCGGTAATTTCAAAATTAAGATCGTGCGTGCGTCTCGATGTTTTAGAAATAATGGAAGCTATCGGCATGAAGGCTACCGCGAACATGGCGACGGCAATTAATATTTCGACGAATGTAACGGCGTTTATGGTTTTAAACGCCTTTAATTTAACCTGTATCGAATTAACGCTTCGATATAAAATAAATTTCATAAATAAACCTGCCTGTTATAAATTAAAAATTTAAAATCCGCCCGTTTTATGAATTTGGATCTTCATTGTTTGTTTTGACTAATAAAGGTATTTCTACGTATTCGGTTACTATAGTCTTTGGATATCTATAATGTGCGCATTGCATTTCTATTCTTAATAAATATTTAACTTTGTTTGATTCATCATAAGTGGTGGCGTCTTCGGCTTTAATAAGCTTGGCGTCGAAGTATGTGATGTCTTCCGCGAGAATGGTTGTTTTAAGATCATCGATAGGCGCCGCCGTGCCTTTTTCGAGAGTTTTTTCATATATCAGGCGCGGATGATCGGCATTGTCGTTATTAGCCTTTAAAACGCATTTGATGATTTTTTGAGGAGATTGATCATCAGGGATATCACGGCCAGGCGTGCATATATAAAATTCGAGAAGAGTGTCTGACGAGCCTCTTACAGGAGTATTGCCTTCTTTAAATTTAAGGTTCCATTTTGTATCTTTTTCGACTACGGTATCGTTTAATTTTATAGTCGCCGGATATGTGGCTGCTCCGACGTCTTTACTGAGCTGCTTTGTAGCTGTACGAAGCTTTGTTTGCGCGCGTGATTTCCAATCCGCTATATCTACATTTTTGACGGTTCTTGAAAAAAGCGTATAAAGTCCGTATGTAAGCATCGATAATATGGCTAATGCCATAAGCATTTCGACCATGGTAAAAGCTTTATTACCGGCGCTAAAGTTATTATCGCCATTACCACGGCAGTTATTACTATTGACGCTATTATTGATTATTATATTCAGACTTTTCATAAAAATCGCTTGCCTTTCATAACTTTAAAAATTATAATTTTTAAATTAAGGCCGTTAACGATTTCGCGCATAACAAAAATTTTACTCCCTATTATAATTTTACTAAACCCGGTATGCAACTGTCAAGTAACGGCATAAATTAGGTTTAAATTATTTATTTATTTTGTGTATTCGCGGCGTACGCGGGCTTTAAATAAGCCATGGTGCGTTCAATACAGTTTTATTCGATAACGGCTTTTAATTTTTGGTTCATCTCCGAAAAAGTTGCAGGTTTTTTGATTAAATAATGGACATT
>CAYQWL010000076.1:13140-18186 GCA_964421195.1 uncultured bacterium | reverse complement strand
CGTAGAAAAAAGACGTTCGTGGCGGAATAAAACCATAAGGAGGAGTTCTCACATGTCAGTAGTATCAATGAAAAGTTTACTTGAAGCCGGTGTTCATTTTGGACACCAGACGCGCCGCTGGAATCCGAAAATGGCGAGATATATCTTTGCCGAAAGAAATGGCATTTATATTATCGACCTTCAAAAAACCGTTAAAAAAATTCAGGAAGCCTATAATTTTATTAAATCCGTAGCCGCTAATAAAGGCACGATTTTATTTGTGGGCACTAAAAAACAGGCTCAGGAAACCATTAAAGAAGAAGCATCGCGCGCCGGAATGCATTATATAAACCAGCGCTGGCTCGGCGGCACGCTTACCAATTTTGAGACTATTCAAAAAAGAATCGATTATTTAAAAAGAATTGAAGCCATGAAAGAAGACGGCACTTACGATCTTCTTCCTAAACGTGAAGTTTCCGCGAAAGAAAAAGAGCGCGTTAAACTCGAAAAATATCTCGGCGGCATTAAAAATATGCGCAAGCTTCCTCAGGCGTTATTCATAATAGATCCTAAAAAAGAACATATAGCCGTTTCGGAAGCGCGTAAGTTGAATATCCCCACCGTCGGAATAGTCGATACTAACTGTGATCCCGATGAAATAGATTACGTAATTCCGGGTAACGACGATGCTATCCGCGCGATTAAACTTCTTACCCAGACTGTTTCTAACGCTATAATCGAAGGCCGTGAAGGCCGCAGTGAAGACGCCGGTTCGGCCGAATCCGCTCATGACGAAACCGAGCTGCCTGATAATACGATGCTTGAAGACGAATATGCCACCGCGAGCGAAAAACAGGCCCTTGAAGAAGTTATCGGCGATGAAAGCGAACGCATTAAAGTTGAAAAAATCGGGGAAACTAAACGTAAAATGGCTCGTAGCGACGCTTAAGCAGAAGGCATATATTTAAAATTATTAAAAACATGCATGCCTCAGTGTGCATGTTTTTAATAAACAGAATAAAAAAATTATAATTATAGAAAGGGATTAATAATATGGAAATAACAGCCGGAATGGTAAAAGAACTTCGCGAAAAAACCGATTGCCCTATGATGGATTGTAAGAAAGCGCTTATGGAAAACGGCGGCGATATAGAAAAAGCGGTTGAATATCTTCGTAAAAAAGGCATGGCTACCGCTAAAGCCAAAGCGGACCGTACTGCGAATGAAGGCATTATTTATACGATCGTATCGCCCGATCATAAAAGCGGAATGCTCGTCGAAGTTAATTGCGAAACCGATTTTGTCGCTCGTAACGAAGGTTTTCAGGCTTTTGTAAAAGACATAGCCGGGCATATTATGGAAGCTAAACCTGAGTGCTTGAATTCCTCTGAAACGCCGGCGGGAAAGAACGCTGAAGCTGTTTGCCTGTTAGAACAGCCTTATAATAAAAATAAATCCATTAAGGTCGCCGATTTTATAGCTGAAAAAGTCGGTTCTATAAAAGAAAATCTTGGCGTTAGAAGATTCTCTATATTTTCGAACGGCCTGGTTCATTCATATATTCATATGGGCGCGAAACTCGGCGTGTTGCTTGAAATCGAAGGCGACGCGGGGCTCGTAAATAATCCGGAATATATCGAATTTTCTAAAGATCTTACGATGCAGATTGCCGCCGCCAATCCTCAGTATATTGAACGCGGCGAAGTGGCTCCTGAAAAGATTGAAAAAGAGAAGGAAATTTATCGCGCTCAGATGGCCGAGCAGAAAAAACCCGCTAATGTTATCGAAAAAATAATAGAGGGTAAATTGAATAAATTTTATGAAGAAATTTGTCTTAACGAACAGGTTTTTGTAAAAGATACCGCCGTTAAAGTCGCTGCTTATGTTGCTGATAAAGTTAAAAAAATAGGGTCTCCTATTAAGATCAAACGGTTTGTTAGATTTGAAATCGGTAAATAATTATATTATATAAAAGCGCTGTCCGGCTTTATTCCGCTTAAAGCGATGCAATGCTTTGCGAATATGCTCCGGGCGCGCTTTTGTGTTTGACGGGTTTATAAAAATCAATTGCCGGGCTCGGTTTTTTGTTATATTATAATAAGTTTATAATTTATATTATTTTACCGGCGATTATCTGTCCGGGTTAAAACGGGCGGTAAAAAAAGCGGCGGAAGGAAAAGAAAATTGGCTTTAAAATACAGGCGTATTTTGTTAAAATTGTCGGGTGAAACGCTCGGCGGCCTTGCGGGTTCAGGATATGATCCGGCTACGCTTAAAAGAATTGCCGGCGAGATTAAGCAGCTTTATGATATCGGCGTTCAGATTGCGATCGTAGTCGGCGGCGGCAATATATTTCGCGGCATTTACGCTAAAAATCTCGGTTTTGAAAGATGCGCCGCCGATTATATGGGAATGCTCGCTACCGTTATGAACGCTCTCGCGCTTCAGGATGCTGTTGAAAAAACCGGTCTTGTTACGCGCGTCCTTTCGGCGCTCGAAGTTAAATCGGTCGCCGAGCCGTTTATATTGCGCCGAGCATTGCGGCATTTAGAAAAGAACCGCGTTTTAATACTTGCCGCCGGTTCGGGAAATCCGCTTTTTACCACTGATACTCCCGCCGCGCTGCGCGCGGTAGAATTGCGGGCGGATTTGCTTTTAAAGGCGACGAAGGTGGACGGCATATATACGAAAGACCCGGTTAAATATTCCGATGCGGTTAAATATGAAACGATAACTTTTGACGAGGCTTTAGAAAAACGCTTAAATGTAATGGATATGACGGCGTTTACGCTTTGCATGGAAAATGATATGCCCATAGTGGTTTTTAATATACGCGATGAAGGAAATATATTGAAGATCGTTAATGGCGAGCGTATCGGTTCTTTGATACACGCAAAAACTTCAAGTTGAATCTTAAAATAAAAAATTATGATCATTATCATGTTTACGTTGATTATACGTCAAACTATATGTTTATAATAATTAAAAGGGGTGTCTGAATTGTTAGAAAAAATTTATTCGCAGTTGACCGAAAAGATGGAAAAAACTCTTACGGCTTTGAAGGATGAATATGCTACTTTTCGTACCGGACGCGCTAATGCGAGCATTTTAAATAAAATAAGAGTTGAATATTACGGAACGCAGTCTCCGCTAACTCAGGTGGCGACGATATCGGTGCCGGATCCGAAGCAAATTATCATTACTCCTTTTGATAAAAGCGCTCTTAATGAAATCAATAAAGCTATACAGAAGTCTGATATCGGCATTAATCCGCAGCTTGATGGTAATATAATAAGACTTAACGTTCCGCCGCTTACCGGCGAGCGCCGTCAGGAACTGGTAAAAATCGTTAAAAAAAAATCTGAAGAATATAAAGTGGCCGTTCGTAATCATCGGCGCGATGTTCTTGAAACCGTTAAAAAAGCCAAAAATGATTCTACCATAACCGAAGATGATTTAAAAAAAGCTACCGATAAAATTCAGAAAATAACCGATCAATATATAGTTAAAGTCGATGAAGTGACTGAAGCAAAAAATAAAGATATATTGACGGCCTGATTTTTCATCTGTTCGCGCGGCTTTTGCACAATTTTATTTTTGTATCAGGCAAAGGCCGTGCGATTTTAAATTTTATTTTTTTAAATGGCGTTTTCGAACTGCCGCCCGCCGGTTAATTTTTTTATCTGGTGAACGGCGTGTTTATTTGAATGGATCTTTCGGGTCACGACATTATTTACGGATTTTTATGTTAAATTATTCTATCGAAGAACTTAAATCGATGCCGAAGCCGTCTCATATAGCTATTATTATGGATGGCAACGGCCGCTGGGCGGTAAATCAGGGTAAGCCCCGCACTTATGGCCATCTAAAAGGCGTCGTTACCGTCGAAAAAATCACGGAATTCTGCGCCGCGATCGGCGTAAAGATGCTTACTCTTTATTCGTTTTCAACGGAAAACTGGAAACGCCCCGCTGAAGAAGTTAATTTTTTAATGTCGCTTTTTAAAGATTATATGAAGGCGAAATTACCTGTTTTTTTAGAAAATAACATACGATTTAAAGTTATCGGACGGATGCATGAACTGTCGGGCGATATTAGAGAAACTGTCGTTAAGACGCAGGAAGCTACGGCTTCATGCAGCGGCATGGTTTTAAATCTTGCGGTAAATTATTCCGGCCGTTCTGAAATTATAGACGCGATAAAGCGTATTGCGGCCGAGCATGTCGAAACGGGCAGAAACTTCGCTGAAAAAGCCTGTATGGATGAAAGCTTTGATTATATCGACGAAGAGTATATTCGCAAATATTTATATTCGCCGGCTATGAACGATCCGGAATTATTAATACGCACTTCTAATGAGTTTCGTATTTCTAATTTTTTGTTATGGCAGATAGCGTATAGTGAAATTTATATTACCGGCAGGTTGTGGCCTGATTTTGACGAAGCGGAGCTTATTGCCGCGATTATCGATTATAATTCTCGTGAACGTAGATTTGGAGGTATAGGCCAGGCGCTGCCGGTTGAAGTCAATGGTTAAAAGGATAATTTCGGCTTTATTTTTAATTCCCTTCGTCATGGCGGCGCTTTATTATGGCGGCGCCGTTTTGTCCGCGGCGCTTTGCGTTTTGAGCCTCGTTGCGTTAAATGAATTTTTTGATCTGGCTTCGCGCAAATCCGTTGTCTGTTTTAAAATGCCGGCTTTCGTTGTTACGATAATATATTATGTAAATGTTCATTTTTCGTTTATAAACGGAAGGGGCCGGGGTTTTGAATTTGCGCCGGCCCTGATTATAGGAACGATTTTTTTAATATTGTGGCTCCAGTTTTATAAGCGTATTGAAAATGCGATAGTGGATATTTCAGTCACTTTATTCGCATATATTTATATTCCTGTTTTTTTAAGTTTCGCCATGTATATACGTAATCTTGAATATGGCGTTTTTTTAATATTTATGTGCGTTATTTCCGTATGGATAGCAGATACTTTTGCTTATTTTGGCGGAATGGCTTTCGGTCGGGATAAAAAAAAACTTTCTCCGCTTATTTCGCCTAAAAAGTCCGTAATAG
>CAYQWL010000076.1:12627-13123 GCA_964421195.1 uncultured bacterium | reverse complement strand
TCGGTTTATTTTTTTCATGCGCCGCCGTATTCGCGTTTTATAAATTTTCACCGGTTTCTTATATTCCTTTATGGGCTTATATTTTATATATTTTCATATTAAACGCGTTTTCGGTGATCGGCGATTTGATAGAATCGCAGTTTAAACGCGACGGTGATTTAAAGGATTCATCGGGGTTGATTCCGGGGCATGGCGGAGTTTTAGATCGTATAGACAGTTTTTTACTTACGCTGCCGGTTTCTTATTATTATTTTGTGTTGTCGATAAATTGAATTAATGCTGGAGGTCAATAAATAATGGGTTTTATAATAGGTTTTTTATCTGTTTCTTTTGTTATATCGTTGATCGTGGTTTTTCATGAATTCGGCCATTATATAACCGCTAAAAAAAGCGGAATACTCGTGCGCGAATTTTCGATAGGTTTCGGCCCGCTTTTATTCGGGAAAAAAAAGGGTGAAACGCATTATTGCGTCCGGCCGATTCCGCTTGGCGGATA
>CAYQWL010000076.1:0-12587 GCA_964421195.1 uncultured bacterium | reverse complement strand
GCATGGATGAAAATGACGAACTCGAAGATCCGTCGCGCGCTTTTTATAATAAAAATCCTTTCGCTAAAATGATTATTTTATTTGCCGGTTCTTTTATGAATTTCGTTCTTGCTTTTCTTATTTACTGGATTATTTATTCCGGATACGGTATAATGCAAAAACCTTTTTATACAGTGCCGGTGGTGTCTTCAGCGCTTTCGGGTTCGCCGGCTTACGAAGTCGGTATTACTAAAGGCGATCTTATTTTACAGGTGGATTCTTTTAAAGTTGAAGACTGGGATGGTTTTAGAAATTATGTCCAGAAAAAACCGGGCGAGGATATTAATATAAAGGTCCGCCGCGGCGAAGAAATTATGGATTTTAAATTAAAAACTAAAGCGAATCCTGAAACGGGAAAAGGTTATATAGGGGTTATCGCCGATTCAATAAATGAAATAGGCGAAGTGGTTCCTGAATCGCCGGCTTATAAGGCTAAATTCAAATCGGGCGACCGTATAGTAAAAATAGCGGGTTCTAAAGTAGATTATTATAGCTCTATTGAAGAACTTTTAAAGAAAAATGAAGGTAAAACCGTTAATTTTATCGTTTTACGCGGAAGCTCCGAGGTAAATATCGAATTGAAAATTGATTTTGCCGATCATTTTGGGTTTATGCCGCCGGTAATGCCTTTAATAGGCGATGTCATGGATGGAATGCCGGCTGCCGTCGCTGGAGTAAAACCTAAAGACCGGATTGTAAAAATAAATGGTGAAGATATTTATACCTGGGCTGAAATGCTTGCATTCGTGTCGCAAAATCCCGGACGTGAACTTGCCGTTACCGTGGCGCGCGGTGAGAAAAACGAGCTTGTGGATTTAAAGATTACGCCTCGTTTAGACGGCGCGTCAGGCGAAGGCCGTATCGGTGTTGCTATGAAAAATGCCGTCGGCAGCAGACTTTCAATTATAGACGGCGCGAAGGCTTCTTTTTATCAGGTGGTTATGATTACCTCGGAAATGGTTAAAGGAATTAAAAAATTAGTTCTGGGCGCTATTTCAATGGATTATGTTCAGGGCCCCGTCGGCATAGCTAAAACCGTTAAAGATCAGGCGGTAGAGGGTTTTTTCAGTTTATTGAACATAACCGCTCTTATCTCGATTAATATAGGACTTCTTAATCTTTTTCCGATTCCCGGCCTTGACGGCGGTAGAATAATTTTTACTTTTATAGAAACTATCAGGCGTAAAAGATTATCTACAGCTATCGAAGAAAAAATACACGCATTTGGAATAGTTCTTTTGATTTTGCTCGCTATTTTAGTTACTTATAAAGATATTGTAAGACTTATATGGAGTTAGTGGGATAACGTTTTTAAGATTGAATTTATTTTGAAATTAAAAAAATAAAAAAATTAATTTTTAAATGGTCCGGAGGGAATATAATGCGTATCAGTCAATCATTTATTAGAACTTCTAAAGAAGAACCGGCCGATGCTGAAATTATAAGCCATAAATTGCTTATGCGGGCGGGGCTCGTAAGAAAACTCGCTTCGGGTATTTATATAATAATGCCTTTAGCCAATCTTGTTATAAAAAAAATAGAAAACATAATAAGAAGTGAAATGAACGCCGCGGGCGCGCAGGAAGTTATTATGCCGTGCATACTTCCCGCTAATCTCTGGAAAGAAACCGGCAGGTGGGAAGTTTATGGTTCGGAAATGCTTAAAATTAAGGACCGTGCCGAAAGAGAATATTGTTTTGGCCCGACGCATGAAGAAGTTATAACCGATCTGGTTCGTCACGACGTGCGTTCTTATAAGCAGCTACCCGTTATTCTTTATCAAATACAGACTAAATTTCGCGATGAAATACGCCCCCGTTTCGGTTTGATGCGTGCGCGCGAATTTACCATGAAAGACGCTTATTCTTTTGATACGAGCGTTGAAGGACTCGATATTAATTATAAAAAAATGTATGCGGCTTATTGTAACATATTTAAGCGTTGCGGCGTTAAATACAGCGTCGTTGAGGCTGATACCGGCGCTATAGGCGGTTCTTCGTCACACGAATTTATGGTTATAGCTCCGTCCGGCGAAGACGCTATCGTTTATTGCGATTCCTGCGGTTATTCGGCTAATGTTGAAAAGGCGGTTACTCAGCTCGATAAAATAATTGGAGCTGAAATACCGGCGGATTGTAAAAATGAAAAACGCGCGGGCGCGGTGGAGCGTATTTATACTCCTGGCGCTTCTACTATAGATGATCTTGCCGTTTTCCTCGGCGTTAAAAAAAGCGCATTATGTAAAATATTGTTTTTTACCAACGGCCGGGCGGCGAATGACGGCCGGGAAGACGTTATCGCGCTTATATCGGGAGAATTTGAACTTAACGAAGTTAAGCTGAAAAACCACTTGAATTTTATAAATCTCGAAATGATTCCTTCTGAAGAAGTCAATGAAAGAACGGGTGCGTATCCGGGATTTGGCGGGCCGATAAACGTTAAATCGAATATAAAAATCATCGCCGATAACTCGTTAAAACATTTAAAGGATTTTGTCACGGGCGCTAACGAAAAAGATTATCATTTAAAAAATGTAAATTTGAGCGATTTCAGGATAGATTCCTTTGCGGATCTGGTAATGGTAGATCGTGCCCACCCCTGCCCGCGCTGCGGAACCGCGCTTGAAAAAGCCCGCGGAATAGAGGTAGGTCATATTTTTAAACTCGGCACTAAATACTCAGAATCGCTCGGCGCGAAATTTATCGATGAGTCGGGCGGCGAGCGGCCGGTTATAATGGGATGCTATGGCATAGGAGTGGGACGCACCATGCAGGCGGCGGTCGAGCAAAATAACGACGCTGACGGAATCTGCTGGCCCATGCCGATCGCGCCTTATCATGTTATACTGGTATTGCTTAATTCCAGCGATGAAATTCAGAAAAAATGCGCTGAAGAACTTTATCAAAAAATGCTTTCTGAAAAAATAGAGGTGCTTTATGATGATAGGGCGGAAAAACCCGGCTTTAAATTTAAAGACGCCGATCTTCTTGGAATACCTATAAGAGTTGCCGTGGGCCGTTATGCCGTTGAAGGAAAAGTCGAGTTTAAACGCCGAAATTCTAAGGAATTAAAAGTGGTGGATGTTTCAGAAGTCGTATCCATGATTCAGCGTGAAATAGAAAATGAAATAGGCGGCATGTAATTATTTTACCATGTGCCGCCACGCAGGGTTTTAATAAAATAGGCCGCCGCGGCAAATATTTTTTTGAAATTATCAATGCATGTTTATATCGGCGTATAATAAAATTTATTTGCCGTATAAAATTATATAAAAAATAAAATTTTATAAGATTATTGCGGAGTATGGCCGTTTGTATATGGAGCAGTTATGAAATGTGATGCGTCTTTGAAAAAATATGCCGTTATATATAATGCTCATGCCCGTAATGCCGATAAGCTTCCGATCGATGAGATCGTTAAAATTTTTGATGAGCGCGGTATTCATCCTCTTATATATCGTACGCGCGGCCGCGGCGATGGTATAAATCTCGTAAAAAAAGCCGTGGATGACGGCGCGGCGCGTATTTATGCGGCTGGCGGCGACGGCACTTTAAACGAGGTTGTAAGCGGACTGATGCGGCTGAGCGAAGATGACGGCGAGCAAAACCTGCCGGACGATAAAAAATCGAACGCTTTTCAAAAAAATACGGCGAGCTTTCCTCAGGTCTGCCCCCTGCCTCTCGGCACGGTTAATGTTTTTGCTAAAGAACGCGGTTTTTCATCAAATCCCCGGGCCGCGCTTATTTCTTCTTTTACGGCAAAAACGTCGCCGATGGATATCGGCGCGTGTAATCAGCGTTATTTTATAATGATGTCAAGTATAGGATTAGACGCTTTTATTATCGATGATATCGAACGTATGATCGCCCGTGATTCTAAAATTAAAAAGATATTCGGGCCCTTTGCGTACCTGATAGTCGGTGTAAAGTCTTTGTTTAATTATAATTTTGACAGGCTGAAAATAACGGCATATTCCGTTTTTGGCGTTAAAGAATTTTACGCCGATTTCGCGGTGGTTTCGAATACTAAATTTTATGGCGGCAGCTATATTTTGAGCGAAAAAGCCGATCCCTGCGATGGCTATCTTGATCTTTTCATGCTCGAATCTAAAAATATATATGATTATTTTAAATTTTTCTTTCAGGTGTTAACAAAACGTTATGATTTCAGAGGCCTTAAAATTAGCCGTTACCAGGTGAAACGATGCGTTATCGAACGAGCGAATGAAAAAGAGAGTTCGGGCGTTTACTCTCAACTCGACGGTGAGTTATTCAGCCCGCCGCCTTTAAATATAAAAGTGATAGAAAAAGCGCTCGAAATGGTTTCTATTATTTAACGTTACGGTTAAAATATTAAAAAATTATAATAAAAATAAAATAAGCGATATATTATTTGTTTTTTAAATTAAAATAAACTATAATTAAATTAAGGATGTGTTATGAAGGGCAGGTATATAAAGTATAGCAGCAGTGGCGGCGGCGGAAAATCTGGAATAAACGATGAGCGTTCTTCAGGCGGGGATAACGTTTGTTTCAATCATGCGCATTCGCATGAGCATGAAAAAGCCGCCAGAAGTCTTGGCACGGTTAAAGTCGATATTTGTATTGTCAGCGATTCCCGTACTATTGAAACCGATGAAACCGGAAAATGGCTGAAAGAAAACATGAAAGAATCTGACGGCATAATTGCGGGCGGATATAATCTGATAAAAAATGATTCTGGAGCTATTAAAAAGGTTTTTAATGATTTTAAATCGGGCGGTTCTCGCGCTATTATTATGTCAGGTGGAACCGGGCTTTCGTCTAAAGACATTACGATAGAAACGATGACGCCGTTATTCGATAAAACGCTCGATGGTTTTGGCGAAATATTCAGGTTATTAAGTTATGAAGAAATAGGCGCGCGCGCCATTATGAGCCGCGCCGTTTGCGGGACCGCCGCCGGCCGTGTTTGCGTGTGTCTGCCCGGTTCAAGAAATGCCGTCAGGCTTGCTTATGAAAAAATAATTAAACCCCAGCTGCATCATTTAATATATGAAGCTACGAGGTAATAATGGATAGTAAATATTTTGAGGGTCTCAGTCTTGATATAGCGCCTGAATCTATAGATTATCAGGTGGAAACGGCGGTGAATTTACTTGAAGATTTAAAAGCGGCTTCGGCTGAAGTTCGGCTTCGCGCCGCAAAGAAAATAAAGCAGATAGCTTATAATGTAAAAAAACTTCTCGGCCGCCAGGCCGTTAAATCGCTTCTTGAAGCCTTTATGGCTGATAGCGCCGTTGATTTTCGAGTTGATATCATTCTTGCCGTAGCTTTTATAGGCGATGCATCGGCGCTTTTGTTTCTTCGTAAAATTTTGAGTGAATCTTCAGATTACGAACTTAAAAAAGCCGCGGCATTCGCTCTTGGCGAGATGCGTTTTTCCGGTTCGGCCGCCGCTCTTATAGAGGCCATCGAGTTTAACGATGAACAGCTGCAAATGATAATTTTAAATGCGCTGTCTAAAATCGGTGATCGCGCGAGCGCGCCGAAAGTGATCGAGGCGAGTAAAAATGCGTCTATAAAAGTAAAGTTCGCGGCCTGCGGTTTATTGTGTAAACTAAGCGTTACTCAGGGATTTGAATTTATAAATCGCGGGCTTGCTCATAATTCGGATATTGTTCAAAAAGAGGCGCTTTCTATAGCGCGGATTTATCCGCATGAAATGTTTTTGAGCGCTCTGCATGAAATATTAAATAGCAGCAACTGCGATGAAATATTAGTTTCATGTATAGAAGCGCTTTCTAAGATTAATGATCCTTCGGTTATTGAAGATATTATATCTCACGCTTCCAATTCTGAATATTCAAATGTGCGCGCCGCCGCGGTAAAGGCGCTTGGAGGGCTCGGAGAGCTCGGCAGCCTTTTAACGGGTAATATCAGCCAGTACGTTAAAAAAATTTCTGAACGGCTCAAAGACGAAGATGAACAGGTCGTTATAAATGCAGCGCTCGCTCTTGGCGAGTTAAAAATTCCTGATATTATTCCCGAACTTCTTGAAATAATAGACAGCCCTTCTGAAAAAATACGCCTGGCGGTTGTTACCGCCGTGCGTTCTCTCGCTTTCTGGCTTTCCGATATAGACGGTAAAAATCGTCTTACTTACGCGCTTATGTCTTTAGTGAAGGACGGTTCTCCGAATATACGCGCGATGGCGGTAGAAACGCTTGGCTATATTGAAAACGTCGAGGCGGTTGAAGCGCTGCTTGAAGCGCTAAACGATGAAGACATTCTTGTAAGGCAAAACGCGGCGGCGGCCCTTGGTAATTATAATCAGCCGGGCGTCATTCCCGCATTAATAGGGTTGTTAAACGATGAAAATGTCGTGATCAGATGGAACGCTGTAACCGCTCTTAACCGTCTCGGCGATAAAAGTTGTATCGGGCCGATAAGCCGTATGCTCGAAGACGGCGATGAATCGGTGCGTCTGGCGGCTAAGGCATTTATAGATTCATTTCCCGCGGAGCCTGAAACTTAAACTTAAAATTATCGGTTTTAAAAAATTGTGAGACCGGTGAATAATATTTTTTATGTTGTAATCGGCTGGTTTATAATTGATTTTTAATTATAATTGATTTTATAATTTTCAAAAATTTGTGAATCAGAAACCCGGTTTTTAAAATTTTTATATTCGGCGAAAATTTCTTTGATAATTTCGCCGGCCCCTTCCGTCGTATCTGATTTTCCTATATTTTCTAATTTTAAAAATAATGAACTTAATTTTTCGGCGCTTACGTTAAGAGAAGAGCCTTTAAGTCTGTGGGCGTTTTTTCGCATGGATAAGTAATCTTTGTTTTCTATCGATTTAATGAGTTCTTTAGATATTAAATTCATATCTTCGAAAAATATGCGCATTATTTCGGCCGCGAGTTCTTTTTTGTTTAAAACGTGTTTCAGGAATTTTTCGGTATTAAATGATTGCAGCTCGTCCATAATCAATCACCTCGGATTGTAAAAGAATAATGGGATTTTTAATTGATTAATTAACGTTTTTTAATCGATAACAAAAATTTTACCGGGGTTAAGTATTAGTTGCGGGTCGAGAGCTTTTTTTACAGCTTTCATCATTTCGAGCTCTTTTGCGCCGCAAAATTCTTCCATCAGCCTTTCGCGTTTATATCCTATGCCGTGCTCGCCGGATAACTTTCCGCCCATAGAATATACTTTTTTATATAATTCGCGTTGAAAGGCGTAAAGTTTTTTATGCCATTCGTCGTCGTTTAAACCTCCTTTTAATATATGAGCGTGAACGTTGCCGTCGGCTGCATGTCCGGCGCAATGAACGGTCAGGCTGTATTTTTCAGATAAAGCGGTTATGTATTTTACGGCATCGGCTATCATGGCGGGTGGTACGTCTTCAGCGGAAAAAATAGGGCTTTCGGCCCGGTCTGCTTCAGCGAAAGCGTTTCTGGCTTTCCATATTTTCGCCGGATCGGCTACGAGCGTTTCGAGCGCTCCTTTTTTTGAACATAATTCATCAATTTTAACGGCGTCTTCTTCGAGAGCGCCGGCGCTGCGGCCTTCGAGCTTTACTATTATATAATGGCCGTTTTCACTATACATTAATTTTTCTTTTAAAAATTTTTCACAGTTTTTAATTACGGAGTTATCCATAAATTCAACGCAGGTTGGGTTTATACCGAGTTTTATTATTTCCGGCACGGTTTCTATGGCATTTTTAAGCTCGTCGAATACTATAAGAAGATCGAGCGCTTCAGGCGGAAGCGGCATAAGCTTGAGCGTTACCTTTGTAATCAGTGCGAGAGTGCCTTCGGAGCCTATTATTAAATCAATCAGGCTGTAGCCTGTAGAGTTTTTCATACATTTGCCGCCGAGATTAATTATATCGCCGGCGGCGTTGACTATTTCAAGGCCGTAAATTTGACGGCGCGTTGTGGCATATTTTATGGCTTTATTTCCGCCGGCGTTAGTGGCGGCGTTGCCGCCGATGAAAGAACTTTCGCTGCTGCACGGATCGCCGGCATAAAGCATCCCGTTTTCGCGCGCCGCCCGCTGTATTTCGGCGGTGCGCACGCCGGCTTCGGCCGTTAAAAACATGTTTTTATCGTCTATTTCGATTATTTTATTCATTTTTTCGAATGAAATCACTATTCCGCCGTAATTAGCTACGGAAGCGGCCGTAAGGCCAGTCCCAGCGCCGCGCGGAATTATCGGCACGTTTTCGCGCGCCGCTATTTTTACGACCGCCGCCGTTTCTTCGGTGTTTTTAACGTAAACTACCGTTTCGGGCCTTTTCATGCATGAAGTTTCGAGAAGTTCGTCGTGCGAATAGGGTTCGAGACGTTCGATGTCAGTGATAACGCAGTTGCCACCGATGATTTCCTTTAATTCTTTTATAATACGTTCATTTATTTTATTATAAGTTTTCATGTCTTCCTTTATCTGGTAAGAGCGTTTTCGATAGATTTTAATATCGCTTTCGATGTGCCGGTCGCGCCGCTTATACATTCGACTTTTAACGATTGCGCCTGAATAACACGTTCGATAACCTTTTCAGCTTTTTTCGCTAAATCATTGGAATTGTTTTTTACTACTTCTATACTTTCGATTTTATTGTTTTTGACGCTTACTTTTACCTTACAATAAACATCCGAAAGACTGAATTCGCCTTCTCCGGTCAGATCGGGTATTTTATTCAGGTTTATTTCGTTTATAGACATATTGCATATATAGTCATAAGCCTGCAGGCGTGGTTTTATTTCGTAAATATAAATTCCGGCGGCGGCGGCGAGCCCGATTATAAAAATTATTATTTTATTTATCATAATAAAGGCCTCTATTTTTAATGTGAGGCGGCATATAATAAAATTACCTGTCCCGGCCTTAAATTATATTCGAAACTTTTATTGACTTTATCGAGCGTGTAAAGGGGAGAAATGTCGATAACTTCTCCCGCGCATCCTATCGCTATGTTTATATCGCTGAATTGAACGAATTGATAATTGCGCATGTCTTTATTAAGTATGCAGCAAATACTTTCCGAACCGTCGAACGCGGTTTTTCTGAAACAGAAAACATTTGCCCAGTTAGGCTGATCGATTACCGTAAGTTTGCATTCTTCATTTAATACTTTATAGCGTTTTTTAATTTCATTTATTTTTTTAAAAAAATCGCTGATGTCAATATCGGTATTTTCCCAGTCGGACGGCATTGTAGAGACTACGTTCATTTCTTTTTTGAATCCGAATTCGAGGCCGCAGGGCACCATTAATCCGCTGGCGAAAAACGATACAAACTGGCAGCGTTGATATATAGCGTTCATGTCGCCGCCGGTTTCGGTAAAAAGCCTTGGAGTGTCGTGCGATTCGGCGAAGCCTATTGAAGGAACGCCGCGTACTTTTTCAAAAGATTCTTCGTATTGTTTAATAAGCCAGGGTTCGTTGTAATTCCAGTATTTTGAGCTGTTAAACGTGTAATCGAAGCCGGAATCCGCGAGCATTATAGAATCTTCGATCGTGCAGCCAAGGCTTTCGGCTATAAATAAAGTCCGGGGATATTTTTCTTTCGCGCGGCCGGTAATATATTTCCAGAGTTTTGAAGGCACCTGGTAAGCCGCGTCGCACCTGAAGCCGTCGAAACCCATTGCGAGGTAATACATTACGATATCGTTCCAGAATTTATAAAGTCCGTCGAGGTCTTTTGATGAAGCATTATCTATTTCGGCGAGATCGCCCCATAAAACCATTTTGCCGTCGTGAAAGGCGCCCGGATTTTTAACGCCGCCTTTTTCATTTTTAACATACCAGTCGGGATGCTGTTTTACTAAAGGCGAGTCTATAGCGGTATGGTTTATGACAAGATCCATTATTACTTTTAAATCATGTTCGTGAGCTTTTTCAATAAATTGAATAAGCTGTTTTTCCGGCGTGAGCTTTGATCCGGCGTCGATGAAAAGATCGTTGAACCTGTAATAATCCGACGGGCTGTAAAGCGAACCTGAAAATCCTGGATAATGAAATGGATTAATATATATTGAATTGAATTTCATTGCGGCTATGCGGGGAATATGATCGAGCCAGCGGGTCATGTTTCCGATCAGACGAGGAAATAAATTATAAATTCTGAGTTTTTCACCGTCGGTTTTAGTGTTTAAAGTATTCATACCGCCTCCATGTATATTGTGTTGTCATGATTATAAATAATGGAAATTATTATATCATAATTGTTTGCGGTTGTCCAATTATTATCTTATATATTATCTCACTTATATAATTTTAATATGGGTTAAGTTTTAATGGATTAAGTAATAAAAAAACTTCGCCTCGTAAACGTTTTAGCCGCTTATGGCGGTAAAAATCCGGCGTGGCGAAGTTTTTTTAATTGATAATATAGTTCCGGCTATTCAGGTAGTTTTGAATAAGCCGGTTAAAATTAACGGTTATGATTTTAAACCGTAGGTTTCGATGTTTTCATCGGCGAATTTTTGTATGCCGTTTAAATAAGCGCGAGCTTCATCATTATCGGCGAAGAGGTGTTTGAAACGGCCCTGCATTTTGAGGTATTCAGTTACCGGTTCGGGCGTGATTTTACGTACATTCGTCATTTTTCCGTTTTCCCATTCGACGAGCGGGAATATTCCGGTAGTTACGGCTTTTTTAGCTATTTTAATTGTAAGGCGGCTTTCTACTTTCCAGCCGAGCGGACATGGAACGAGTACGTGAAGGTATTTTGGCCCTCTTATGCTGAGCGCTTTTTTGACTTTATTTTTAAGGTCCATGTCGAATCCGACCGTGGCGGTGGCGACATAAGGAATTTCGTGCGCTACGGCTATTTTAGCCATATTTTTCTTGCGCGTCGGATTGCCTGATGATAATTTGCCTGAGGGCGTGGTCGAAGTTGACGTGCCGAACGGGGTTTGTGAACTTCTTTGAACGCCGGTGTTCATATAAGCTTCGTTGTCGTAGCAAACGTATAAAACGTCGTGCCCGCGTTCGAACATACCGGATAATGATTGCAGGCCTATGTCGGCCGTTCCGCCGTCTCCGCCCTGCGCTATTACTCTAATTTCCTGATCGCGGCCGAGAGCTTTTAACGCCGATTCAACGCCGGCGGCTACCGCTGAGCTGTTTTCAAAAAGTGAATGGATCCAGGGAATTTCCCATGCCGATTGCGGATATCTTGTAGTAAATACTTCAAGGCAGCCGGTGCAGTTAGTTACTATCGTGTTAGGGCCGGCGGCGTCGACGACCATTCTTGCGCCCATAGAAAGGCCGCATCCCGCGCACGCGGTATGGCCGGGGGCTAAAAAGTGTTTCTTTTTTTCCATATATATCATTTCCTCCATCGATAAATTCAAATTAGAATCAAAGCGGTCAGTGATTTAATTCGTAATAAAGCCGGTTTATTATATGGTTTTTAAATAATCTTCGCCGGCTTTCATATAATTATGGTCTAATTCTACGAACTGTGAATCCTGTACTTTTACGTTGACGAAATTGCCCACGACATCGGTTATCGTTTTTACGGTGATATCGCGTCCGCCGAGGCCGACGATATAACTGTTGACTTTCGGGACGTTAGTGTTTCCGTAAAAAGCCGCCCGTATTTCGGTAGCGAGTATTCCGCCTGAGCCTACCGAAGATGCGCGGTCGATAACTATAACGTTTTTAATGTTTTTAAGGCAATCCACTATGGCTTGTTTCGGGAATGGCCTGAATGTACGTACTTTCATCAAGCCGACTTTTATTCCGTTTGATCTCATTAAATCGATCGATTCTTTGATGGTGCCGACTACCGAGCCCATGGCGACTATTACGGTTTCGGCGTCTTCCATTTTATATGTGTCGATAAAAATGCCATATTTGCGGCCGAATTTAGCTTCAAATTCTTTCGTTACTTTTTCGATGACGGCGAACGAATTTTTCATCGCTTCTTCCATATGGTAGCGGACTTCCATATAACCGTCTTCGCCTACCATCGAGCCGAAGGTAATAGGGTGTTTTACGTCAAGATAATGTTGAGGTTTATATGGCGGTAAAAATTCGTTTATTTCGTTTTGCGACGGGATATCGACGGGTTCGAACGAATGCGTGAGAAGGAAGCCGTCCATATTAACCATAACCGGAAGGCGGACCGAGTCGTCTTCGGATATTTTATAAGCCTGATAATGAAGATCGGCTACTTCCTGGTTGCTTTCGGCGTAAAGCTGGATAAAACCGCTGTCGCGAAGCGCCATTGCGTCGGAATGGTCGGTCCATATATTGATCGGCGCCGATATAGCGCGATTGGCGCATGTGAGCACTAAAGGCAGTCTCATCGCAGCCATATTGAATAATACTTCCGACATTAAAAGCAGTCCCTGCGAAGTGGTTGCTGTATAAGCGCGCGCTCCGGTCGCTACCGCGCCGAGGCACACTGAAGCGGCTGAAAATTCGGATTCCACGTTTACGAATTCGCCTTTGAATTCGCCGTTGGCCTTCATCTGTGAAAGGTCTTCGACTATGTGGGTTTGAGGGGTTATCGGA
The DNA here is from genome assembly GCA_964421195.1 of uncultured bacterium. Classification (GTDB taxonomy): domain Bacteria; phylum Muiribacteriota; class UBA9980; order UBA9980; family UBA9980; genus UBA9980. The sequence goes on along the minus strand of CAYQWL010000076.1, from coordinate 25 downwards.
TAAGCCGATATGACGTTGGGCTGGC
>CAYQWL010000075.1:14440-18202 GCA_964421195.1 uncultured bacterium | reverse complement strand
GAATGAACGGTAAACAAGTATGGGCGCGCCATATTTATTGCAGAGCGCTTCGAGATTGGTAACCTGGTCTTCAGGCACGACGCAATAATACAATTTAATATTTTCAGGAACGGGCGCATCCGAATTGCCTGGCGATGGAACAGAAGGCGCCGAAGGAGTGCCGGGATCGCCTGGAGCCGGTTCGGGACATTCAACATTATCATCGGACTTCACTGCCATTAACTGGCGCGATTTATTAAAAGAAGAATCATCTTTACCCGCGGCAAATACCGGAACGCCGGCGATTAAAAATGCAAAAATAAGAATGCATAAAACTAATGTGCTATTATTTTTCATAATTATTATACCCCCTGTTATTATTATTAAATTAAAAATATTATACACAAAAAATGCTTTAAAATCAAGATTTTTTTATAAATCTATAAAAAACATTTTATCTTATAGCGGCTTCGGATGTATTTTGAACTCCGGCCGGGTTTTCTACTGCTCCGCCTGCCGCGAGCGGTTCGATTTTAGAAAGTTGTTTAATAAGAGTGGTTATTTTCGATACTTTATCGGATGGCAATTTTTCCATTATAAGCGCGCTTCGCTTTTCTTTCATTTTCGATAATATATCGAGCAATAAACCGTCTTCAAGCGCAACAAGCGCGTCCGCCGCAAGCTGCGGCTCCATTCTTTCATACATCTTTGAAAACTGATCGAGAGTTTGATCAGATACTATTTTTTGTTTTTTTGCGTCTTCAAATTTTTTAATATTTTCAACGAGCGTTTTTTCTTTCGAAATAACCTCTAATTCACGTTCTCTCAATTCTTTTTCCCATAAAGACAATTTAACGCTCTGTTCTTCTATCGCCACTTCTTTATGCTTAAGCTTATCGGCCATATCTTTATAAGAACTTTCCTGCTCATAAATCAATGCTTTAATTTTGCTTGCTTCAGAAGATTTTATTATAGTCGATTCCCTTATATAATCTTTTACATACGGATTTTCCAGAACGGTTCTGGGAAGAAAATCACGTATTTTTATAATACCGAGAAAATCGAATAAAACCGCTATTACCGCAAATAAAAAAATTAAAAGCACGCTCAAAAAGCTTATTATAAACCATGTTATTAACGCACTTAAAAAACCGCTCTGAGGAGCTTTTTTTATTTGCTGCTTCGATACCGGAGTTTTTTTTGCATCCTGGGATTTTACCTGTTCTTTTCCCGCCGCATCCTGCGTTTTTTCAGTAGGCATGTTAATGTCCTTTACCTAAAATATCTTTCATTAATTATCTTTCGTTTAAATTATTTCTCATCAATTCGTATCGGTATAACTTATTCGTTATTTTCTGGTTCGGGATGAGTTTTATTATTGGCGATTTCATCCATTTGAGAATTATCCTGACGATTATATTCTTTTTTATACGCCGTGAATTGATTTTCCTTTAAAGTTTCAATAATTTTACGTTCCTTTACCGCTTCGGCAAGTTTTTGCTTAATTAACGATATCTTATTTTCCGCCGCCGCAAGATCGGTTTCAAATCCTGCGAGCCGTTTTTTTAAAACTTCGATATAATTTCTGGTCATAAGAAGCGAGTCGATTTTAACGCCTGCGTTAAAATAATTTCTGGACCTTTCAATCGAATCTTTTATGCCAGTTTTCACGTTTTCTATCGAATTTTCAATTTTCGCTTTTTCATTTTGCGCGGCGGCGAGTTCGATAGTAACGAGCTCTTCGCGTTTTAACCTCATTTTAAGAAGCGGTTCTAATTTAAAAGTAAATTTTTTCATTAATTTATTATACCGATATTATAATAATTACTTGTTCATAATCAATTATCTATAATCTTTCAATATGTCGTGAAGTTCATCGATAGTATCTTCAAAAGTAAAACGTTCATTAACATTTTGTTTCATATAGCCGCACATAGCCGGATATAAAGCTTTAGCCCGGTCTATCTGAGGATTTGAGCCGTCGGCGTATGCGCCTATATTTATTAATTCCTGAGCCTCGTTATAAACCGCGAGGTTCGTTTTAAAAATGTTAGCTAATTTCTGATGCTGCTTTTCGATAACATCACTCATAAGCCTCGATATAGAATCGAGAACTGAAATAGCGGGATAATGATTGAGCGAGGCAAGCTTTCGAGTTAAAACTATATGCCCGTCAAGTATGCCCCTGACGGTATCTGAAATAGGTTCGTCAAAATCGTCGCCGTCAACGAGCACCGTGTATAAACCGGTTATACTGCCTTTTTTAGACGTACCGGCACGTTCCAGCAATTTCGGCAGAATAGCGAACACCGAAGGCGGATAACCTCTCTGGGCTGGCGGTTCGCCGACCGCAAGACCTATTTCACGCTGGGCCCTGGCGAAACGGGTAACGGAATCCATCATTAAAACCACATCCATACCCTGATCGCGAAAATATTCAGCAACAGAAGTTGCCACCAATGCTCCTTTTAATCTGACCAGGGAAGATTGATCGCTCGTGGCAACCACTACCACAGATTTTTTCAAGCCTTCTTCGCCGAGATCCCGTTCGATAAATTCCTTTACTTCACGGCCGCGCTCGCCTATTAAAGCTATGACGTTAATATCCGCGGAGGTATTACGGGCTATCATGCCGAGAAGCGTGGATTTACCCACGCCGGAACCCGCAAAAATACCCACGCGCTGCCCTTTGCCGAGAGTTATCAGACCGTCCACGCACCTTACGCCGGTTATAAGAGGCCTGGATATACGGGGCCTCGTAAGCGGATTTGGCGGCTGATTAAAAGTCGAATAAAAACTTTCAGGATTAGCGATTGGCGGCTGATTATCAAGAGGCCGGCCGAGCCCGTCTATTACCCGGCCGAGAAGCCGTCGATCTACGGGTATTTTCAAAGGCGCTCCCGTGGCAACCACCTCAGAGCCCGGCGCTATACCTGAAGTTTCGGCAAGAGGCATCAGTTGAACTTTATTATCTTTAAAACCGACGACCTCAGCAGCGATAGGAAGCTGCCCATAACTGCGGGGCTTGATCATACATATTTCACCAAGACAGACATTGGGGCCGAGCGATTCAATAAACAATCCGACTATTTTCGTAACACGGCCATTTATTTTAATCGGATCGATTTTTTCGAGCAATTGATAATATTTATTAAAATTAAATTCCATATTTAAACCAGAACAATATAATAATGTTAATAATTATTTTCCCCCGGAACTTCCTGATTTTTTTCTTCTTCCTGACGAAGCGCTTCTTCGAGCATTTTTTCGACTTCAAGCATCTGTCCGGATATAGTCGCGTCTATATTACCCATATTAGTCGAAATAATACAGCCGCCGGGCATTATATTATTATCTTCGATAATTTTAACCTTCGCTTCTACCGGAAGAGACTTTAAAATATCTTCTTTTTTATTCGTAAATACTGAAATATCTTTTAAATTCATATATATGTTTATTGTATCACGATCGACGATTTTTGAAATAGCTTCATTAACCGAATAAAAAATAACATCGCGGTTTAAAAGCACTTCACATCTTGTTATTTTTTTAGAAATAGCCATAGCAAGCTCTACTATTTGTTGCTCCGCCTTTTTTATAATTTCATCTTTTTCGATAAGCGCTTCTTTTAAAACCTGCTCGATAGATTCTAAAATCGAACGGGCGCGTTCGGCGGCCTCGGATTTTCCTTCCGCAAAACCTTTATCGAACGCCTCACGACGCGTATCTTCTTTTATTTCCTCACAAATTTTATTGGTTTTTTCAATTTCATTTTTTTTAAAC
>CAYQWL010000075.1:0-14430 GCA_964421195.1 uncultured bacterium | reverse complement strand
CCTGCGCCTTCGCATTAGCTATTATATTAGCCGCCTGAGCGTTAAGATTTTTTATTTCTTCCTGCATGCGGTCTATATCCTGCTGAAGTTTTACAAGAACGTTCGAAGTTTCGATTTTTTCGAGCGATTTCGAAGAATCGATAAGAATAGGGCGATTATCGAAATTAAAATTTTTAACGATACTACACAATAGTTTCTTCAGCTCCTCCGCGAGTTATAACTATTTCGCCCGAATCTTCAAGACGCCTTATTGCATTAACTATTTTTTGCTGAGCGTCTTCGACGTCGCGCAGGCGGACCGGCCCAAGAAGATCGATATCCTCGGCAAGCATCTGTCCTGCGCGCTTCGACATATTTTTCATAAATTTTTCTTTCACTTCATCCGTTGATCCTTTAAGCGCGAGCGCCAGATCTTTAATTTCAATTTCACGAATAATGCGCTGAATACCGCGATCATCAATAAGAATAACATCTTCGAATAAAAACATTTTCTTTTTTATTTCATCGGCAAGCTCAGACGCCATGGTTTCAAGAGTTTCGACTATCTGCTTTTCAGTGCTGCGATCGACTAAATTCAATATAGCCACGGCCGTATCGATACCGCCTACCATCGCGCTGCCCTCGTCGATAACCAGCGAAAGTTTCTTTTCAAGTATCGATTCCACTTCACGGACGGTTTCAGGCGAAGTACGCTCCATCTGCGCAATCCTTTTTACAACTTCCGGCTGTATTTCAGGCGACAGCAACTTTAAAATCGAAGACGCTTTTTCCGCCTGGAGATAACCCATAATCATGGCTATAGTTTGCGGATGTTCGTTCTGTATTAAATTAAACAATTGAACCGGGTCGGCCGTACGCGCCGTACTGAACGGCCTTACATACTGCGATGACGTGAGGCGCGCGAGAGCTTCCTTCGCCCGCGCGTCGCCAAGCGCGGCGTTCAATATTTCCTCCGCCGCCTTAATGCCGCCGGTAGCCACGAACTGATTCGCCCTTATCATTTCAAAAAATTCCATTACTATTTCGTCTATCACTTCTTTTTCCACATTCTGAAGTCTTGATATTTCGAGAGTTATGGAATCTATCTGTTCTTCAGGCAGGCCCTGAAGAAGCTTTCCCGAATATTCGGCGCCAAGAAAAACAGCAAGTATAGCGGCTTTCTGCCGCCCGGTAAGCAGTTTAGTTTTATCACTCATTTATATGCCACCATAATATTTTATATTTTTAATATCCCATTATAATAAATAAAATTATATTTTCATTAAATAATTTTTATCTATTAATTATTATTCAGCGTTAAGCCATATCTGAAGCAATGTAGCTGCATCTTTCGGAGATTTGTTGATGAAATCTTTAATAAGATCGACCTTCTGAACGCGTTCACGCGCCTCGATAGGCAGAACGTCTTCCACGACGGCTTCTTTTTTGATTTCGATAGGTTTAAAATGCGTAATAATAAGTTCTTTGTTTTTCCAGACGAACCATAAAATAAAAAATATTCCGCCGGTTGGAATGATAACCAGAAGAAGTTGAAAGAACATGTCCTGCAATTTATCCTGCTGGGCCCGTATTTCCTGTACTTTAATATCTTCGCGATTAAACGGATATTTTTCGACCACTACCGTATCGCCGCGCTGTTTAACGATACCCGCCGCTGAAACTATAGCGTTTTCAATTTTCAGCCTCTGGTCGTCTTTTAATATGTCATCTACGACTACCGAAACATTTAAACGCTTAACGTCGCCGACGGCATAAACTATTTTTTCCTGTTTTTTACTTAAATCGTAATTTCTTTTACTCGATTTGCTTACATATTCATCCTGTTCGTTTTTAGAATCGGGATAAGTCGGAATATTAGATTGCGTGCCCGGAACGCCTATCGGCTTTTTACCGCGGCCTTTAAAATTTTCCTCATTCACTTCTTCGGAAATAACGATACCGCCTTCTTCGCCTTTTATAGGCGGCGAGAGAGATTCATCGAAAACCTCACGTTTATCGAAATTAAGCTCCGCATGAACCGTAACTACCGAACGGCCGCCGCCAAGAATTCTGTCGAGCATTTCCTGCAGCTTATATTCTTTTTCTTCGATATATTTTTTTTGAAGCGTGTACTGATCCGCCGCGAAATTTTCGTTGTTTTTATTAGAACGCAGACGTTTAGAAACATCTACGAAATTTTGATCGATAATGCTTACATTATCTTCATCGATTCCGGTCGCGTTAGAAACTAAATTCCTTATTCCGATAATCTGATCGTTTTCAATTTTTTTACCGGTTTTTAACACTATAAATACGGTAGCTTTATCCTGCTTTTGATCTTCTTTAAATATGCGTTCCGGCGCGTAAAAAATATGAAGCCGGGCGCTGGATAAGATTTTAGAAGATTTTTTAATGGTGGTTTCAATTTCCGCCTGAAGCCCTCTTAATATATTTAAATCTTCGATTTTTCTCGAATTAGAAAAAGCGTTAGAAGATTTACCGAAAATATCCTCGTATCCTTTGCTTCTATCGGGAAGAACGTTATCTTTAGCTAATTTGAGCAGAATAGTTTCTTTTTCCGACGCCGAAACCAATATAGTAGTACCATTATCGGCTAATTTAAATTTATAATTTCCTTCTTCGATTTTTTCTTTGATGCCGGCGGCGGATTCAAGATCGAGATTACGATACAGCACCACATAATCTCCGCCGCTAAAAATAAAAGCAAACGCTATCACGCCTATAAAAGTAACGACGGCCGCAGAAATAATCGCGGTCCTCTGCCACATGGCGAGATTTTTAAATTGTTCGTACAATATTTTCAAATAATTCATAAACTAACGTTATATTTGCATTCTCATTATTTCTTTATAACCTTCTATAAACTTGTTGCGCACTTCAATAGCCATATTAAGGCCTATTTTTGATTTTTCCATCGCGATCATTACATCGTGCACGTTTTCAAGCCTTCCGGTTACGAGCGAATTCACTTTTTCGCTCGAATCGCTTTCTAAAGCGTTTAAATCGCTAACCGCTTTTTTTAAAACATCTGAAAAATTTTTAACGGTCCCTCCGGCTTCTACGGCTTTAGAAGCAAAACCGGAATTTAACGCTCTATTTGAAGAATCCAGCGTCGAAGCTAAAGGCTTTAAAGCCGTAAAATTAAGCGCACCAATTTTCATTCAATTCACATCCTGATATAATTTTTATTTAGAAATTTACATCCGCCGGGGCCGGGCGGCGATATTTTCACTATGATTTAGCGCCTATTTCAAGCGCGCGCAATATCATATTTTTAGCCGAATTCATAGCGGTCACATTCGCTTCGTAAGCGCGGGAGCATGTAATCATATCGACCATTTCACGGACCACATTGACGTTAGGATAAGCCACATAACCGCGCTCATCGGAATCGGGATGCGCCGGATCATAAACCATACGCGGCTCGCCGTTATCTTCGGTAATGCCAGCCACCGCCACTCCCGCCGGTATCGAATTATTAATATTTTTGCCGGTAAAAAAACGGCTGTTATTATCGCGAAGCGAAAAAACAGGCATCTGTCTTTTATAAGGACCGCCGTCCCCGGTACGCGTAACATTAGCGTTGGCTATATTATTCGATATTATGTCCATCCGGACGCGTTCGGCCGTCAGACCGGAACTTGATATATCTATCGATTTTAAAAAACCGCTCATATTATTTTATTACACCCTCCCGGCGCGAGTTATCGCCAGATTTATTTTAGTAAGCTCGTTATCCAAAGCCGAAGCAAGCGTGCGATATTGAATCGTATTTTTAGATAAATTCGCCATTTCTTCGTCGATATCTACATTGTTGCCGTCATTTCTCATCGATTGGTCTTTAACCACCGCAACCTCAGCCTCCACGTGCGACGCGGCCTGAGCGCCTATCGGCAGATGTTTCGCATTGGTGGTACGTCCTTTAAAACTTCCGCTATCGAGAGCTTTAGCAAGTTCATCTTCGAAATTAACCGTCTGTTTTTTATAATAAGGCGTATTGACGTTAGCTATATTATTCGATATTACTTCATGGCGCATCATTGACACGTCCATCGAACGTTTTATATAAGCCATTTTCGGATTCGAAAAAAGAAAGTCCCTTATCATATTTTACCGCCTCTTTTTAAAGAAAATATTTATTAAAATCTTTTGATCCGTTTATATCGCCTATATGCTCTTTTACATAATCGGCGGTGATGACTATTTTTGTAATTTCGGCTGAAGGCACTTCGAATAAAAGCGATTCAAGTATTTTTTCACAAACTGTGTACAGCCGCCGCGCTCCGATATTTTCAAGCGAAGAATTCAATTCGAAAGCTATTTGCGAAATCGCTTCAATCGCCTGTTCGTCGAAAGTCAATTCGACGCCGTCGGCGGAAAGAAGCGCCTGGTATTGTTTTATAAGACTATTTTTCGGTTCTTTAAGAATTCTTATAAAATCACCACGATTAAGACTTTTTAATTCCACTCTTATAGGAAAACGCCCCTGCAATTCTGGAATAAGATCGGAAGGCTTTGAAACGTGAAATGCGCCCGCCGCTATAAACAAAACATGATCCGTTTTTACCTGCCCGTATTTAGTATTAACGTTCGTGCCTTCTAATATGGGAAGAATATCACGCTGAACTCCTTCGCGCGATACATCAGGGCCGCGCGTCTCTTTCGCGCCGGCTATTTTATCTATTTCGTCGATAAAAACCATACCGTTATTTTCAACTCTAAAAAGCGCCTCTTTAGTTATAGCATCCATATCTATAAGCCTGTTAATTTCTTCGGCATATAACAATGAACGCGCATCCGCGACGGTTACCGTTTTTCTTTTTTTACGTTCGGGGAACATACTGCCGAGCATTCCGCCCATATTAAAACCCATTTCTTCAAGGCCCTGATTTGAAAACACTTCTACGAGAGGCATCTGGCTTTCACGCACTTCGATTTCAATCATTTTATTTTCAAGTTTTCCTTCATCGAGCATTTTTTTTATTTTTTCATAAGCCGACTGATAACCTTCCGACGAAATATCGCTTTCTACACGCTGTTTACCGTTATCAGCGGCATCCTGATGCGCCCTTACATCCTCGCAGCTATCAAAACCAGCCATACCGGCCGACTGCGCTACTGCCTGAAAAATATTAATTATCGGATTTTTTTGCGGCGCACCCGAATGGCCGCGCGGAAGAAGAGCGTCAAGTATGCGGCGGTTCACGTTCGTTTTCGCCTTTTCTTCAAATCTTTTCGTATGTTCTTTTTTAACCATATTTACGGAAAATTCGGTCAAATCGCGTATCATCGATTCCACGTCGCGTCCGACATAACCCACTTCGGTATATTTAGAAGCCTCGACCTTAACAAACGGAGCATTTACGAGCCTGGCGAGCCTTCGTGCAATTTCAGTTTTTCCCACACCCGTCTGACCTATCATAATAATATTTTTAGGCATTATTTCATCTTTGAGTTCCCCCGTTACATTCATACGCCTGTAACGATTACGAACCGCTATAGCGACGGCTTTTTTAGCGTCAGCCTGGCCTATTATATATTTATCAAGATACTTTACGACCTCGCATGGAGTAAGTTTAGATTCTTCCAAAATTAACGCTCCTGTTCGTCATTTTTTAAAACTTCGACGCTGATCCGGCTATTGGTGAAAACGCATATTCTCGATGCTATTTCAATTGATTTTTCGGCTATTTCCGCCGCGCCGAAAGAACTATTTTCTAAAAGCGCTAACGCGCTTGAATAAGCCATAGCGGCGCCTGAACCGATAGCTATAGCGTCATAATCCGGTTCCACGATATCGCCGGCGCCGTTTATAAGATAAATAGCCGACAGATCAGCCACTAAAAGCATGGCTTCGAGCCGCCTTAAATATTTATCCTGCCGCCATTCACGGGCGAGCTCATACGCCGCGCGCGCAAGAGAGCCGCCATACTGTTCGAGTTTTTTTTCAAACATTTCAAAAAGCGTAAAAGCGTCGCTGGACGCGCCCGCAAATCCAGCCAGAACTTTTCTTTCGTACATTCTACGGACTTTTCTGGCGTTAGCCTTCAATACCGTATTATTAAAGGTAACCTGACCGTCGCCGGCCATAGCCACCACGCCGTTTCGCCGCACCGCAATAACGGTCGTAGCATGAAAAACGTTAGAAACGGAATCATTTAAGTTATATCTTTCCAATCATTCACTCTCAATCATTATTATAATAAATTTTTCATGCGCGCGGATGCGCTTTATTATATATTATTTTCAATCGTTCGCGGGTAAGATGCGTATATATCTGTGTCGTCGAAAGGCTTTTATGTCCGAGCAACTCCTGCACCTGCCTTATATCAGCACCATTTTCCAGAAGATGCGTGGCGAAACTATGACGTAAAATATGCGGACTCACTTTTTTTTGAAAACTCAATTTATCAAAATACCCGTTTATAATACGCCTGACGCTTCGATCCGAAAGCATGCTTCCGTCCTGATTAATAAAAATATATCCTGAATCGGAAAATATTTTTTTATTTTCTTCGATAAGCCGTGAAACATATTTTAAAGCTATATCGCCAGCCGGCACCTGACGTTCTTTAGAGCCTTTGCCGCTAAAAGTCAGAGTTTTATTATAAAAATCAATATTATCGATTTTCAAATGACATGCTTCGGATATGCGAAGCCCGGACGAATAGATAATCTCAAAAAGCGCACGGGCGCGAAGCGATTCATAATCACTGCAGGGTATGCTCTCTAAAAATTCCTTCACCTGATGATAATATAAAAATTCCGGCAAAGATTTTTCGGTTTTTTGCCTTGACACGCCTATAAAAGGATTAATATTGACATAATCGTTTTTAAGAAAATATTCGAACATCGAAGACAGAGACGACAATTTACGATTAATAGTAGTTTTCTTTTTGTTTTCTTTATTTTTTTCAGCGATATATCGTCTGATAAGAAACGTGTCGATCTTTAAAAAATTGTCGGAAATGTTTTCTTTTGTAATGCCATAATTCTTCGAAGTGAACGCGATAAAATCCGTAATATCTTCTAAATAGGATTTTTGCGTATTTTGCGAATGATTTAAAACCGAAGATATATAAATTAAATACTCATCGATAACGTTCATAAAAAAAGTACACCATATTACTTTAAAATCACAGTTACAACCGGCTTTTAACCGCTAACAAATTGTCCGCGATAATTAATTGCGCAAACAAACGCATTACATAGTAACAATTTTACCATATAAATTTATATTTGACAATAAGGAAATACATTTTTTTTATTTTATTTTACAAATTAACAACATAAAATAAAAAAAATTGATTTTTATAAGTTAAATGGTTTTTATAAATTCAGACAGTTTTGCGATTTGCGCTTTAGAAGCTTCATAAAAAGAATCTTTTGAATATTTTTGAATATTTATAAGCCCGAAATTAGAATTCATCGGCACAAAACGTTTTTTACCGGAACCGTTTAAAGTGAGGTATTTTATAAGTGAACCGGCTATGGTGCTTTCATAATCAATAAATTCAAGAACCGATTTATTTTCTCCGGTTTTTAAAGATAAAGCGACATTTAAAGCGCAGAATAAACCGCCCGCTATTGCCTCGCAGTATCCTTCGGAACCAAGTAATTGCCCGGCGGCAAAAACATAAGGATTTGCCCTGAAGCTTAAATTAAAATTAAGCAATCCCGGTGAATACATATAATAATTTTTATGTATTACCCCATAACGAAGTATTTTTACTTTTTCAAGTCCTGGAATTAACGAAAGCACTCTGGTTTGTTCGCTAAAAGTCATTTTTGTCTGAAACCCGACAGCATTGAACGCGGAATTAAGGCTGTTTTCAGTTCTAAGCTGTAAGAGCGCATACGGCATTTTCGATGTACGCGGATCCTCAAATCCTTTAGGTTTCATCGGCCCGAAACGAAGCGTATGCGGCCCCCTGCGGGCGAGTTCTTCAATAGGCATACAGCCTTCAAAAAATATTTCTTTTTCATTATCGCGCGGCGCTACGGTTTTTGCAGATATAAGAGCGTCGTAAAAAGTAAAATATTCTTCTTTGTTTAAAGCGATATTAAGATAATCATCGCTTCCTTTCGAGTAACGATTTTTCCAGAATGCGCGAGACATATCGACCGACGACGCATCTATAACGGGCGCTACGGCATCATAGAAATACAAATTATCGCAAAATTTCGTTGAAAGCGATTTAAAAAAATCAGGAGTGGTAAGCGGCCCGGTAGCGATAATAACCATGGAACCGCGCTCGAATTCATCGAGCGATTTTACTTCATGCCTGATAAGCTCGATATTAGAATTAGCTTCCACCGCGGCGCTTATACCTTCGGAAAATTTCGCGCGATCGACGCATAACGCCTGGCCGCCGGGAACGCGCGATTCCAGAGCGGCGGAAAGAACCCGCGAGCCGAGCGCTAAAAGTTCCGCTTTTAAAATGCCGGGAGCGCTTTCGGGTCTTAAAGAGCCGAGTGAATTGGAACAAACTAACTCGCAGAGCCCGCCGCCATTAAAAACATCAGGCATTACCGCGGGGCGGCATTCAAATAAATTAACCCTGAATCCGAGTGAAGCTAAGGTAAGGGCCGCTTCGCAACCGCTCAAACCGCCGCCGATAACATTGACCGGCGCATATTTCATTAAATTCATCGTTTATCCTTTTTAATTCAGGACATATTATTCCGAACGAGACGAAAGGTCTTTTTATTCTACTTGATCTTCACGCTTATAGCCGCACTCTTTATTAGAGCAAATAATTTTATTTCCTTTTTTTGAAATTTTTAATACCGTATGAGCGCCGCATTCAGGGCACAATTCGCCGCTCGGCCGGTCCCACGAAACAAAATCACATTCAGGATATCTGGTGCATGAATAAAAAATTCTACCACGTTTGGATTTTTTTATAGTTACCCTGCCCTCGCATCCCGCTTTAGGACAGGATACGCCTATATCTTTTTGAATCGGCCTGGCGTTTTTACATTCGGGATAAGCGGAACACGCAATAAACTGACCAAATTTTCCAGCTTTCAAAACCATATCGGCGCCGCATTTTTCGCATTTTCCCATGGGTTCCGCTCCGCTTTCCTGCACCTGTTTTTGAATTTCAGCGCTCTGCTTTTCAAATTCTTCGAGCCGCTGTTTTAATGCAAGCACTTTAACGGAATCAGTTTTAAACATCCCGGAATTAAAAACCGTAAAATCCTGAGGAATATTACGCGTATTACGGCAATACGGAAATTTCGGACAGGCAAGGAATTTACCGCGCGCTGAAAAAAGCAATACCATTGGGCTTTTACATTTTTCACAGATCACGTCAGTCTGCATATTCATTTTTTTTATGTTGCCGTCCGCATAACTTAATTTTTCCTGAAACGGCGAATAAAATTCAGCCAGAACCTCACGCCAATCTTTTTTTCCATCTTCTATGCCGTCAAGTTCATCCTCCATTTTAGCGGTGAATTCTACATTGATTAAATCAGTAAAATATGATTCAAGCAAAGCGGAAGTTGCCATGCCTATATCGGTCGCAAAAAATTTCTTTTCTTTTATTTCGACATAATTACGGTCTAAAATAGTTTTCACTATGGTGGCATAGGTAGAAGGACGGCCGATCTTGAGTTCTTCGAGCGTTTTTATAAGCGACGCCGTAGTATAGCGCGACGGTTCTTTCGTAAATTTTTGAAGCGGAACGATTTCTTTTGCAATAAGTTTTTCATTTTCAGTTAAACGCGGAAGGCGGCCGCCGATAATCGCTTCTTCATCGCCCTCCTGATCGTTTTCGACTTCTTTTTCACCTGCATTCTGTGCTTCAATATCATATAAAGCCAGAAAACCCGAAAACTTGAGCGTTTCGCCGACGCTTTTAAAAACGGCGCGCTCAGAAGCGATTTCAACCGTAACGCTGTCGAATATCGCATCGGCGGTTTGTGAAGCCACGAAACGCTTCCATATCATATTATAAAGACGATATTCATCGGCTGAAAGATCTTTTCTAAGTTTTTCAGGAGTATTCGCTACCTCTACGGGCCGGATGGCTTCGTGAGCGTCCTGCGCTTGCGATTTCGTTTTATAAATTCTATCCGAAGGAGGAAGATATTCCGCGCCATACTTACTTTTTATAAAACTTCTTGCTTCCGCGACCGCTTCCGGAACCACACGATAAGAATCTGTACGCATATAAGTTATTAAGCCGACAGTATTGCCTTTTTCAATTTCGATACCTTCATATAATTTCTGAGCGACCTTCATAGTTTTGGACGGCGGAAAATTCAATACACGCGAAGCTTCCTGTTGAAGCGTCGAAGTAATAAACGGGCCGGAAGGCCTTTTACGTTTTTCTTTATTAACGATTTTAGTTACTTCATATTTTCCATCATTACAAATTTTTAATATTTTATCCGCTTCTTCGGCATTTTTTATTTTTGGAGTTTTTTTATCAAACTTAAAAAGCCTGGACTTAAAAGATTCAGATATTTGCTCTTTTTGAAAAACCGCATCAATAAGCCAGTATTCTTCTTTTAAAAATTTAGATATTTCTTCTTCACGCTTACACACCAGAAGTACCGCTACCGATTGCACCCGTCCCGCCGAAAGCCCTTTTTGCAATTTACTCCATAATAAAGGAGATAATTTATAACCGACAAGACGGTCGAGAATCCTTCGCCCCTGCTGAGCGTTGACTTTATTCATATCTATCGGCCTGGGATGATCGAGTGCTTCAAAAACTACCTTTGGAGTGATAGCATTAAATGTAATACGCATGCTCGAATTAACATCGAGTTTTAAGGCCCTGGCTAAATGCCATGAAATAGCTTCTCCTTCGCGGTCAGGGTCGGGCGCCAGATAAACCCTGTCACAGCGCTTTACTTCTTTTTGAAGTTCTTCTATTATTTTATCTTTTTTGGGAATAACTTCATATTGAGGCTCAAAATTATTTTTAACGTCAACTCCTATATCTTTTTCAGGAAGATCGATAACATGGCCCATCGAAGCCTTTACCTCAAAATTACCGCCGAGTATTTTTTTTATGGTTTTTATTTTACCCGGAGACTCTACTATTATTAAACTTCTTATATTCTCTTTTTCTTTAACCACTGGCTCCCCCAAACGATAAAAAAATTATCTTACTTAATATATAATAAATAAATTTTTTATAACATACTAAATTAATTATATTTAATTTATTGAATATAACGCACCTTAAATTCAACGGTATCTTCGGAATTTTCTATGCCGGAAACATCCGCCGCCCTGAAACCGATCATTATATTATTAATATCTTCGATAGTAGCATCTTCTACCATATACAGATTCAAAGTTTCTATGACGGATTCCACCTCTTCAAATGAAATCGCTCTGGCCGCAAGCATTTCAGTAATATATCCCCGTGCCTCGTATGAAAGCAGACGCTGTTCGGCGAGAGTAAACAATCTAAAACTATCAAAAGAAGGTTCGCGCAAAATAGAATCAGCGGCCGCGCCGGCTTTAGATGTAAGCGTTTCTCCAAAATACCATTCTAACGAAGCTTCTATATCAGACGGTAAAAAGCCTTCTTTCGCCAGTTCGGCCTTAGCTTTTTTTAAATCACGGCCGTTTTCTCTCATTAATTTTAAAAATTTTAAAAAAATCTGTACGATTTTATTCATTTGTTTATTTCATACCTCTTTTCATCCAGTTCGGTTATGACGCCCTTTAATTCAAGGGCGCTGATTGCCGCAAGCAGTCTGGAAATTTTCATCCCCTCCGCCGCGGCGTATTCACTCATAAGCTCTACGGAGGGCGGCGCATCGTATTTAACGCTCAATAATTCTATTAATGAGACTACTTTTTTTTCATCGCTATTTAAAATTTCCACGGCCGTAATCCGGGGCTCAAATTTTAATTCTATTGTTTTATCGCAATTTTCATCATTTTTTACGCCTTTTTTAACGCCGTTTTTCGATACCGATTTAAATTTCGAACTAAAAACGTTATTGTCCGGGCCTCCATAAAGTTCAAATAATATATCGGCTTCATTTAAAACAAGTTTTGCATAGTTTTTTTTTATTAATTCATGGCAGCCTTTCATATCGGCGCGATAAACATCACCCGCAACGGTAAACACTTCCCGCGACTGCTCAAAAGCGTATTTAGCGCTTATAATAGCTCCCGATCCGATACCCGCGCCGCAGACGAACACCGCTTTCGAAAGCCCCGTAATTATACGATTGCGATAAACAAACGTCTGGCGGCGTACATTCTGCCCCGGAAGATACTCGCTGATTACCGCCCCGGAACTTAAAATTTGAAGATAAAGCGCTTGATTTTGCGGCGGATAAATTACATCAAAACCTCCCGCGAGCACTGCATAAGTATGACCTCCGCCGTTTAACGCGCATAAATGAGCGCAGGAATCTATTCCAGCCGCCATTCCTGAAATTATAGTAAAACCGTTACGGATTAAATGAGGCGTAATTTTTTCGCATAAAGAGAGCGAATAAACCGATGGTTTTCGCGTACCTACCACCGCGAAGTTATTCGAAAGCGGATCGAAACAAAGCCCTGCCGTAAATATTACCGGAGGCGGCGCGCTGATTTCTCTTAAAAGAGGCGGATAGTTTTCGTCGAAAATCGATATAATTCCCGTCGCCGAACGTCCCAATTCTTTTTCGAGCCTGGCCGCAAATTTAAAATAACTATCTATCGAACGATTAATAATATCTTTCAATAATAAATTTTCCGAAGCACGCCTTATTTTAATAATTACCTTTTCGACTACGGTTTTATCATCATCTTCGACGGGCCTCATATATTTTTCTTCGTTTAACGCGGCAACATTTTTAAAATACTGATTAATCCGCGGCCATATATTGCCGGCATCACGAAAAGCGCCGCTCGCGGCTAACAAAAAATAATCAAATATATTTTTTTCATCGGCATTATCAATCTGTCTATTTATCACTCAATAAAAACACCGCCGTAATTTCCAGACAAAATTTATAATTCTGGCCTTTTTGTAAAAGAACGACTCACTTTTATAAGCCAGAATCTGACATTTTCATTTTCCTCAGTTTCCAGAACTTTCTGAAGCGGCTCTTTAATAGCCGGTCCCATTTCCATCATGGCTTTAGCTAAAGGTTCACGCCGATCGACCGGCGCCCCTATCAGCGCATCATATAAAAGATTAAATGCGCTCACGCCGCAAAAACCGAGCGCCTTCGAAACTATCGCCTTGGTCTTATCATCCGAGCGCGGCAAAAGCCCGACTAAAACCTCAGCTTCTCCAAGGCGCCCTAAAGACATTATCGCATATTCGCGGACCCAGTCATTTCCATCCGAAAGCGCAGCTTTAAGCTGCAAAACGGCGTTTTTATCATTTAAAAATCCGAGCGCGTAAGCGCAATTATAACGCATTTCATTATTACCCATTTTAAGATTTTCAAGTAAAAAACCGAACGCAGCATCTTTGATATTCTGCAAAACCGTTATTATACCGGCCCGGACTTCTTCTTTAGGATCGCCAAGCGCCATAACAAGCTCCGCGACAAATTTATGTCCGTGAACTATCATTAAATTAATCGCATTTTCACGTACGAAAAAGCTTTCGTCTCCAAGCCATTTCAAAAGTCTTGACATTATAACAGGATTCATATATTCAGCCGCCGCTCCGGCAAGAGACAGCTTCAAACTATGAGTAATCGCCATCTGGCCCTGTTTAACTTCTTCGGGATTTTTCATATAAACAAGAATATGTTCGCTAAAAGAATCAAAATCAGAACATAATGCTCTTATAAGCCAGTGTATCTGATTTTCAGAAAGCTGTTCTCCTGAAGTTTTCTGCATTACCGTTATAGCGGATTCGCTCATTTTTTTTATAATTATATAACTTGCATGTTTTAAATTATGTATCAGATAATTACAGGCGCTTTCGCATACATAATAATCCGAATCGTTAAGAGCATCTATAATTTTTTTTACCGTAGCTTCGTCATGAATATAACGAAGAGCATAAGGCGCATTGCGCCGAAGCGGAAGCGCGGGCGAATCCAGGCATTCAACAAGAAGTTTATAAGACGGCATACCGATTTTATAAAGTGTATCCATTAGCACAACGGCAATTCTCTCATTACAATTTTTAAAAACCTTTTGAACGAGCGGTATTATTTTTTCACCGTTTTCAACTAAAGCTCCCACTATAAGCCGGTCAAGTTCGTCATCTTCGTTAGCGAGCGCTTTTATCAATGAAATAATTACCTTATCATCGTTTTTTATTTTTCCAAGAACAAAAACTGCAATCATTTTCATGGGATGAGTTCCGCTCTCAAGCATTTTAAGCATAAACGCAATATTGGTATCTTTCATATTACGAATTATTCTGGCTATATTCATAAGCAATACGCTGTCGTCGATAGCGGTAGCCTTTACAAGAGGCTCAACGGCGTTCTTAC
>CAYQWL010000074.1:0-18554 GCA_964421195.1 uncultured bacterium | reverse complement strand
AGCACCTGTTTATCATCTTTATATTCTTTGACCCATGCTTTTATAAATTCGGCGAAGTCAAGCGGTTGATGAAGGTACATAACCGATATCGATTTACCGAATGGATCTTTTATAGCCTTAGAGGTAAGTATATCGTAAAATAATCCAGCTATAGCGCCTTCGGTAGATAATATTTGAACGCCATTTTTTAAAATGCCTGTTTTCTGGCCTTTATAATTCTGCCAGATGTACCTGTCGCGGCGTACGGGATCCTGCCTTGTAAAAAGAAATTCAGAAATTCTATACTTTTCACGTTCAGATTCCTTTAATTTTAAAAGCGGATTATTCGGGCCGTATAAAGCTTCGAACGCTTCCGCCCAGCCTTCTATGTAAGCAAGGCCGCGATCGGATATCATGGGGCCGTCATGGCCGAGATTGCTTTTTTTATCTATTCTGGTTATCGTAGAGCCATACATATCGAACATAATGCCGTGCGCGTTTTCATGCGCTACAACCATATCGAACGTATCGTTTTTAATAGCATCCGTAACCGAAAAAGCTTCAGGTATATCATCGATGAAAATAGCGGTATTGAAGAAAAATTTGCCGCCGTCTTTAAGATCGAGATACATTGGAACCGGAGCGCATGCCGGGCCGGCGCCCATATTAAGATTTACGAATAAAACTAAAGGCGATGAAACCTGCTTTTTATAAAATTCAGCGCGGCCGTGCTGACCTGATTTTAATATATGAGCAAGTTTTTTCATGCGCGCTATAACGCGAAGCATGGCGGAATCAATCATTTCAGGTGATTTTTTAAGATACTCGATTATTTCAGGAGCGCCGGCGCCGCCTTCGTAAGCAGATATTTTAAACCCTTTAAGCAAAGGAACTTCAAGTTTTTCATATTCATCGGTTATTTTAATCATGAGAGGCTTTTTATCATTTTCAGGATCCATCATAGGGGCCGCTGAAAAAAAAGCGGTTTCAACTTTAAATGGAACATCCTGATATTGAGGAGCAAGATAAGTTATAAGCTGGGCCGCGCCAGATATGCCGCATAAACCCAATAAAAACGCTAAAATAATAACAGCTGGTATAAAAATTTTTAAAATTCTTTTATGGCCATTTTTCTTCATAAAAATACCGCCTTTTTACTTTTTATAATGAATTTAATATATTGGGTTAATTATATCAAATAAAATCAATTCTGTCAAAAATATCATAAATAACAAAAAAATTATATAAAAAATCATTTATAAAAAATATTCATATTGTTGCTTTTATATTATATGTATGATAAAATTAGCTTAATTATTTATAATGTTTATTTTATTTATAATTCATAAACGATATATACTAAATTAAATAAACGGAGCGCTTTTATGTTCGGTATTTGCGGTATATTCGATCTCAGCGGCGGCAGACGTTTAAAAAACGAAGAAGCTGCGGCAATAAAAAAAATGATTGCCAATTCCAGCTGCCCGAACGCCAGCTCTATGGGAATATATTTAAGTCCTGATAATAATTGCGCATTATGCCATGCCGGTTCCAGATTTTTGACCGTTCCCGAAAAAACGGCGGCACATCCGGCATCGAACGATATAAAACAACCGGCGGTTAATGACGCTAAAACCGCATGGCTGTCTTTCGATGGTGAAATATATAATTATTCGCAAATATGGAAAGAACTTGAAGCTAAGGGACATAAATTTAAGACGGCTTCAGATATCGAAGCCGTACTGAGACTTTACGACTCGTTCGGCCCCGATGCCGCGGCCCATATTAACGGCGCATTCAGCGCCGCTATTTACGATCAAAATTCACAAAAACTATTATTATTTCGCGACAGGACCGGTATAAAACCTTTATTTACAGCCATTCATAATAACTTTTTATATTTTGCGTCTTCCATTAAATCAATACTTGCGATAAGGCCTGAATTAAAAGTACTTAACGAAGAAGCCGTTTATGAATATCTGATATACGGATACATCAGCGCTCCGCTTACCATATATCAAAAAATACGTAAATTTATGCCCGCGCATATAACGGTATATTCTCCCGATGGCGATAAATACGAGCAAACTTACTGGCGGGCCAGTTATGCTCCGGAATATGGCCGCAGCGCGCATGCCTTCGCCGGAGAATTATTTTCAACGCTTAAAAATGCCGTAAAAGATTGCATGAACACAGAATCCGATACCGGCGTTTATCTTTCGGGCGGTATAAATTCATCTATTATTGCCGCACTGATGAGTAAAATATCATCTATCAGAATAAAGAGTTTTAATATAGGCTTTGATGAAGACGGCCATTCAGACATAAAATTTGCGGCTAAAATCGCCGATATGTTCGATACCGTACATCATGCGTTCAATATTAAATCTCGTGAAATCGAATTGCTTCCAGAAATAATATCCTGCTGCGACGAACCGCTCGCGGACACATCTTTACTTCCCGCTTACCAATCAGCGCGAATAGTCTCGAAACACGCGAAAATTATACTTACCGGTGATGGAGCGGACGAATTGTTCGGAGGGCACGAAAAATATTTATGGGAAATTATAGCAGGTATTTACACAAAAATTCCAGGAATTTTTAGAAAATATTTTATCGAAAAAATAATAAAATTATTTCCGGCTTCAACCAATAATGTTTTTGAAAACTTCGTTCGAAAATTAAAAAAATTCACCGAATATTGTTCGTACGACCCCAATTACAGACATCTTTCCTTTTGCTCATTTTTCAGCGGCGAATCATTAAGAGCATTAATTCCGGATTTTGAAAAAAATAAAACTTTCATAACGGCAAGTGAAAAAAAATACGAAACGGAATTTATCGAAGGAAATTTTGAAAATTGGGTTTCATCAATACTTTATAGTGATCTAAAATATTACCTTTTAAACGGCACCGTCGTTAAAAACGAATGTATAAGCGCCGCTAATTTAGTCGAAACCAGAAACCCGTTTATAGATCACAGGGTAATAGATCTTGCCATGAAAATACCGGTTAATTATAAAATAAAAAATATATCCTTGAAAAATATATTAAAAGAAATGATGCGCGATATTCTTCCGCTTTATATTTTACACCGTCCAAAAACTTCTTTCGTGCCGCCCGTCGATAAATGGTTTAGAAGCGATTTGCGCGAGCTTTTATGCCGGGCGCTTATCGGTTCCGACTCTTTCGTGAAAAAAAATTTTAACGGAGCTTATATTAAAAATATGATTGAAATAAATCATAGCGGAATACAAAATTTCACTCCGCAATTATATAATCTTTTTATATTCGAACTCTGGCATAAACTTTATATGGGCCGTTCCAGCGCCGCCCGCCCGCTTTCATTTAAAGATATTTTCTAATTTTTTTATCATTTTATTTATCTGATATTCACTCAAGATATTCGCTCTACCAGAATATTCATTTTTGCCGGGCCCTACCAGAAATTAGAATCAACAGCTATTCCTATCTTTTCAAACATTCAGAATACAAATGAATTTTTATTTTACATACGACACAGGTGAATAAATTCATATTTTTTATTTTTTTACCGATACTTAGAATACGGATATGATAAAAAATATGGAGGATATTTTTTTATAATGAAAATAAGGCTTATTGACACACCGGAATTTATCGAAGCGCCGGGCGCAGAACAAATGGCTTTAGACGACGCAATTTTTAAAGAATATGAGACGGGAGAGACGCCATTATATCCCATTACTCTAAGATTTTATTCATTTAAACCCGCGGCGGTTACTTTTGGATATTTTCAAAAACATTCAACTTTAAATGAAAATTTTATCAAAAACAATAATTTTGAAACAATAAGGCGCATTACGGGCGGACGGGCCGTGCTTCATTATAAAGACCTTACATATTCGGTTATCATTCATAAAAACTCCGGCTTTTATTCAGATTCAGTTCTTGAAAATTATAGATATGTAGCCGAGGCTATATTATGCGGCCTTTCAAAATTATCCATTGAAGGCGAACTTCACCCATCCGTCAGGTCTAAAGGTGAAACAACTGAAAAACCTTCGAGCGCGATATGTTTCGACTCTCCTTCATTTCTCGAAATAAAAGTCAACAATAAAAAATTTTGCGGTTCGGCACAGAATAAAAACTCTAATTGCTTTTTACAGCACGGAACCATATTTTTTGAATTCGATCCAAAATTACATTACCTGTGTATGACTCCTCCTGACACTCTTAAATATATGGACGAAGAAATGATCGATGAAAACGCCTTAAAATTAAAAGATTCCGTTTGCACTATAGATGAAATATGCGCATCGTCAGGCCGAATCATTGATTTTTCAATGCTTACCGAAGCTATAAGCGCCGGTTTCGCTGAAAAATTTGGAAAATCTCTCATAAAACAGGGACTTTCAAAACAAGAAGAAATAAAATTCAAGGAACTCAAAGAACAACGTTATATAACTCCTAAATGGAATAATTTACGTTGAACTTCTAAATTTTATCATTTTAAGTCCGATATCTATCATAACGCGCTGAGCGTTATCGAAACGGCGCATATATTTGAATGCGTTTGAAATTATATGATACGGAGCGTTTAAAAATGATAAATAATTATCTAATTAAAAAAAATATTTTCAAATTTTTAATCATAACACTAATATTTATATTTACAAACGGCGTGCTTTATACTAATTGGTATACAGCGGATGCTGCCGTTATTGGAAAGAAAAAAAAAGGATATTCATCTAAAATAAAATCAGAAACTAAGAAAACCGTTAAAAAAACAGCAGCTAAAGTTAAAACTACGACGGCAGCTAAAAAAGCTAAAAATAGCCTGAATTCAGCTGAAAAAACGGTTACGAATACCGCTAAAGAAATATGTAATTCAATTGAAGATTATTCACAAAATTCAAAAAAAACAGTTAAAACTACCGCTACAAATACCTTTAAAAATTCAAAAGCTTACGCAGCATCAGTTAAGCCAGAAAGCGGCGATATTACAACAAATGTCAATAAAACCTCTAAACCATTAAAAGCTTTTGCGTTAAGTTC
This sequence comes from uncultured bacterium, assembly GCA_964421195.1. Lineage (GTDB taxonomy): Bacteria > Muiribacteriota > UBA9980 > UBA9980 > UBA9980 > UBA9980. The sequence goes on along the minus strand of CAYQWL010000074.1, from coordinate 13,538 downwards.
AAATAATTATTATGAATCGAGATATGCCGAGCTTGCTGAAAACAGCTATAAAAAATCAAATATATCAGCACAATCAAGTAAGTCTATGGCTGCTACGAAAAATTTTATATCAGAAAAATCTTCAACTCAACCAGACACTCCGGCCACATCCAAAGCTAAAATAAAAAATATAGCGCTTTCTTCAAATACCATAATCGGTTCTGACAATAATGAAAGTTATTTTAATTCTGAATCAAATTCAAATTCAGAATCAGAATCAAACATAAAATCAGAAAAAATTCATTCTTCTTCAACAAACCGTTCATTGCAAACTTCAGCTTATAAAGCTATGCCATATTCACTCACTAAAAACGCCAGAGCTGCATCTATAAGTAAAAATGAACAGGAGAACGGTTCAAATGATATAAAAGAAAGCAAACCTGGATTTTTTTCAAAATATCTCGGAAATAGTGAATCAAGATTAAAATGGTTTCCAGGCCTGTATTTGAATCTTGGCGCTAATGTACTTGAAAATCCTGAAACCGGCGCTCGTAAAATGTGGTCGAAATTAGGCGCCATACCCCGCTTTTCATATAATAATATCAGCTTCGCTTATGATCTTACTTTTTATTTCGATGAAAATAACAATCTCCGAAAAACTGATTGGGATAATTTTGATGATTATATCAGGAAAATTTATTACATCTATTACGGTAATCCTGGCGATAAAATTTCTGCTCGTATAGAAATGATAGATGATCTCACACTCGGTTCAGGTGCTATTTTTAGAAATTATTGCGGCAGTCTTAGATATCCGTTACTCGATAAAAAAATTGGCGCAATCGCTACATACGATACAGGTTACGATGATTACATCAAGGTATTTGTTGACGATATAGCTTCGCCTGGAATTTATGCCGCATCATTTGAATTAATGCCGCACAATCATATACAGATGGGCGCGCAAATAGTATCAGATAATAAAGTCAATATGGGCTTTAAAAATGAAAATATATCTATAGGTTCTCTTCACATTGGAATTCCATTATCATCAAAGTATAATTCTAAATTTAAAATTTATGAAGAAATAGCTAAAATTAAAAATTTTGGTTCTGGAATGCATACCGGTGTATTGGCCGAAACAAACGATTTTACTTTTAAAACCGAATTTCGTGTTATGAGCTCTAATTATATACCGAATTATTTTGATACTCTCTATGAAATGGAACGCCACTATAAAGGCCGCTCGCTTATACGACTTTATGACAATGGCGAACGTTATTCGGGATGGCTGAATGAATTTAAGGCAAAAATCGCCGAAACTTATACCTTCAGGCTTTCTTATGAAAAAGATTATTCTCCATTCCTTAAACCGCATCTTTCACTTGGTATAGATTATACAGGACTTGATTATAATAAATTAAAACTTTCTTTTAATTACGACCGTAAAAACCTGTATTACTCAAATTCAAGAGTAAGTGATGCAATTTACGGGCTTAAAGCAAGATATGACATCTCTGATTCATCCAGCATGTGCTATGAAATAAGACATGTTCTTAACGAATATGGGAAAGCAGTTGATTCGATCAATATAGAAACACAATTAAAATTCTAATTTTTATTAGTTTTTAAGTTATATAAAATTTAATCTTATAAACATCTTAAATTTAAATATTTCGTAAATGTAATATTCAAAAAAAATGAATTATTAAAAAGCGCGTCCATTAATTAACGGACGCGCTTTTTAAGTTAGCGCCCTTGACTTATGCCTGCTTATTTGTTAAAATTGTTATATATATAAAATATAACACTGAAATAATAACAAAATAAATACAGGTACAGGTAAATAAAATGAGGTGAAGCGATGCGCGATAATATACAAAAAATCAATAAAGTGCAAGGGTTTGCGCTTGCTTATGTTTTATTCATGGTAGCCGTTTTATTTCTGCTCGGCTATACGCTTATTATGATGATGCGTCAGGAATCTTCATCTTCTTTTACTTATTTAGATGCGAGCGTGGCGCATTTTGTCGCTGAAACCGGCGTTGAACATGCACTTTATGTAATTAAAGACCATAAATATTCCGATTATATTCACCCGCTTTCGGCTGAATCATCTCTCGATATAAATAAAAAATTTGGCGCGCTGGCTAATTTTAGCGATTATCCCGTTCCGACTTCAAACCCCAATGACAGCTGGGTAACTTCAGGCGAATTAAAAGCCGCCGATATAGAAACAAGCTTACAGGCGGTAATACCAGAAGCCAAAATCAACTTTATTAAATTAAAATTTGATATACAAAAAAAAGTAGATGATAATTTAGCTTTTGGCGTGATGAGCATATCATGCCAGGGAGAATATCGGAGCGTAAAACGCATGGTTACCGTTCAAAAACAGGTTGAATTATACCGTGATCTTTCAGTTATGTATCAGTATGCCTATGCGGTAAACGAAGGTGCGACCGAACAGGTTATAAAGGCGCGGCGATGGGGAGATGCAAATGTTACGCCTACATGGTCATCTAAATATGTGCCTCAATTTTTTATAGTTAATAATGGAGTTGAATGGGCACCACCTTATGCAAAAACACAGGCAAAAATATTTGGGCGAAATTTAGTAGTAGAATTAAACGAAACCAGAAGCGATTTTTCTCTTTTTGGGCTTACCATGAACCCAATTTTAAAAAGTATGATGGATTCTTTTGCGCAACTGAGCATGATAATAAAAATGCATTCTAAAGAAGTAGATGAAAAACTTTTTGAACACACAGATTCTCCAATGTATAAATATGTTCAACATACTGGTATCGCGCATATTCCTCTTGGCGCCAATGCTACATCAGAAAATATTCTTGGCGCTGTATATGAAGCTATTAATAAAGATAACTGGCGTCTTTGCGAAGTAGATTTTCCTACCGGCTGGATTGCTACTGCACAGGAAACTATAGGTCAATTAGTCGCTTCAAGCGGTGGAAGCCGGGGCAATGTAGATTTTACAGGTCATTTTCCAGCTATAGGCTGGTCTGCGCAAGCATTTAACTATATCACGGGAGGATTAAATAATTTTTTCGGAATACCTGACGACACGCCTACAATTCATAACCTTATTTATGGCAATGTAAAAAGAAGATATGGAGTTATGAAAAGCGGATGGTTTTCAAGTTTCAGCGGATTAGATCCTAAAGATGAATCTTATGATTTTTCTACCAGCACAAATAATATAGTTCCAGCTGATATAATTGGTAATAATGGCCAGCTTACTTATTTATACGATGAAAACACATATAAAGCTATAGCCAAAAGGCATAATGTAATTAATGAAACCGTTGATTTTACTAAAGATAATTCACTTAAAGGTGAAAAAATACCACATTTATTTACACCAACAATAAATAATCAATTTTTTGAAAATAAAAAATTTAGCGGCGATGTAGCTTTTTTTAGCACTGAAAAAGAATACAAAAAAGTTGTCTGGCGTCCTTTCTGGGGATGGGCCGATTCTTCAGATCAGTGCGTTAAAGAATTACCGTGGTATAATTTTTCAACTTCTAAAAATATTTTTGAAGCGGCTACTCAAAGTTCCAGATATGCTATTAATATCGACGGCGTTTATTTTATCGACGGCGATGTTCTAATCGAAGGATATTATAAAGGCCGCGGCGCAATTGTAGCTTCCGGTAACATAATAATTGGCGGGCAGATACTTCGTCATCCTGATGATGAAATTTTCGAACCTGGCGCAGAACGTAAATACGATATTTTAAGAGGCTCAAATAACTGCCTTCAATTAATAGCTCTTGGTACAAAAGATAAAACGGCAAGCGAATTTGGCGTTACCGGAAAAATAATATTCTCGCCTCATCCATACGATCAAAAATATTATAGTGGTGTATTCAGCGGATTACAGAGTTATTTTTCGGCCAAGCCTTATATTAGAATAGACGCTTATCTTTATAGTAAAAGCGGTATGATGATCGATATGAATAGTAGAAAATCTGGATTTAAATTGTTAAGCGGAACCGATGATAGTTTTATAGGTATATTTGGCAATCTTTCCTGTCAGGAAGTTAATTGGGAAGATGAAAAACAAAAAAATTATTATCCAGATAAACTAATTATTAATCCATTTCAAAAATGGATTGATAAAATCAAAGAAAATTTTGATAAAAAATACTGCACTATTAATTATAACGTGAGTCGATCTGATAACTATATTCAACAAAAAGAATAAACATAAAAAAATATATATTTAAATTTTAAGTTTTAAATTTTCACTATATTAACTAAACTGATAAACATAACTTAAAATATGATTGAAGGATAATAATGAAAAGCAAGGCAATTATAATGTTATCTATTATAATATTTGTTTTTACGATAGTGATACCCGGAATAAGGTTCATTATCAAAAACACATCTAATAAAAAAACTCAATATTCGAAAAAATTAAAACTCGATGAAGAGCTCGAACAGGTTCGTAAATATTCGTCAAGAAGCGCCTTTAACGTACAATCTTTTGATCCGGCTTCTGAATATGATCAATTATTTATTGCCGCCAGAAAAGCGGCTGAAAAAGAAAGCAAAAGCGCTCAACAATATATCGAATTAAATAATAAATATTTACGCGCCACTTCAGGCAAAGCCAACCAGCTTTTTATACTCGCCGAAAAGTTAATGCTTTCAGGCAAATTCGACCGGGCCGCCGATGCGTTACTTGCGGCGCTTAAAGCCGAACCTGATAATCAAATAATGAAACTAAAAATTTATCAAAAACTTGCTATGATAGGCATGATAGGCGGTAATGAAAAAACATTTTTAAAAGCGCTTTTACGTTATGTAGAAACCTGTGAAGGCCTCGATAATGATGCTGGAACTAAAAATGAAATAATGAAAGTTAAAGCTGAATTACAATCTAAATTAGCCAGCGCAAATTAACCGATATTTATTTTACAAAAAGCGAAAGAGGCATATATGATAACAGATAAAAACTCTGGTTCAATTAAACATATAAACATAAGTAACGGCAAAAATTTAAATACGGATATAAGAGACAATTTCATAATAAATAAGGGCATAAACGTCACAAATACGAATAGAAGCATTACATATATTAATAACAGAGGCCTCTCATTGACCGAAATCATTATTTCATTTGCTATATTCGTTCTTGCAGTTGTTCCATTTATAAATATACTTATGTATTCAAGCCGTGCTAATGTAAAAAGCCTTGGCGCCATCAAAGCTTCTAACCTTGCGCTTTCAATGTGCGAACAATTAAAACACGGTTCATCGGTCGTTACCGTGCCAAATTTTCCGGATCTTGTATGTAATGGCTATTATTCCCTTCATCGGCTTATAGTCGAAGCGAGTCCGGGAACGGAAGGCACCGACTGGAAAGAATATACCAGAACTCACGATTATGGCACTATATTAGGATATCCACGGCATAAAATGGATATTTCAATCGCTTTTTATCCGGTTAAAACATTTAAAAAACTTAAATTTCCACCCATGGTATTCGATAGTTCAACTCCAGCACCGCCTGTCGGCAATCCTAAAGAAAGATCTGAATATGAAAAAATGATGTCGCGTATTCAAATTAATATTTCGGTTAAGTGGATGGAAAACGACAATCCAGCAGAACACGAATTTAAAGTATTTACTATTGTAACCGAACCCTAAAAATTTTGAGGTATGTATTATTATGAATATTAATAAATTATTTTATAAATTTTATAAACCAGATGATTCAGCAAATACTTTATTTAAAAAATTCAACCGGAGGCATTTTAATAATAATAGCGCCTCAGGGTTTACGCTTGTTGAAATAATGATAGGTATCGCTATATTCGTTATTTTATTTCTTTTATTTAATGAATTTGTTTTTCACAGCCGCAGGCAGGCTGAAAATATCTTTCAAAAAGGCGATAATCTCAGAGATGCAAGACTTGCATTACAACGAATGGAATTTGACGCACGCTCTTCTGCCGCTATTACAGATTATGAAGAAACTGCAGATGCTATCACAATGACATTAAAACACGTCAAGGAAATAAAAATTAATACAGATCCAGCTGCAAATGATACAATAGACTATGATTACATCACATATACTTTATATTTAACCGATCAAAATGCCGGAAGCCGGCAAATAAAAGCATTCAGTCTGTTAAGAAGCCATGTAGATAACGATCCAGGGCCTCAAGCGAAAGCAGGTTCTAATCCAAACGATCGAATCGTACTTAAAAGTTATAACGATAATTTAACTGACAATACTATTGGCGTGCTTAAAGAATATGAATTTCCGGTAGTAGGTATCGGAGTGGTAAAACGTGAAAGTAAATTTTTTATAATCGACAATAATTATTATGTTAATGTTTTACTCGATGATACAGTTACACCAGATAAAAAAGATGAAATGATCGCTAAAGCGAGTTATAAAGGAAAATATAACGGCGCTGAAATAGGTTTTACCGATATAACAAAAGCTATTGGCGTATGTTTTCGCTTTATAATAAGCGATAATAACAAAAACGTAAATTATTTTGATCAGATCATTTACTTAAGAAATAAAATGTGATATAATAACCGACGATTAAACTTTATTAAACTTTATTGAACTCACAATTATATTTATAAAAGGAGAATTGTCGGTTATGCCAAAAAAATCACCCGGCCTATTGCCAAGGGTTATTATTGCAATAATACTCGGCGTAACGGCCGGTTTTTTTGTACCTGTCGTTATAGTTAAAATTTTTGCCACTATTAATGGTATTTTTTCAAATTTTTTATCTTTTTGCATTCCGCTTGTTATAATGGGACTTACTATCAGCGGCATAGCGGATCTTGGTTCATCAGCCGGTGGATTACTTTTAATCACCGTAACGCTCGCATATCTTTCAACTATATTTTCAGGTTTTTTTACCTATTTTGCCGCAAATACTTTTTTTCCTTACATATTAAGCGCCTCAATAAATCATGAAGCGGTTAAAGACCCTTCAAAAGCCCTTATAGATCCTATATTTACCGTTGGAATGCCGCCGATTTTCGATGTAACTACGGCATTGCTAATTGCTTTCATTCTGGGTATAGGAATTTCATCCATAAATGGGAACGTCCTTAAAACAGGAGTTAATGAATTTAAAAAAATAACTGAAAAAATAATTGCCAATGCGCTTATCCCTTTTTTACCATTATATGTATTCGGCATTTTTTTAAACATGTCATATACCGGTGAAGCATTAAGCGTTATTTCAGTTTTTGGTAAAATAATAATTTTTATTTTAATGCTTTCAGTAGTTTTATTACTTATTCAATTTTGTATCGCCGGTTTTCTTACACGTTCTAATCCTTTAAAAATGTTATATAACATGTTGCCGGCATACATTACCGCCCTCGGCACCTCTTCTTCAGCTGCGACAATTCCGGTCACTATTGAACAGGTGAAAAAAATAGGGGTTCGCGAAGATATCGCAGATTTTTGCGTACCGCTATGCGCAACAATACACATGGCCGGAAGCGCAATGAAGATAACGGGAATGGCCATCGCTATTTTATTAATACATGGGCAGGTTATTTCATTTCAAATGTTTGGAAGCTTTATTTTAATGCTTGGGATTACAATGGTAGCCGCACCCGCCGTACCGGGCGGCGCTATAATGGCGGTACTGGGCATACTCAAATCCATACTTGGATTTACGCCTGAAAATATAGCTTTAATGATAGCAGTCTATGTAGCAATAGACAGCTTCGGCACCGCATGCAACGTAACGGGCGATGGCGCTATATCTGCTATAGTAAATCGTTTTGCTTCTAAAAAATCATAAAATAAATAATTTCATTCAATAATTTCATCAGCGGCACGCATTATGGCTTCGGGTATTTTTATTCCTTTAGCCATAGCTGCTTTTTTATTTATAGCAAGCGTAGTTTTACTTATATATTCAAAAGGAATCGATACTATTTTTCCGCCTTTTATTATCTTAACGGCAAGACGCGCCGCATCCACGCCGCCGCTATAATAATCTTTTGAATATGATAATACCGCTCCTTTTTTCGCGTCTGATTCAATAAATCCAAAAACTGGAATTCCAGCCGTGTTTGCTGCTTTTAATATAACCGTAAAACTCGAAGCGCTTAAATTATCGGCAATCTGACATATTATTTCAACGCCGCGGCCGGAGCAAAGGAAATTTGCCGCATCGGTAACTTCAGCTACGCAGCTTGCGGCGGCCTCTTCACATAAAATACCATAAGCCGCAGCTGCATTTTTTAAATGATTTTTATACAAAACAGAATTAATTTCGCCCGGACAAAATACAGTCCCTATTTTCTTTACGCCCGGTGATATTTTTCGAACAAGATCAATCATGCCGTTAAAATCACTTATTGAACAAATACCAGTAGCATTCATAACATGATCATTAAAATTTTTTCCGGCGCCGGCGCCTATAGGATCGCCCGTACTTGAAAATACTATAGGCGTTCTTTTTATTTTTTTCAAAACGGCTTGAAGCACGGGAGTAGATATTGTAAAAATAAGATCAAAATTTTCACCGGCCAGAACATCTACTATGCCGTTAAGCGTTCCGATATCGCCCTGCGCATTATATTCACGCATAATATAATCACGGCCTTCTGAATAATTATTTTCTTTTAACCCAGCTTTTATTCCCTGTAAATTACGTTCCGATATTGGAGTATCTGAATAAGCCACTACAGCAAATTTTAAAACCCCGGCGCCATCGGAATTTATTTCATGCCTTAATTCAGTTGAAGTAATAAGCAATAAAGCAGAAAACAATATTATAAATCCGCAAGCGGGCATTAACTTCAAAATTGCATATTTAAAAATATACAACCAGCTTTTTCTTTTATACATAATTAGCCTTCATCATTTCACATGCGCCGGGATCAATTAATTCACGCCGCTTAATATTTTCAAACAATTCATAAAGATCTTTAGGCTTAAGGTTTTTTTTGGCAGAACCGCTAAAATCATGTATTATCTTTCCTTTATATACCATAATAATTCGATCGCCTAAATTTACGGCCTGCTGCATAGAATGAGTAACCATAAAAGTGGTAAGCATATCTTTTTCTATTACCGCTTTAGTCAGCTCAAGAATTTTAGCGCCAGTTTTAGGATCAAGCGCGGCTGTATGTTCATCTAATAAAAGCAATTGAGGCTTATTCCAGCATGCCATTAAAAGCGTCAAAGCCTGCCTCTGGCCTCCGGAAAGCGTGCCTATCTTATTATCAAGCCTATCTTCAAGCCCCATATTAAGGCCTTTTACACGCAAATAAAATTCTTCATGATTACGCGCACCCGAAAATAAGGCAAAACGGCGAGTCCTGCCGCGCATAGCGGCTACCGAAAGGTTTTCAGCTATACTCATATCAGGCGCCGTACCGCTAAAAGGATTCTGAAAAACACGGCCTATATGAGCAGCCCGCTTATATTCAGGCATTAATGTTATATCTACGCCGCCAAGCCTTATAATTCCCGAATCAACAATAAATGCGCCCGCTACTGCATTTAAAAGCGTTGATTTACCTGAACCATTAGTGCCAAGTATCACCGTAAAACTGCCGGCTGCAATATTAAGACTCATGCCGGACAACGCTTTTACTTCATCAGGAGTGCCTGAATTAAATGTTTTACAAATATTTATTAATTCTAACAATTCAATTATCCAGCCTTTTTTTATTTTTTACGTATCAATCTGCCGCTTTCAGGTAAAATTAATGCCAGAAGAACAAAAACGGCAGTTATTAATTTCATGTCATTGGGATTCATTCCAAACCTAAGCGCTATAGCAACAAGCAGCCTGAAAAAAATTGAACCCATAATCACAGAAATAATCGCTAAACCTATTGATCTTTCACGCACTAACGTTTCGCCGATAATAACGCTTGCTAAAGCCCAGACAAGCATTCCAAGCCCAATTTGAACATCTGCAAAACCCTGGTAAGATGCCAGAAGGCCTCCGGAAAAAGCCGCCAGCGCATTAGCGATAGCTAAACCGGCTATAGTCATAGCATCCGTATTTACCCCAAGCGCGGAGGCCATTTGAGGGTTATTTCCAGTAGCGCGCATCGCTATGCCGGGTTCAGTATTTAAAAAAATATAAAGCAATACACCGCAAAAAATAACTATTATCAAAGAAAGCACGGCCGCGCTAAAATCTTTATAATTAACCGTAAAACCTATAATTTTAATTTTTTCAGATGCGGCTTCATTTATAGATAAAAATTTATTAAACGAAGTAAATACTGTTTCCTCGTTCATTAAAGCCACATTACTTTTACCCATGATATGCAAATTAATTGAATAAAGTGCGGTCATTACAAGAATGCCAGCCAATAAAGCATTGATTTTAAATTTAGTATGCAGCACACCTGTCAACGCGCCGGACAATGCACCGGAAAGTGATGCCAGCAGAACGGCAGCAATCGAACCGCAATATTTAGCGGTAATTAACGAAGCGGTAACCGCAGCGCCAAGAGCTAATGAACCTTCAGAAGTAATGTCGGCAAAATTAAATATTCTAAAACTTATTAATACACCTATTGCAATTATAGAAAGAATCAGGCCTATTGTAAAAGTAGCTAACAATAAAGACATTATTACATTTTCCTTAATTAAATTTTAACTATATTTAATAAAAATAATTATTTTTATTTTAAAAATTTATTTTATTCAAGCATCAGCAATTAATTATATATTGTAATCACTGATTTTTACCATCCAGCAGGTTCCATTTATAAATTCCGTTTCACCGGCGCCATTTATAGCACGCCAATCGTTTATTAAATGTAAAACTGTTTCAGGCGCTTTTTTTTCATAGAGCATCATAAGCAGCTCAGCAGGATCTTTACAATTTTTCTTTAACGGCGTAAATTCAAAAATAGACGAATGAAAATGTCCTGAAATTAAAACACCCGGTGCAAGCGGTCTTAAAAATGAAGCAACGGCCGAATCAGGCGACGGCTTAATTGAAGAAATCCCGGCGCAAACAGCTATATAACCATTATATTCAGGTTCCGCAGTAATATTAAAATTATCGCGCAATTGAGAAAAACTGTAGGGTCCTTCTTTATCAGACGCACTTTCACCGCCCTGCGAATTTACATTTGAAACCGAAGTATCACAATTCAAGCCGGCCGACGACCGTACATTATTTTTTCCCGAACATGGCGGAACCGAAAGCGATGCTCCTACCACGCCTTTAAGTTCGCCAATAATAATAGTGATTATATCGCTGCTGCCAGCAATATCATGCGCAGTTTTAATTATATCGCTCAATTTAACGGAAATTCCAGCCTGAGCGCTTTTAAAATTAAAAGCGGCATAATATTCAGCTTCACACGAAGCACAATAAAGATAACTGATATCAGGCGCAAAACCGCCGGCAGAAATAAGATAATCCGGTTTTTTAGATCCATCGGAAGGCATATATACACTATAACCGCATGTAACCATAAACTCACCGGCGCGTCCAAGCGCATCGGCACTTTTATCAGAACCAGGCGCACCCAGGCCAAACGCTATCATAGCAGGCGATGTTTTCATTAAACAAACATCTTCTTCATTATAAGAAAAATCGCTTATCTTATTTACGTTACCATTTATTTTAACAGGCGCGCCATTATCTAACGATGCCATCCTGAATATAACATTTACCTCAAGGCCGTTTACTACGCCATAATCAGGCACTTTTGAATTAAAACCAGCATTTGGCACTTCCGTTTTTAAATTTTGAACTACGTCGGAACCATTATCTATATTTGTCAAATCACAGATTGTTGATGGGGCTCCAGCCATTACAGCTTCAAATTTTGAACAATCAAACAAAGACGAAAGCCCCATCATTTCAATTATAGACTTAACGCCATCGCAGGGTCTATAAAGCGCAAAAGATCCGTTTAATTTATTCAACTCTTTATATGACATAAGTAACACACGCACGCCGGCCGAACTAATATAATCCACCTCGGAAACATCTAATACCATATCATAATTACCGCCTCTTATAACCGCATTTATAGATTCACTCAACCTCAAAGACCAGTTAGCATCTATACGGCCTTTCAGCTTCAATATTCTAAAATTTCCTTTTTCAATAACTTCTATATCAAGATTTGTACTCAATTAAGCTCCTCACATTTACTATAAATTAAAAGCATATTACAATATTTAATGATGTTCAGATGATATTTTTCATTCTATAATCTTAGATGCTCGTTTTAATACTTCGTCAGGCAATTTCCATAAATTATTTATATGTTTATTATCTTTTATATTAATAACTAAATTTTCAGGCACTATATTTTCTATCGGAACGCTTCTCATAGCGCGGCCAGATAATATTTCAGCCGTTAATTCACCTAATTTAACTCCTACTTCATAATAATTAGCGCCAAGCGTAACAAATGCGCCTGAAAGCGCGTGATCAGGATTATTGGTAATCACAGGAATTCCCGCCTCATGTCCCGCTTTTATAACAGTTTCTATAGCCATTTCTATAATATTATCGCCGCCTACCCATATAGCTTCAACGCCTTTCAAATTAAGCGCTCGCACAGCTTCCAGAACCGAAGCCGAATTTTCAACAGGCATTTCAACCAGTGTTATACCTGATTCCGCGCATGTTTTGCGGGCTTTTATAACACAAGCTTCAGCGCATTTTTCACCAAGCGTCCATGGCGCCCCAAGCTTTTTAAGATGCGGATTTATGCTTTTCGCTAATCTAATAACTTTTTCTACCGGTTGAAATGTACCTATGCCGGCAATATATTCAGGATGCTTATAAGGATCGTCATTTGATATGCCGACGCCAGCGCCGGCAGGATCGGTAACCACGCCGAATATATGAGGTATTTTTGCTGAACGATTAGCATTCGCCATTATTTGTAAAGCCGGAGTGCTGACAGTAACAACCATATCAAATTTAGAATTGACAATTTCATTGGCAATAGCTGTACCGGCAGCAGTATCAGCTTCCGCATTATATCTTTTAATCACAATTTTTTCGCCATCAATATAGCCTTTTACCGCAATTGTTTTAATAAAAGCGTCAACAGCATCATCAAGCGTCGGGCGGAACGAATATTGAAATACAGCTATTTTTAAAATTTTTATAGTATTTACGTCTGCCTGCCTTTCTAAATTAAAGAACAACAGCAAACATGATGCAATAAATATTAAAATAAAACCCGAAAATAAGCTTCGAATAACAAATAGTAATTTAAAAATTGCTTTATTTATATTCAATTATATTTCATACCTCAAACAATGTATAAAACAATACATAACATATTCCAAAAATTCTTTTAAAACTTTTTTCGGCACTCTATTCATCTTTTATATAATAAAATTTTAAAAAATTAAATTTTATGATTATGCTATAAAAATTATCTTTTCAGCCTTACGTTGCACTCCGCGCGCATATTTTACCGCAGGTTTTCCAAAAAGCATAATATAACCTACTGAATTATTTTCATCTATGAGTTCATTAAAATTACTCAACAAAATATACCTGACTTTTTCAGACCAG
>CAYQWL010000073.1:15404-19000 GCA_964421195.1 uncultured bacterium | reverse complement strand
GGTTCGAATCCCCGTAGGGCTATAATAAAACCCCAAAGACCAGAACGGTTTTTGGGGTTTTTATTTTCCCGGAGTGCGGTTTTAGATATCCCTGTTTAAAAGCGTAACGTCTTTATAGAAAAGCAGCTTCCATTATTCGGACGGTTTTACCGAAAAATTTTCTAAAATCGCTTTAAATTAATATTTCCAATTTCAATAAGTTTTTCATGAAGTTTAACCATTGCAATCGTGTCCTGTGAGCAATAATCAAGAAGCTCTTTCACGGTTCGGGCGCGTTCGGCGCCTTTAAGATTTCCCGCTGCGAGTTCATAATGCTTCACTATGGCATCTCCGCCGTTAGAGATCGGAAGTGAATCATAACTCATGCCTGGAACTAATACGGGCAATATTTTTTTTATTGAATAAAGGCCTTTAAAATCAGGATGATAATAATGGCGGCGAATAAAATCGCATAAATCAAAAAGCCTGCCGGCTAAAAGCGAAAGCCGTTCACGAAATACGGGAAAGCGCTCCGCCGCTTTATACAGGCATTGCCTTTCAAAATCAGAATAAACAATTATACTGCCTTCCGGGCCAATACAGTCAATGAGATTTTTAAAAAGTTCATACCTGCAGTCGCGGCCCGGTTCGGCTATATATTCAAAATGCCTGATATTTTCCGGCGCGCAATCTGGCGATTCTTTTACATGCAGCGAATACTGAACCAGTAAATGCTCATAAGGCATACTGGTTTTATAAACAGGTAAAACGGAAGACAACGACTCAAAATCGAGATAATAAACCGGCCATCGCACAGCCGCAAGAGCTTTTTTAAAATCAGGCCCTATAAACGGCATTCCGGTTTTAACGCTTTTATGCATCATATAATACATGCCATCCGACGGATATTTAAAATAACCGTCAGGTATATCGGCGATCGAGCGATAACCTTCATCAAACATCGCCGCAAATTTTTTTTGATTAATGCTATTAAATAAAAATATAGGCTCTTTTATAATGCTTACCGGGCAGCCTTCATAGTAACCGCAATTTTTACAAATAGTCGTCATTACAGCTTCAGGCTCTTTCGAACCCGCCGCTGTCGATGCTATAGAACCGCGAACCATTTCAAATACCCTGCCAAGCCGGTCCGCTTCTAAAGTACATTCATACTCTGTAAATATGGAATTTTCACTCATACCATATCTGTAAAAACGAGATATGTACATTATAGACACGCCGGTAACGCGCACTCCACATTCTTTCATAAGCATATAATTAAAACCGGCCGTCGTAAAATATCTGCCGCTTCTATAACGCGGCCGTTTTACAGAAGATTTTTTAAAATTATAATGCGGATAACTTTTAACGTCTATAAGCTTCCAGCCGCCGCCTTCAATATCACGAACGATTATATCAGTGCGAGCCACTAAAGGCCCGTTCATAAATACTCCGCCGAAAATAGCGGCCGTCGAAGGTTCGGCCATAAGCTCGCGAGTACGCGCAGCAGCCGCGTCATAATCAATATCTGCAATTAAAATACCGCCGGGAAAAAACTTTCTCGCAAGCTCATTAATTTTTTCGCCGTTTTCAATTATAAATTCCCGATGCCCGTTTAATTCAGCCGCTCTGCCGTCACGGCAATCATGCGCCATCAACCAGGCTTTACGCAGACAATTACGCGCCTCGAAAAATATTTTTTTATTAACGTACGCCATAAAAACCTTTCTATAAATATTTAACGCGGACAACGCATGCATAATAAACGGCCGCGCAGTAAAAATTACTTAAAAACGGCCGCCGGAAAGCTTTCCTTCCCGCGGCCGTCATATTTATTTATTCAATATCAATAATAATTAATTAACGTTTTACTTAATACTTAAATAACTCGCCGGCAGTTAGTAAATTAAACGGCTCTGCCGCCGCCCTGATTTACCGTCTTTAAAAATCGTTATACCCTTATATCGATATTCCTGCCAAGCGCAAGTCCCATAATCTGAGAAGAAGTACTATTTCCTATCGATTGAATGCCTTCAGACGGCAATATTTGATTTTTCGTGTAAGAAGTAACTTCGTTCGAATTGATATGGAAGCTGTCGCTGCTTTTGCCTGCATTATCAATAAACGCGGCTGTCTTATTTTTAAATTTGTTTATATTATCAGAGCCAATATTATCTAAATTGTTTTTTGCCGTTTGATTATCAACGGTTGACTGTATTTTATTTTTTAAATCATCCTGACGGCGGACACGGCTGCTAATAACCGAATCGCCTTTTCCAGCAACGCTCACTGAAGCCGAATTAATATCACCGATTCCGATTGCCATACCAATCCCCCCTTTTATCTTTTAAAATACATATTTATAATTTTATTATATAACATTTCCACTTCGATGTCAATAAAAATATAAATCGATCAACTGATTAAAAATCGGCCGTTCAAAATTATCTTTCTACAAAATACATGGACATAACGCCTTTTCCTTTTATTTCAAGCGTTCCACGGCTTTCGAATTTATATTTATTTTTATTTTTAAGCAGTTTATAAGCGGCGTCTGAAATATTCACTTTACCCGCGAGCCCATTTGATTCCATGCGGCTCGCAATATTAACCGAATCGCCCCAGATATCATAAACCATTTTACGCTTTCCAATTACGCCCGCGATCACCGGCCCGGAATGCATACCTATACGGATTTCAAGCGCGAGATTGCCGTCCCCGGCGCGCCGCGATTCTATATAGTCGCGCATATCGAGCGCCATTTCAACGGCGGAGTAAGGATTATCTTCGTTCGATTCAGGAACGCCCGCTACAGCCATATAAGCGTCGCCAATAGTTTTGATTTTTTCAACACCATATTTATCGCATAAACCATCAAAATGCGCAAAAATTTCATTTAATTCACGTACAAGTTTCTGCGGCGTCGCGCTTTCTGATAACGCCGTAAACCCCTTAAAATCAGAAAATATAATCGTCGCCATCGCATATTCATCGGCTATCGTCTGCCGCGGATCATCCATCAGACGGCGCGCAATTTTTTCGGGCAGCATATTTTTAATGAGCGTTTCACTCTTCTTTTTTTCCGCTTCAAGTTCAGCCGCCGAAGCCGCTAATTCACGAGTACGTTCTTCCACTTTGTGCTCCAGCTCTAAATTCATTTTTTCAAGACTGCCAAGAGTTTCATGTAATTTAATCGCCATAGTATCCGCCGCCGAACTTATAACGGCAAATTCACCCCGCGCCGCCGAGCCAGTATGGCCGAAAATTTTTGCTTCAAAATTACCGGCGCCAAAACGCTCAAGCCCCGACGTTATAAAGCTGATCGGCTCAATTACATGTTTTTTTATTACCGAATAAGATATTATTATTAAAATTAAAGTAATCGCCACAAGAAAATATAAATAATTAATTATATTGCTTCCAAACGAACAGGAAGTACAGCCGGTTATTTTATCAATAATATCCGCATGACGTTTTTCGATTAAATTTACAGTTTTCATAAACTCGTCTATATAAGTAGTATATTCGACTACCATATCGACGCCGTTAAATTTTCCCCAGCGCTGATATGCGTATTTTTTATTATATTGCGCCGGTATCATCGCTGAATCTTTAAA
>CAYQWL010000073.1:2513-15394 GCA_964421195.1 uncultured bacterium | reverse complement strand
GTTAACCCAATGACTGATAAATTTCTCAGTCTGCTGCTTTTCGCGATCGTCACGACTTAAATTTTTGACCAATTCAAAAATATTTTTACCGACAATGGATTTTTTATTATGCACCACAAGAATAAGACGCGGGCCGTCATATATAGAAACGTTCATATACGAATATTTTGTATAGTTAGAATCAGGCGCGTCAAATATTTTTTGATATTCAGGAGCGTTAATACAAAATTCGATCAACTTACCCGGATCTTTTAAGTCTGAAAGCTCCGGCCTGCTTTTTAAAAAATCAAGTTGTTCATAATAAATTTTTTCAACTAAAGTTTTAATATAACGCTCGCTCATCGCCTTTAAATTAGCGCTTACTACGTCGCGAACGCCGCCGATAGATGAGCGAGTAATTTCAATAATATTATTTTCAAGCTCGCTATAATTTTTTTTTTCGAAATAATAATTCAAAACGTAATTCACACCAAAAATGGCTATCAACAAAACTATTATTTTAAAATATAGTTTTTCATAAAACCGCAACCCGCCTGAGCCATTACGGATATGCCCGGCTTCCAAACCATGTTTTTCATCTAATTTTTTCATTATAGCCGCCCGCTTTGCACTTTACGATTCAATATACAGTTTTAGATATTTTCATATTGCTATAATTTATCCATTATATTTACTTTAACCTCGCCGGCCGGCAATAACTCATCTGTCACGGCTTTAATAAACCGGGCGCGCACCCCGGCCGAAGCGATGCTTTCAAAACTAAAACCGCAAAAAAGAACCGACCCATTCCTGATGCCCGCTATAGCTCCGGAATCTCCATAATTAAATACGGCAAGCGCCGTACTGGAAGCTAAATTAAAAATAGACGGCTCCGAAACGTTATCAGCCCCGCCGCTGCCGCCTATATCGAATCCGCCAAAGGAAGCAAACGGCCCGACGCCTTTTATATTTTTAGATGGCGAATCTTCAACATATAAAACACCGAGCGTACCGGTAAAAAAATCAGATAACCCATGATGCTGCTCTATGTTCTGACCATTTATAAAAACACGGCCGCCCGATTCAATAAAATTTTTCAATATATGACGTTCATACTTAGACAGGCAACTCGAATTTTTTGCGGTGTACCAGATAACCACACCGTCTTTATAACGTGAAAGAACTTCTTCTTCAAGGCCGCCATATATAGCCGGCAGGTATAAGTCATAATTAATATTAGCCTGAGCGAGAGCGTGATGATAAAATTTAGAATAAATCAAATCGGAAGCCGCGTAACCCGTATCCGGCACTACCAGAACACCGGCCGAAGTCTTAAACGGCGGTTTATGAGATATAAATGAAGACCAAGAATAATTTTTTGAAAAATCAAGATTTTTATAGCCCAATAAATAATCTTCAAACGGCGTTAAATAAATCGACACTCCATGAGATAACGAAAGGCTCTGTGAATGGCCTTCGGCGATAACAAACGGCAAAGAGCCTGTTTTTGAAACAGGTCTTGTAAAAAAAGAATTAGAGCTCGATATTATCTTTTCACTTCCGGCGCGTCCATTTTTATAAACGATAGAATACTGGACCGATAAAACAGCGAGTGCTCCGGCAAAAGGACCGATAGCAGCGGAATAAACGCCATCTGTATTTTTTATAAGCGGAGTTTCCGCGCAGGAACCATCTTTCGCTATCCGCGATGCCGCGCCGATGTATTCAGCCGGCGGAACCGCCTTATCGTTTATCGTCCATCTGACAACGCCTTCTTCTTCTCCGGTTATTACAACCGGCGAGTTAAACGAATCGAAATAATCGCCGCGCATATCCGGACGGCCAACAGCATCCATTATACCGCCGCATAATTTCAAAACTTCGCCGTCATTTGAATAGGTTTCAAGAAGTTCGCAAAAATCATATAAATCGGCGTAATCGGCATCGGAATATTTTAAAACTTTAAGCCGTGAAAGCAAAATCGGATAACTTAATGCTTCATAATTCGCTTTAAGATATTTAGAGAGCGCATCTATTTTTACAGCGAGCGCATCTATCGCCGAAAGATCGAACGCCGAAAAGGTACAATTAGACCAGCCCTGAGTTCCGCCTTTATAAGAACGTACGTAATCTTCGACTATAAGCGCGGCAAATTCTTTTTCATCGATAAACGGCGACGCCGATAATTTTTCGAGTATGGTATCATACGGCATGCCATCAGCGGGCGCTACTTCTTCCGAAGCAATATACACCTTAGCGCTGTCTTTTATTTGATATGCAATCTCGATCATAGCCATAAGACACGCATCCATTATTATCATTTCGAACTTACGCCCGCCGTTGAACCGAACGCACTCTTCCAGCGCTGATGTCAGCTTAAAATTATCGAGATGATTTCCGGACGATTCATCATATGAAATACCTTTAACTGGCGAAAAACGTGCATTTTGATACTTCCATCCCGAACCGTGGTTCCATATTACAACCGCATATTTTTCAGCGGGATAATTCTTCACGCCCCATTTAATAAAATCGGCAAGGACCGCGGGATCTCCCATATCAACACTGTTTCCCAGATCGGCAATTTGCCCCGAATTAATCTTTTCGAAATCATCGTCTTTTTGTATATAAAAGCGCCGTGCGCCAATCCAATTGCCGTTAGATTCGTCATATTCGGGCGAACGATCGCACTGAACGATAATATTTATGTTACCGTTCGAACCGATTTTTTCCATTTCATTAATATCTTTTATGCCGGCGCTTTCAAGATCGTTATCAGCGTTCATATATACCATAAACGTCCATTTTTTTTTCGAATTCACAGAAGTTTTTTCAGACACGGTTAACGCCGGGCCGCAATCAGGCTTATCGCCGCAGGTATCTACACCCGCCTGGCCGCAATCGTCTTTAACCGAACCACCCGTACCGGCGCCGGCCGGGGTTTTATCGTTACCGACTGTTCCGGTGGATTTTTCGACGGATTTTTTATTATTAAAAGCGGCTTCCTGTAAAATCACTTTATTGTAAAGCTGAAAAAGCCAGGCCGCCCGGCCGGATTGACTATCTGAAACAGCGGCCAGCCTGAATTTTAAATTTTCTTTTATTCCGTCTATTACCGGCTTGAACGCCAGCCTGCCCGAAGGATAACTTTCTCTTATGCCGTCTATAAAAATTCCAACCTGCAAATATTTTTCAGATTCTACCATCGAATCAAACGATCTCAACAATGAATCAAACGATCTATCGCATTGCGTTTTAGCGTCATCATATTTTTTTTCGGCTTCTTTTAAAGAATCACCCGAAACAATTTTAAGCTTCGCTTTTAATGAGCGGGCACGGCCGTAATCAATAAAATACTGGTTCGCGAGCATGCTCAAATAATCACACTCACTCATCGCTACGGTGCGCATGCCGCCGACGTCATATGCAAAAGCCGCCCGCGGCGGAATAAAAACAGACGCCGCACCTGAAATAAATATAAACATAAACGCCGCGGATAACAACAAAAACGATAATAAGTTAATAAATATATTACTTACATTATATATTTTTTTTTGGGGGAACACGCTCATATCACAGCCCTCCATATATTTTTATGATAATATTTTAATACTTTTTTAATTATAATTTTTTTAAAAACAATTATTTCACATTCAAACATTTTCAGTATTTCAGCATTGATCAGAACAATTATATAAAATAATAAAAGGTTTGTCAATTTTTTAGACATGTTTTATCAGATAAGATTTAAAGACATACTTTAAAAAAATCGCTTTAAGAACGTTTATTTACAAAACCATCAAACACAAACACGGGCAGGCCGTTTTCAGATGCGCATCGCGCGCATCGAATTAAGTATCGCGAGTACGGCTACGCCGACGTCGGCAAATACCGCCTCCCACATCGTGGCCATACCGAATGCGCCAAAAATGAGTAATGCGCCTTTAACGCCAAGGGCAAGCGCTATATTTTGATATACAATAATCCTGGTTCGCCTGGCTATTTTAATCGCCTCTATTATTTTTGCCGGTGAATCATTCATAATTACAATATCGGCCGCCTCTATCGCGGCATCAGAACCAAGCCCGCCCATCGCAAAACCTATATCGGCAAAAGCTATTACAGGCGCATCATTAATACCGTCGCCCGCAAAAGCTATATTTTTCGAAACTGAAAATTCGTTTTTATAACGGCGAAGAATTTCAACCTTTTCGTGCGGCAGCAAATCTGCGTAATATTCCTTTATTCCAGCCATTTTAGCTACATTCCCGGCTGTAACGCGATTATCGCCAGTAAGCATGAGCGTATGAATACCCTGTTTTTCAAGCCATTCAACCGCCGCCGGAGACTCAGATTTAATTTCATCGGCTATAACTATATAACCGGAATATTTTCCATTAACAACCACATGAACCGTAGTTGAAGCTTTTACACAAACATTATGTTCTATACATTCATCATGCAAAAATCTATCGTGACCCACGAAAACACTTTCACCGTTAATTATCGCTTTAATGCCTGTTCCGCTTATTTCTTCACAGGCGCTAACATCAAATTTATCGACGGAACCGCCATAAGCCTGCCTGATAGCCCGCGCGATAGGATGATTAGAATTAAATTCAGCCGCCGCGGCATATTTCAATATATCTTCGCGCGTGCCCGATTCGACTACAACATCCGTCACGATAAAATTACCGCGTGTAATAGTTCCGGTTTTATCAAATATAAAAACGCCAATATTATTTAATGCTTCGAGATGATTGGCGCCTTTAATTAAAATTCCGCGATGCGATGCCGCGCCTATTCCTCCAAAAAAACCGAGCGGTATTGATATCACGAGCGCGCACGGACAGCTTATTACAAGAAATATCAAAGCACGTTTGAGCCATAACATAAAATCACCGCTAAAAAAAAGCCACGGCGCGATACATAAAATAACAGCCAGAACGACTACCGCCGGAGTATAATACATGGCAAATTTAGTTATAAATCTTTCAGTTACAGCTTTTTTCGAAGCAGAATCCTCTATCAATGAAAGTATCTTAGCCGCACTGGATTCGGCAAACGGTCTTAAAACGCGAGCGGTTATCAGTCCGTCGATGTTAAGCGCGCCGCCGGGTATTTCATCTTCGACACAAATACGACGCGGAAGCGATTCTCCGGTGAGAACGCCCGCGTCGATCGAAGACGAACCCTCTATCACCACGCAATCAAGAGCCGCCTTTTCACCGGGTCTTATACGAATAATATCGCCGGCCGACGCTTCTTCGGGCGCCGCTTTAATATAAGCGCCGTCTTTTAAAATATTAACATAATCCGGTCTGAGCCCCATAAGAGCTTTTATCGACCGGCGTGAACGGGCAACTGAAAGTTTTTCGAAAATCTCGCCGGCCTGAAAAAAAAGCGTAACGCCGACCGCTTCGTGATAATCGCCAAGCATAAAAGCGCCAAGCGTAGCAATCGACATTAAAAAATTTTCATCAAATAAATTTTTTTTATAAAAATTAACAACCGCTAATATTATCAGAGGATACGCGCCTGTCAAATAAGCGATAGAATATAGCGCAAACGATATTTTTTTATCATTCGAATAAATCGCCGCCGTTAAAAATGCGATCCCAATAAAAATACGGCGTATTAAAATTTTTATTTCATAATAATCCGATAATTCTTTATCACCATTTTCATTACCTTTTTCAATTCCAGCGCTTTTCTCAGCGCCTGCATTTCTTTCTCCGCCGGTAAAACTATCTGAAACCAATTTTACCGTCACTTCAGAATCAACCGATGAAATTAACGAAATAATCTCATCTGAACTAAGTTCGAAACCGTCTTTTATTTTTACATAAAGAGTAGCTGTAACGAAATTCAAAGCCGCTTCTTCAACCGCTTCAAGACGGCCGACCGCTTTTTCTATTCTTGCCGCGCAGCCGGCGCAGTCCAAACCTTTCAGATAATATTCCTTCTTTATCATACTCATCACGCCATATCTTTATTGAATCACGTCAACCCGTTAATTAAATAGAACATCAGTCTATCAAATTACAGTAAAAAATGCAATAAAACCAATAAAAAATAAAATTATTTCTAAGAAAAGCATTAGAAATAATTTTAAAATTTTAACTTGACATTTTTTTTATTTTTACTTGATAATTTTTAAAATGTATAGTAAAATATATAAAGTATTGATGATTTTATTTTATAATACGGCATTTTTTAAATTTTTAATATAAATCTTTAATAATATAACAAAATATAATAATCAACTGCTTAAAGGATTATTTTATGACTATATTAACCAGAAATGTTGACGCTGTTTTAAATGATAATTCTTTAACTGCCTCCACCCTCGATAGAACAAACGATGACGCGCAATATTATTACCGGTTATTCAAACATTCTCCGGTTATGATGTTTTCTATCAATCAAAAAAATCTCATTTGCGAAGTGAACGACCGCTGGCTTATTGAAATGCAATACCGGCGCGAAGAGATCATCGGAACTTCAATCGAAAATTATTTATGCGAAGACAGCCGGGAATCAGCGATAAAAAGCGTTTTTCCTAAATTCTGGCGAACCGGAAACATAAACGGCGTCAATTATCGATTAATTACAAAATATAATACCATTATCGATATTTTACTAAATTGCACGATGATTAAAATCGATTCGAAATTTATCGGTATTTGCGCCGCGCAAAATATAACGGAACAAAACGCATTAATAAAAAAACTTCATGAAACAGTTAGCGGTCTCGAACATTTCAAGATAATAAAAAAACAATTCGCCGCTAATTTAGATTGCGAACTCAGAACGCCTCTGACTAATATAATAGGTTTCGCAGACATGCTCGGCATGACGGATGCCAGCACAGAACAAAATAAACTATTAAACCATATAAAAACAAACTGCTCAGAATTATTTATAACCATTACTTCACTTCTCGAATATTCAAAAATAGAATCCAATGAAATCATATTAGAATCAATTGAATTCAGTTTTAAAAAATTAATTTTAGAATCGATTAATCATCTTATGCCGGAAGCTAAAGAAAAAAATATTAAAATTTTCTATTCGATCGATTCCAGTCTAAAATACAACCTTCTGGGCGATGAATCGAAAATAAAACTGATAATTCTCAACCTGATAGATAATGCTATAAATTTTTCTGACGGCGGCGAAATTAAAATAACGCTTTCAGTTCAATCAGAAACCTCAGAAACAGCCGTTATTAAATTTGAAATATCAGATACCGGAGCCGGTATTTCTACGGGAAATATCGATAAAATTTTTTTACCTTTTTTTCAAGACGTTAAAAGCCTTTCACGCAAAAATTATGGAATGGGACTCGGATTAACAATTTCTAAATATTATGTCGAAATGATGGGCGGCGATAAAATCCATGTAGAAAGTACGGAAGGCTCCGGAAGTAAATTCTATTTTTCACTCTATTTAGCAAAAACGGCAATACCGAAAAAAAAAGAAGAAAAAAACGGCGCCATAACTAATTTAGAAATCAAAAAAAACGATTATTACATCGGCCGTAAGGTATTAATAGTAGAAGACAATTATCTTAACATAGAACTAATTTGCCGGCTGCTTAAAATTTGCGAATGTAACTATGAAATAGTTGAAAATGGAGCAAAAGCAATTGAATTAATAAAAAAAGGCACTGCTTTCGACGCCATTTTAATGGACATCAATCTTCCGGATATCAACGGAATAGAAGTTACTCAAAAATTAAGAGACTCCGGCTGCAAAATGCCCATAATCGCTCTAACCGCCTATACATCCCGCTGCGATAAACTTAATTGCCTCAATGCCGGAATGAACGATTATCTTACCAAACCTATTAATTTTACCTGCCTTGTCGATTCCCTCAAAAAACAATGCGGCTTAGAATAAAAAAAATACCGTATTAATAAATACGGTATTTTTTTAAAATAAATTTTTATTATATTTTTTATTTTTTGAGCTCGAATGTAGCACGATACCCCTTACCATTGCCGTTTTCAGTAGCAATAAGCTTGCCTTCTTTTAAAAGCCAGCCGATAGCCATACCCAGCTTTTCAGCTTCCATAGCCATAGAATCATCTTTAAATATAACCGATTTAAGCTGCCTGAAACCTGTAGCGCCGTTTTCATCGAGATACCGCCATACCTTTCCGGCAAGCCCGCCAACTAAAGTTTCCATAAAAACCTCCACAAATTATTACTCGTACAAAATATAAAAGCAATTTTTATGCCATACAACAAACACTTATTTCATTCTTAAACAGTTTATCATGCGCAAAAAAAAGAACAGTTCACCAACAAATTGATTGTTTTATGAACAGTTCATTGCTTTATTTTTAATTACTTTTTTTATTTGTGAAACACACATTTTAAATTATGATTATTTCAGTGTGCGATGACAAAATTAAAATTAATTACTTTATTTTTCATTTTGTTATGTTATTAGTTGTTATCATATCACGTTATTAATTGTTTATATTTAATTTTTCGATCTTAGCTCTTAATGTATTGCGGTTTATACCTAAAAATTTCGAAGTTTTCACCTGATTTCCTTTAAATTTTTTTAAAACGGCATAAATCAATATTTTTTCTATCTGATCTATAACTTCATCATAAAAATCAGTTTTTTCAATATTTCCCATTAAAGAAAGTTTATGAGCGATGAGCTGAGAAGCCAGGGCTCCAATTTTATCGAGCAGTTCCGCGCCATATTCCGGCCTATCAATTCCCGTATCCGGCCTTACGCATTCAGCGTCAATTGATTCGCCGAAACCCGCCGCGTAAACCGGGGTATCAGCTGCCTGAACGCCTGCCGGCGTTCGCATAGCAAACGCGCCGTCCGGCGTTGCTGCTGCCGGAGGCAGAACTGCCGCCTGTTTTTTTCCTTCGAATTTCGCCACGATCTCAGCCGGAAGATGTTCAAAAAGAATTGTATTATCGCGGCAGATCGCAACGGCGCTTTCGACAACATTTTTAAGTTCGCGAATATTTCCCGGCCAATCGTATTTATAAAAAAAATCCATTACTTCAGGCGCAACGCTCAATATTTTTTTATTCAGTTCTTTATTATAAGTCTCGATAAAATAATCTACCAGGCTTTTTATATCTTCACGTCTTTCGCGCAACGAAGGTATATGAAGCGAAATAACTTTAAGCCTATGATAAAGATCTTCGCGCAGCTTTCCTTCGGCGAGCGCTTTTTCTAAATCGATATTGGTAGCCGCGATAATACGAGGGTCAACCTTAACCACTTCATTACCGCCCACGCGCACTATTTCTTTTTCCTGAAGCACGCGTAAAAATTTTGTCTGCATTTCAAGCCCCATTTCTGCTACTTCATCAAGAAAAAGCGTGCCGCTGCTTGCTAATTCGAATTTACCGATCTTTTTATTAATGGCGCCGGTAAAAGAGCCTTTTTCATGACCAAAAAGCTCGGATTCTATAAGAGTTTCAGGAATCGCCGAACAATTAATGGCTATAAACGGTTTTTCGGCGCGCGGGCTGTTAGCATGTATTACACGAGCTATAATTTCTTTTCCAGAACCGCTTTCACCGGTAATCATAACAGCTACGTGGCTGTCGGAAATTTTACCGATCAACTTATATACTTCCTGCATTTTAGGCGAATTGCCTATAATACGAAATTCCGATGAACTATGCGATAAAATACTTTCATTCTGAACGGCGGGCACATTGCTTGTAATAAGATCGTACGCCGAATAAGCCTTTTTAATAAGCAGTAAAATATTATCATTATCAAACGGTTTTTTCAAAAAATCATAAGCGCCGAATTTCATCGCTTCGATGGTTTTTTCCATATCGGCAAAAGCAGTTACCACTATAACAAAAGCGTTTGGCTTAATTTTTTTTATTTCCTTAAGCAGTTCAAGGCCGTTCATACCCGGCATCTTAACGTCTATAACACATACGGGCGGCCTGTGTTTTTTAAACAATTCAAGCGCCTCAACGCCGTCACGCGCTAAAATCGGCTCATAATTATTTGTAGTCAACAAATTTTCAAAAGCTAACCTTATCGTATTTTCGTCATCGGCAACAAGAATTTTTGGTTTTTGAACGCTGTTCAATTTCTCCTCCAGACCCTCCAGTTTTTTTATTAAAAGATAACATAACCCGGCAAGAATGTCAAGACCGTTCCAGATTCATGTTCCAGATTCAAAAATAATATACAAAGCCAGAATAAGGCCGGAAGGAATTAAATAAGTATTAATTAAGAATAAATAAGGCTTGAAAAAAATTATAAATGATGTTATAATCAAAAAAAATTAATCAGCAAAAAAATAAAATGAAAAAGGTTCCTTATTTTTATGTAAAATTATCATAGAAAGGTGTTCCCATCAATTCAATGAGCGATATTAACGAAACGGCAAATTCAATAAAAGAAAAATTAATCAGCTTCATGAAAACGCGCGAAATGGGCGATCCTCTATTTAATAACACCATGCAGCTGATCGCAAAATTAAAAAACGCCCAATCTGAAACGATAAAATTATCAAATGAATTAAGCCGCGAGCCGGATAACTCAGGATTAATAAAAACCACCCAGGCCGCTGTCGCGCATCTTCAAAAAATACTCGATGAATGCGAAAATTACATAGCCCCTCAAATAAAACACAACAAAAGCGAACCGGCCAGGCAGGATAGAGTGATTTCCGTTCCAAAAGAATTGACTTTCATTTCGATAGACGTACAGGGATCCGAAGACCTGAAGCAGGGCGAGGAAAACGCCACAGTCAGCAAAGCTTTTTCAAATTATTTTTCACTCGTCGAAAAAATAATGCGCGATAATGGCGTTAAAAAATTCGGATGGGCCGGAGACGGTTTTATAGCTTATTTTGATCAGGCCGAAAATTCAATCATTTCAGCCATAGCGCTCATGAGTTCCATGACGGTATTCAACCTCGCGCAAAACCCGCTGGCTAAAAATTTTCGAATAAGAATCGGAATTTCAACCGGAGAAGATTACTTCAACGAAAAAAGCGAAATAGGAAAAATGACTTCAAAAGTTATCGACCTCGCCGGCTATCTTCAAAAAAAAGCTGAAATTAAAACGGGAATTAAAACGCTTTCACGGGCTTTAGTTTCAACCAGTACGATTTTGAAAATACATAAACATTTTAACTTTCAAAGAACGCTCAAATTAGAAAAACAACTTATTGAATCGGATAATTCAAAAAAAGTACAGGCGATGAGCGCTTTCGAAATAATCCTGTAATCCGCACTCATAAACTATTTCCATCGGCCATAATAATATCGGAAAAATAGCGTTTATCTAAGCATTTATAAAAGTAATCACAATTATTGCTTCATAAACTCTTCATAAATAAAAATAATATTTTTATCGAGTTTTATTCTTTGACAAAAAGCTCGTTTTATGTTATATTTTATTTTCATAATCAAACAATAAGGAAGTGGTATCTGGTGGATATCCTTACAGCGTTAAACAATTTAGAATCCGGCGATACACGGTTAATAAAAGAAGGCGTTGATTTATTGAAAAAAGAAGGCGGCCGCGAACATATTGACGCCCTGAAAAACACGAAATTAAAACTTCCGGTTTATGAAACCGGTCTTATCGAAAGCATCGATGAAGCCGTAGAATCCATAACCGCCCGCAGTCTCGAATTCAAGAGCGCACCTGAAAACAACCAGAAGGCTGACATTTTAAATACTATGGCCGATTCGCCCGCTCAAAAGGAATCTGTAACAGATTTATCTTCTAATCAGGCGTCCGGCTCGCCGCAAATGCCCGCGGCCGAAACCGGCCCCGCACCGGGCTCAAACTCGCAAAATTATCACGAATCTAAAACTAACGGCGATCCCGAAGAAAATGAATCGTCGAAAAATAACGATCTTCCTCAAAACGAATACCTCGATAAAGTCAAAGAAATCTGGGAAAAGGGC
The DNA here is from genome assembly GCA_964421195.1 of uncultured bacterium. Classification (GTDB taxonomy): domain Bacteria; phylum Muiribacteriota; class UBA9980; order UBA9980; family UBA9980; genus UBA9980. Next base: position 3,478 of record CAYQWL010000073.1, on the reverse strand, counting down.
AAAAGCGCGGCGATAAAAAACGCGACTTTTATAAAATTAAAATCACAATTAAACACCATTAAAAACGATAAATTAGTACAGCTCAAACATCTCGGTGAGACCGTCCATAAATGTTTTTTAGAAACCCCTTCAACTATATCATTTATCGATGAAGGCATTTCAGGAATAATTGAAATAGACCGAAAAATATCCGTCAGGCAGACCGAAGAGAAAGAAATAGAAGAAAGCAAAGCCGAAGGCGGTTTCTGGAATGTAGTAAAATCTTCCATCTCTAAATTCGCGGGCTATACAAAAATAAAACTCGATATTTCCATACTTCAAAGCAACCGTGAAAGCAAGCTATCGGCTCTCGGTCAATTAATATACGACCGGCTCGCCGAATGCGAAGAAAACATAATTAAGCGCGATGAAATCAAAGAAGTTCTTTTAACTATAAAAGATTTAGAAAGACAGCGTGAAGAAAAAGAAACCGAAATTTCCGAAATCGCGCAATCGGATAATTAAGAGGTTCCGCCACCGGCAATGTCGCAATATTTAACGGCCTATCTTGAAAAAAGCGTTTTAGAATCAAGGCACGATTACGCTTTAAGGGTTTTTCTCGCTAATGTTTATTTTATAAAAAACGAAGAACCCAGAGCGTTTTCGACATTAAAAGAGCTCGCGCGAGATGCGGCGAGTTCTGATTACGGTCAGTATGCCTTATTTACGTTAAATTTATACTCATGTCTTGACGAAAAAAACAGGCCGGAAATTGATTATAATTCTTACGAACAAATAGCGCAAGCGCTCTTCGATAAAAAAAATCGTCGTAAATGGGATGAAAAAGCTATCTTCGATTACATAGCGCTTATAAAAAGTCGTGCATCTGAAAAATGGGCTCCATTCAGTTTTATAGAACTAATCGAACATTTTTTTTCTATCGAAGATAATCAAACCGCCGAAAATCTTATCGACGAACTCAAAAT
>CAYQWL010000073.1:0-2503 GCA_964421195.1 uncultured bacterium | reverse complement strand
GTGAATAAAAATTATCCGCAATCATGGTGGGATGCTAAAGCTCGCGCCCGCAAACTCGATATTCATTACTCCGCTATATTATCTTCGATAATACGTCTTAAAGAATTAAAACGAATCATGAATTTTAAAAAAAACAGCGGCGCTCTTCAAAATCAGACCGACATAGACGAAAAACTTTCACTTGAAACTCGAATAAAAGAAGACACCGATTTATTTGAAGAAAACGTCATAAATTTAGCCCAGCGATATAAATATTTTAAAACGGCGCGAGAACCTTTTTTTAAACTATCCCGTCTTTTCGAAGAATGCGGTAACCAGCGCGATGTTTTAAGGGTTCTTTCACACGTTAAAAATAATTTCAACGAATATCCGGACGGCGCTAAAGCCCACTTTGAAATCGGAATGTATTATTTCCGTAACGAAAATTACCAGATGGCGCTTCAATTTTTTACGAATTATCTTAATGATTATGAAAAAGGACGTGAAAAGGCGCAATCGATTTTTATGGTCGGAAAAACGCTTCAAATGCAGGGCCGGCTTTCGGAATCCATATCGTTTTATAAAAAAGCCCTTACCGCTGGAGAAGCTACATGGTCAAAAGAAGCCTCCGGCTCGGCGCTTGAAATATGTAAAATGTATTACAGCTCGAAACAATACAACGAAGCGCTTTTACTGCTGAGCGATATGCGGACCGCAAATTTCGATGAAGGAGTAATGGCGGAAGCCGCTTATTTAGAAGGAAGCTGCTACCGTGAACTTTCCTTTAACGATCCTAAAGGCGAAGCATCGAAAAATCATTTGCGGCGCGCGCTTGAAGTTTTTAACCATCTCAATGAAAGATACCCCGACTCTTCACAGGCCGCTCTCGCCAAAGCGGCTATAAACGAAATACAGAGCGGAAAAATAAACGACTCTCTTTTTATTACAAGAATTTCTAACGCTATAATAATATTTTTCATTACAGGATTTTTCGTTATGCTCGGCGTCAGCTTCATGCGGCAGGACGAACCGCTTTTTTATTTTATTTTTCACCTTCAGGCCGGATTTATCGCAGCCGCTCTTTTTATTTCATTCACCTTTAAATTTTTCGGCAAAATCTGGGAAATATTATTTGGCTGATTTTCCTTACAATACGATAATAATACCGCCAATTATAACATAATTAATTTTTTTATAGTTCATATATTAAATACATAATTATTAAATGAAAGTAGATGAAATTTATGACTGGCATGAAAAAAAATAAAACTAAATCCATAATAAAAAATCCACAACAAACCGCCGCCGGAAAAAAGTCAAAACCAGCTTCAAAAATTAATTCCAGAAATGTTTTCAGAAAAAACAAAAAAATCGATATAAAACTACAAAACGTGATCGGAATAATCGGCGCGGGAAAAATAGGCGAAGCCATAATATCAGGCCTGCTTTCTCAAAAAGTTAAAAATCATTCAGAAATTATCGCTACCGCACGTTCACGCGAACGCGCCGATTATATAATTAAAAATTTTAAAATAAACTGTGGAAACGATAACAAAGCTCTAATCGATAAATGCGGCGTAATAATTTTAGCGGTAAAACCTCAAATACTTTCGGCGGTGCTCTCTGAAATAGCTCCGGCGATTAAGCCCGGACAAATTATAATATCTGTAGCCGCGGGTGTTACAACTTTTTTTATAGAATCTTTTCTTCATACAAAAAATCCGGTAATTCGCGCCATGCCCAACTTATGCTGTCAGGTTAATGCCGGAATGACGGTGCTTTCTAAAGGCGCGGATGCTAAAGACGAAGACGCCGATATCGCCGTAAAACTTTTTGAACCCGTATCGCGAGTAATCGTACTCGAAGAAAAATATTTAGATTCCGTTACAGGCCTTTCAGGTTCAGGACCGGCTTATATATACATTGCCATCGAAGCGCTCGCGGAAGGCGGCGTTAAAGTCGGATTGCCCCGCGAAGTGGCGACCCTTCTCGCAGCGCAAACCGCTATGGGCGCGGCTCAAATGGTGCTTCAAACCCATTCTCACCCCGCGATGCTTAAAGACATGGTTACAACGCCCGCGGGAGTTACGATCGACGGAATCATGGAATTAGAAGAAGGAAAATTTAGAGTTACACTAATTAAAGCCGTTGTCAAAGGCACCGAACGCTCGAAAGAACTCGTTAAAATATAAAAAAATAACGATATTTAATATATAGTATATTACAAACGCATCTATGAACGACATAAAAGACTATGAGGATATAAAAAAACGAATTTTATCCGCCTATGAATCTTTAAAAACAAGCGGCCTTATTCCGTTGAAAGTTTTCAATGCCGAAATCGACGAAGCCGCGATAGACGAAACCGCTTTAAACTTAGTTAACGATCGTTTTATAACGAGCGTATGCGGCCAGATAAAAGCTGGGAAATCTATGTTTTTAAACGACTTGATATTCGGTTCTTCCGTGCTGCCTGTCGCCGATACGCCCGAAACCGCGAAAATAACCGAAATAACCCATGCCG
>CAYQWL010000072.1:1514-19061 GCA_964421195.1 uncultured bacterium | reverse complement strand
AGTCGTTTGCGGCCGGCATGGCGCGGATCGTCGAAAACTATAATAAAATATGGAATAAAGATAGCGGTAAAGAAAACTTTGCTGTCCGGTATGAAGAGCATAAAAATTATATAAAAAAATACGAGAAGTTATACACCGAAGCCATTAACGGCAGATGATTCGTTATATGCCATACATCTTTTTATCGCTTCTTTTCCTCCGGGGCGGCCACATCTCATAATATTCGCCATAAAAATAGCTCGTTCATCTTGATTTTCTTGCGGAACGGGCTTTGTTATGTTATAATAATAATATCGAAAAGACTCAGTTATCAAGCTGGAGACTCAGTTATCAAGCCGGCAAAGCCAGCGCGCAGGCCGACGATGATATCTTAAAATTCTGCTGAGGAATTTATTATGAACGATTTGCTTAAAATTATATCCCGCGGCGAAAATAAATCGCTCGAATTAAAAAAAGAAATGCCTTCGGGCCAGAATATCGCTAAATCGGCCGTAGCGTTCAGCAACATGGGCGGCGGTAAAATCGTCGTCGGCGTCGAGGATAAAAGCCTCAAAATCATAGGCGTTAAGGACGGTGAAGTGCTGGAACTTCCCGATAAAATTTCTAATATAATCATGGATAGCTGTCATCCGGCTATTCTTCCGGAAATTTATGCCGCTAAAATCGCCGGTAAAAACATACTGGTCGTCGAAATTTTTCCGGGTAATCTCAAGCCTTATTATGTGAAAAACGCCGGCCGCGATCTTGGAACCTATATCCGTGTCGGCGCGGTTAATAAACCGGCCGATAGAGAAATGATCCTGGAACTTGAACGGCAGAGATACAATATTTCTTTCGATGAACAGATATCGCCTGGCTGCGGTGAAAAAGACCTTGCGCTAACTGAATTAAAGGCCGACTTCAAAAGATTTACCGGAAGAACCCTGAACAAAAATGATTTGCTGACTCTTAAATTTTTGAAGGAAAATAATGGAAAGATCGCCGCGACCTTCGGCGGGCTTATGCTGGCCGGTAAAGACGAAGTTTTCGAACAGGCCAGGATCAAATGCGCCCGATTTAAAGGCAATGACGTTAAAATATTTATAGATCAGAAAGAGTTTGCCGGTCCGCTTTACAGGCAGGTCGAAAATGCGATGATATTCGCGCATACGCATATTGCGCTTCGCGGGGTCGTTAAAGGAGTTCAGAGGATCGATCGCTATGAAGTGCCGCTCGAGGCGGTCCGCGAGGCGATCGTTAATGCCGTGGTTCACAGAGATTACAGCATATCGGGAGCGGATATCAAATTCGCGATTTTCGACGACAGGATCGAAATCACTTCCCCCGGCCAGCTTCCGCGTTCGCTCGAATTAAATGAAATCGCCAGCGGTCGTTCCGAGATCAGAAATAAGGTAATCGCCCGATTTTTCCGCGAAATTAAATTCATAGAACAGTGGGGGACGGGAATAATAAAAATGATCGGATATTGCCGCGATTCGGGGTTGAAAGATCCTGAAATCAAAGAAAACGGGATGTTTTTGAAAGTGATTTTATATAAATCAAAAAACGCCGGGAGCGGGACGGCGGTGGTCAGAAAAGGTGGTCAGAAAAGGTGGTCAGAAATAGTGGTCAGAAAAGGTGGTCAGAAATCCGGGCCCGCGCTTAACGGCCGCTCTGATAAGATCGTTGCGCTGATGACCGACGATCCGTATATCACCAGAAAGGAATTATCCGCTGAACTCGGCATTAACGAGTCGGCAGTCCAGAAATATATTATTAAGTTGAAATCCGCCGGTATCATAGAAAGAATAGGCCCCGATCGCGGCGGCTGCTGGCGGATAATAAAGTAACAGTTAAGTGTGTTGCCGCTATTAAAGATTTTATTATGCGATTTTTCGCAAAGCGTCGATTATATCGTGGCTGGTCATGGGTTCAGGAAGCGGGTTGCCGTTTTTTTCGTGTATATCGACAATTTCTTCGATGATATCGCATAGCTAGTCAAATACGGCTTCAGGGCCGTCACCGTGGCAGCCGCCGAAAAAAAGTTCCGGACAGGTGCCGATAAAGCAGATCTTATTTTTTAATCGTTTCAACAAAAAGTTTTTCGCCTTTTTCCAGTTCGATATGTTTTCCTTTAACGAAGGCGCCGCCGAGCAATCCAATCGGACCGAGCAGCAAGAAACCGCCGGCGGAAGCGCCAATAGCATAACCTTCCTGTTTATTTATTTTTGCGGATTCTTCGCCGAGTGATATTGGAACCTGTTTTCCTTTTTTATCGAGCACGAATAAAAATTTAAGTTTTAAACGGGCGTTACGGCCGAATTTTCCAGGGCCGCGAACTTCAGTTATTTGAGCCTGCGCGAGAGCGCCTTTCGCAATTACTGTTTTAGAGCCTATTTTCACCGGATCAATTACGGTAAATTTCACCATTTCGCCTTTTTTATTGGTTTTTGATGACAGAGGAGTTTCAAGGCTTATTTTAACAAGAGTGCCTTCGGGAATGCTTAAATCCGCAGCTTCAAGAATTGACGCGGATGAAAGGAATATTATAAATGCGCTCAGCGCGCATAAAAATTTTATATATGGCGCAATGCGGCTGGAGTTTATGCGTATAAAAAAATTATGATTGAATTTTTTATCGCGAAAAGGCGTGTTTGTCATTATAAACCTCCGATTATTTATTTAAAAATATAATTAAAGCTTAATATCATCATGCATAATAGTATCATAGATAAAATTTTTTTACAATACTTTTCGTTATTTTAGATTTTTATGGTTCTGGTTGAATTGGATAAAAAAGCGGTGTTGATTGGGCATTATAGTAAATATAACCGTTTTTTTTATGTAAATTGAAATGATGGCCGGGTTTTTATTTTCGCCAGAAATTTTTAAGTGCGTTTGTTAATTTATGAATGTCTGTGGTATGGATTATTTGTTGATTCCAGTGCGCCGGCAATAATTTTTTGTATTTGTTTTCGCCGAAACGAGAATCTATAAGCAGAACAACGCCTCTGTCCGTCGTAGTGCGTATTACGCGTCCCGCCGCCTGCAATACCCGGTTGATGCCCGGATATACATAGGCATAATCAAAACCGCATAAATTTTTCGATTCAAAATAGGCTGAAATTAATTCGCGCTCATGTGAAATTTGCGGCAGCCCCACGCCCACAATTACTGCGCCGGAAAGTCTTTCGCCGCATAAATCTATGCCTTCGCCGAACACGCCGCCCATGACTGCCATGCCGATAACGCCCTGTTTTGGATTATCGATTATGCCGTTAAAAATTTCGGTTGATTCGGTGCTTTCGTTGAAGTGATTTAAAAATTTTTCTCTTTCATGTTCCTGCATCGCCGCCTGTTGGGCTATTATTTTATATTCAGCCGGCGGCGATGCGTTTAATTCTTCCAGAACCCGGTTTAAATAAGCGTACGAAGGGAAAAAAATCAGATAATTGCCATGTTTTGCCGCTGTAATTTCTTTAATGAGTGCGGCTATAGGTGCGTAACTTTTATCACGCATCGTGTAGCGTGTCTGGACGCTTAAGTCGCATGCTATACATAAATTTTCAGGCGGAAATGGAGACGGAAGTTTTATGTAAGGTGTTTTTGGCCCGCCGCCGAGAGTTTTAATGAAATAATCGAGCGGCGAAAGCGTCGCTGAAAAAAAGGCGGCGGCACGGCCTGATTTAACGGCGCGCGCCAGATGCGGTGCGGGATCTATGCAATTTAGCCGGACGCGTGCCGAATTGCCATGTTTATAATAGCAGCTGACGTGTGTGGATGTGTATAATTCGGCAATTCTTATGAAAGCGAGTAAGTCGAAAAATAGTTCAAGCGCTTCCGGTGATATATCTTTTTTATCTTTTACGGTAGAAAAATGCGTGCGCATTGAATCTGATAATTCTTCGGCGGCGGCGGTTAGTTCTTCTGGCAGCGGTTGTTTATGGATGAATTCTTCGTTTCCTTTGAATTCTGTGTTTATGATTTTAAATATTTTAATAATTTTTGCAAATTTTTTATAAAGTTTTGGCGCGTTTTTTTTGAAAAGTTTTCGAATATTGATTATTTTTTGGCCGCTCAATTCAGCCGAATACATTTCGCGCGCACGATCTACTAAATTATGCGCTTCGTCGATTAAAAAGTAATATTCGCCCGGACCGTCTTCAAAATAGCGTCTTAAATAAACCCGCGGGTCGAATAAATAATTATAATCGCATATTATAATATCCGCTAATAAAGAAAGGTCCAGTGAGAATTCAAAAGGGCATATCGAATGTTTCCGGGCGTAAAAGGTTATGGTATTATAATTGAATTCGTCAAGACGATAAATTTCATCTATCGCCGCGTTTAATCTATCGTAATAACCGGCCGCCAGAGGACATATAAGCGGATCGCATTCGCGAGTTTCACGCGGACAGGCTTTATCTTTTGCGGTTATAGTAAGCGATTTAATTTTAAGGCCGCCGGAGCGCATAATATTTATGGCCGATTCCGCTATTCCGCGAGTTATATTTTTTGCGGTTAAATAAAAGATTTTCGAGCCGGTCAGGCTATTTAAAGCTTTAATTGATGGAAATAGCGCGGCGGCGGTTTTTCCGGTACCGGTTGGAGCTTCTGCAAAAACAGTGGTTCCTGATTTTAAGGCTTTATATATGAATACGGCCATTTCACGCTGTCCGCGGCGATAAGAGCCGAACGGAAATGTGAGTTGGTTTATGGAAGAATTTCGGATTATGCGCCAATCGTTGATTGCCGCCAGGCGGCCAGCATAAAAAGCTATAAGCTTGTTGAAAAAAGTTTCAAGTTCATTTAAACCGTATATTTTAAGGAATTTTTTCGTTTCTCTGGTTAAATGGCTGTAATAAGTAAGTTGTACACTGATTTCTTTAAGCTCTTTCTCTGATGCGTAAATGAAGGCGTAGCATTTAGCCTGTCCCCAGAATACTGGATTATCGTTTTCCTGTATGCCGTCGATTCCGCCGGATATAGTTTTTATTTCATCGATAATGACGGTTCCGTCGGCTGGCCCTGCTATTAATCCATCCATACGTCCGCTTATCGCGAGAACCGCAAAATCGACGTCATAAGTCCGGCTGACGCTTATTTCAGCTTGATAGCTTGCGCCGCCTTCGCGTTGAAGCACGCGGTGCGCTATTCCGCCAGCGAGCATTTTCGATGAGTCGAATCCGCCTGTCGTTAAATCTCCGCTTCTAAGAGCCGCTTCACATAGTTCGCGCACCGATATTTTTATCGTTGGTTTGCCGTTTTCCATAGCGAAGTATTATACCATTTTTTTTAAAATTTAGCTATGAATTTAGCGATAGGGCCTTTATGGCACGTTACATAAGTATTTTCTTCGATGCCGGCTTCTATGTATTGTTCTTTATAACCAGCTGCAATTGCCATATCAAGGCCGTGCTTTTTTTCGTTTTTAAAATTGTATTCTATAACAGTATTCAGGTTATTGAATCGTCCGCCGCGATCGCCGCGCCGGAGGGCGAATCCCGGCAAACGACCGTAAACGCCAAGTCTTTTAGTAATATTGTAACGCGCGTCAAATCCGATATTCGGAAGCGGTAGTATCTTATTGTAACTTGCGGACACGGGTGAGTTAATGTCTTTTACGACTAAATCGCATTGCATCGCGCGCACTCCGTACATAAAATTAATATGCCCCCAGGCGGTATTTTTTAAACGTCTTAAAATCATAAAATCGAAAGCATCGATTTTCAAGCGGAAATTTATGGTAGCGGCTCCGTTTATAATATTGAATTTCCGGCCGTCGAATTCGATGTCATAGTTTATATCGCCGCTCGCAGTTAAATCGCTTGAATGATCGAGTTGTATAAAATTAATATAACTTTCAGCCCGGCCGCCCGCTCTGAAAAACCAGCTAAATCCCGGCGAATTTTTGCTTTTAAAATCGCCGTCACGCTTGAAATCGGTTTGAAGATTGTATTTTGGTTTTTTTAATGACAATCGGCCTGAAAAATTATTGTGCCACAGGCAGAATTCATTGTTATGGTAAAACCAGCTTTTTTCGTCAAGATCGAACTCGATGAAATTATCGGTTTTTATTGATGAACCGCGATTCTGGATTTTAACGTCCGTTGAATTTGAACGTTCCTCAGCCGGTTTATTGATTTTTTCGTTCGCCGCCGCTTTAGCGCTTACCTGGCCGCTCATGAATAAAATAATCGTCGCTATAAAAAATATAATAAATGTAAAAGAGGTCATGTATGTTAGAAACATAAAAACTACATGTATAATATTTATCGTGTTTATTGTATTTATTTTATGCGCCTTCGGCGCGTCTGAATATATCGGATCGGCGCAATATGCCTCTTTTATATATCGATATTTTTGAGCTTTTATTTTTATCATAAAACCCTTCTTTTATTATGTGCCTTTTTAAATTATATCGGTATAATTTTAGATTATAAAAATTTAACTTTAATATTTTTTGTTTTTATAATAATTAGTCTGTTAAAAAAATTATGAAAATGTCAGAAATGTATCGTGAAAAATCTTATAAAAATGTTGTAAATTTTTATAAATTGCCTTTTTTAGAATGGCCTCATGTATTAAAAATCTAAATTATTTGCGCTAAAAATAAAAATAAAAATAATTCTGGACAGTAAAGTTATTTTATAATAACATATAACCATAAAGATAAATAAAGCTAATCGTCTTAAATTTAAGTTGCTTAAATGTTTGAAGAAATATTAAAAAAGTCTTATTGTCAACAATTTATGTATAATTATCGATAATTTTTATATAAGGCGGTAATTAATTTTGAAAGTAAGTAATAGTGAAATCGCATGCGGACGGAATGATATTATCTATGGATTAAACTCGCGGCCGCCGTTGTATGAAACAATTTTTGTAGCATTGCAGCATTTTCTGGCTATATTCGTTCCGATAATTACGCCGACGCTCGTTGTCTCGAATGCAATTGGCATCGGCGTCGAAGATACGGCTTATCTTATTAACATGTCTTTATTTATATCGGGAATCGCGACTTTTATTCAAATTTATAAAATCGGCCCTGCGGGTTCAGGGCTGTTAAGTATTCAGGGAACAAGTTTTTCTTTCGTGAGCGCCGTTATTACCGCCGGAAAGATAGGCGGATTGCCGTTAATATTTGGTTTATGCCTTGCCGGTTCTTTTATCGAAATGATCGTCAGCCGCTTTATTAAACAGGCGCGTAAAGTATTTACGCCACTGGTCAGCGGCCTTGTCGTTTCAATGATAGGCATTTCACTTATTAAAGCCGGCATAATTAATTGCGCCGGCGGGCAGCAGGCGAAAGCGGCCGGAGATTTCGCCGCTTCAGCCCATTTTATATCCGCGGCTATTGTTATGATTATAATTATTTTTTTAAACGGCAGTTCCAATAAATATCTTAGAATGAGTTCAATTATGATCGGATTGGCCGCCGGTTTTATTTATTCAATAGTTACCGGCGCCGTATCTTTTTCTTCGCTCGCTTTTTTTGAAGCCGTTTGTATTCCGCGGCCTTTTAAGTACGGACTCAGTTTTGATATGGTGGCCTTTATTCCTTTTGCGCTCGTATATATCCTTACCACTATCGAAACTGTCGGCGATCTTACGGCGACTTCGCTTAATTCGAAAGAACCTATAGAGGGAGAAATTTATATGGCGCGAATATCGGGAGGGGTTCTCGCGGATGGGCTTAATTCATTTTTAGCGGCGGTTTTCAACACTTTTCCGAACACCACTTTCAGCCAGAATAACGGGATTATTCAAATGACCGGAGTCGCGAGCCGTTATGTGGGCTACTATATCGCCGCGTTTCTTCTTATAACCGGATTATTTCCTGTAGTGGGCGCGTTTTTTTCACTTGTGCCGCCGCCCGTTCTCGGCGGGGCTACTCTTATTATGTTCGGCACCATAGCGGCGGGAGGAATAAAAATAGTATCGTCTTCAGCGCTCGATAGACGCGCTGTTATGATAATCGCTCTTACTTTTAGCGCCGGCGTGGGCGTTGAAGCTGCGCCCGAAGTGCTGTCGAACCTGCCTCCCGTTATCAAAAATGTATTTAGTTCCGGGATTACAGCGGGCGGTCTTACCGCTATTTTATCTAACATAATATTGCCTGCTGAAAAATAAATTATTTCTTTATAAATTAGCCTAAAAAATATAATTAAAGTTAAAATACTTAAATATATTTTGTTTTATAAACGTTTTTATTGAGCGGCCTCATTAATGCACATTGCGACCCTGAAGCCTAAATCATCCGTACTGTTGCCGGAATTCATATAAAAACGATTGGCGGCCCGGCACAATTTAGCGTCATCTTCAAGGCTTCCGCCCCTGAATACACGATTGGACGTTCCAGGGTTCGGCCCCATCGGATCGATTTCATCCTGAGCGCTATAGCTGCCATACATATCATAACACCATTCGCTCACGTTACCCGACATGTCAAAAAGCCCAAAAGCATTAGCCGTTTTTGAACCGACCGGAGCGGGAGACCGGTTTGAATTAGATGCATATTGCGCATATGTACCTATTTCGGAGCCTGAAAGATCATCGCCCCAATAATATCTACTCTGCGTGCCGCCGCGCGCTGCATATTCCCATTCAGCTTCAGTTGGAAGCCTGAAACTATTATATCCGCCCGGAGCCGCGGCATTAAGCTTTTCAAGAAATCCGCCGGAACCGCATATATGGTCCCACGATATATAATAAGCGGGATAATTATCGCCATTAGATATGGAGATTATAGGCCATCTGCCATATATTTTCTTCCACTGCGCTTCAGTAATTTCATATTTGCCTATATAAAAGTCCCTTGTAAAAGTAACTTTATGAACAGGGCCTTCGTCCGACTCCCTGTCCTGCTCGCTCGAAGGGCTTCCCATATAAAAAGATTTACCGGCAGCTGAAATTTTTACCATTTCAAGTATTACTCCATCGCCAATATCAATTGATAAATTTTTCGCGGGTTCAGGAGTTACTATCGTATATGCGGACGTAACCACATCTGAATCGGTCATTGCGGCTTTTACGGCTATAGCTTTTATCGTAATACTCGCAGAAACGTTTATCGCCGATGAATATACATTGCCATTGGACGCGGACGGCGTTGAGCCGTCGTTTGTGTAATATATGACGGCTCCGTCTGTGGCGCAGGTAATCGTTACATTTTGCGCCGCTAAATACGTGCCGCTCGCCGGAGAGAAAACTGGCGCCGCAACTTTTTCAACAACGGGAGCGCTTCCCGGACCAAAAACCTGAACGCGAGAATTGCCGAAATCAGCCACATAAATATTACCGTTAGAATCGGAACAAATGCCGGACGGATCGTTAAACTGACCATCCAGAGCGCCCTGGCTTCCCCAGCTTGAAATAAAATCACCCATCGGACTAAATTTTTGAATGCGACACGACTTATCAGAAACAAAAATATGTCCGTCGCTATCGGCACATACGCCGTGCGGCGAACTGAACCGGCCGTCGCTCGTGCCTGATGAACCCCATTGCATCAGGTAAGAGCCGTAAGAATTAAATTTTTGTATCCTGCTATTGCCAATATCCGCGACATATATATTACCCGACGTATCAACCGCTATATCCTTCGGCGAATTTTCGCCAAACTGGCCATCGCCCGATCCGCGACCGCCCCATTTTTGATTAAACGATCCTTCGGAACTAAAACGCTGAACATTATTGTTAGAAAAATCAGTAACGTAAACATTACCGTATTTATCTACAGCGACGCAGTCCGGCGCCTGAAACTGGCCGTCGCCCGTACCAGCCGTACCGAATGATGTCAAAAAAACACCCGACGTTGTAAACTTTTGTACACGTCTGTTACCATAATCAGTAATAAACATCTCACCGCCGCCGGTAACCGCTATGCCGGTCGGATACATGAACTGACCGTTACCGGACCCGGCTGAGCCAAACGACGAAACAAAGTTTCCCTGATAATCAAATTTAAGTATTCTATGAGCATAAGTGTCACTCACAAAAACATAACCTGTTGAATTCTCAACCGCCACGTTTATCGGGCCGCTGGTAAATTGCCCATCAGCCGTGCCTTTACTTCCAAATTTACGCAAAAAAGAAGCGGCCCCGGATGGCTGCGCTTCGATAGTAAACGACGCCGAAGCTATCTCCGAATCGGTCATATCAGCTTTATAAGCCATGGCTTTTATAACGCCTGTGGAAGAAACCGTTATAGGCGACGAATAAGTATAACCTGTGGTAGATGACGGCGATGCGCCATCGATAGTATATTTAACGACCGCCCCTTCAGTAGCGCAGGTTATTTCCGCGCTTACAGTTGAAGAAAAAACGCCTCCGGCGGGATTAATTACCGGCGTCGCAACCTTTTGCTGTGGCGCATGAACATCAGTCACACTCCATGTCCCTTTTAACGTTACTCCGTCTAATTCATAAAAATGCCCGCTGGCGCCATTTGAAGTAAAAGCGCCATCAAATTTATGGCTGTTATTAAAAGTAACATAAAAAACAGCGTCGCCATTCATTGAAACATTGCCGGCCGGGCTTATAGCGGTGGGCGGAGTATTCGCGTTATTGTATCCTTCGCCTTCCAGCGCCCCTGCAGTGGATACAATTAAAGTAATATTGCCATAAGGCGGGCCTGAAACACCTGTGAAAGTGCCTGCATAACGTCCGGCATAAGGATTTGTGGAAACCGGCGGTTCAATGGTTTTACCCATTAATATGGTTGACGGGCCGTCATAATTTATAAGAGTATCTTCGGTTAAATTAAAAAAATATGCTTCTCCGGCGGAAATTAACGGATCCACGCCGTCAATTTGAACAGGCGTGCCGCCCGAATCCCGCACTACCGAAAAAAAGCTATTAGCGGTAGCGTTCCATTTATACAATCCATGAATAAAAGAATATGTGTTCATCAACTGCGAAAACGAAACTGCCGGTGAAGGCGGAGCTTTAGAAAAACCTACAAGGTTAAACCCGGATTTGAGAGATACATTACCAATAGATGATAAAGCGCCGCCCGGAACTGAAACTGTTATTTTAGCCGAAGACGAATTTTTAACTATATATCCCTTACCGGCGGCAAGCGAAGTCAAACTTCCTTCATTTACGCTTAAAAAACTGCCCGCAGCCTGACTATATAAAAATACATCTTCAATTGCCGGGTTAAGCGCTTTAAATTCGGAAGGTTTTATTGAAATCGCTTCTTTGAAACTTATAAAATTAAAACCTTCTTTTAACTGAAGTTCCTGAGCTGCATTTGCTCCGGTTATAAATAAAATCAGGAAAAGAAAACATAAAAACACAGTCCTGAAATTTCTTGTAAAATTTTTAATCATAAAACCACTCCCTGTAAGTAATAATTTTTTAACTAAAAATAAATCTTTATCATTTTATCAATATGCATCTTAAATGTCAATTATATTATTTGACATTATATTATTTGCGGTAAAAAAAATGGAAAAAAAATGGAAAAACTTGACAAAATCTTAGTTGATTGGTATAATTTTATTGAAACAAAAAATGATTGTATTAATTGTATTATAGTATTAAATTTATACGATAGATTAACATAATATTGAATGACAATGAGAACTTTTATTGTACGGAGTTGATGAGTATGAAAAAATCATTGAGAATAATTTCAATTTCGTTTTTGGTTGTTGCTTTTATTTTTTCAGCTGTCTTATCAGCCTCAGCCGCTTCTAATCATATCATGCTTCAGGCGTTTGGCTGGGATTCTATGAATAATAATAAGAAAGCCGCGTGGTATGATCTTATTGCGGCGCGTGCGTCTGATATTGCTTCCGCTGGTTTTACTCTTGTATGGTTTCCGCCGCCGACTAATTCAGTTAGTCAGCAGGGTTATCTTCCAACCGATTATTATAATCTCGGCACTTCCGATAATCCTACTTTTTATGGAACTATAGATACTCTGAAAAATGCCATTGCGAAACTTCATGAAAATAAAGTGCTCGCGCTTGCCGATATTGTTATAAATCATCGCTGCGCGGGCAAACAGGATGAAAACGGGTTATGGAACGTTTATCAATTTATTTCCGGTAAAGCGGCATGGAATAAAGATATGATTTGCGGCGATGATCGTCAATTTAATGGACGCGGGGCTTCCGATAGCGGCGATGGTTATGCGGCTGCGCCTGATATTGACCATAATAATCAGCAGGTTCAAAAAGATATCATACAGTGGCTTAAGTGGCTTAAAGTGACCGTTAAATTCGATGGATGGCGTTATGATTATGTTAAAGGTTATGCGCCGAAGTTCGTCGGAATTTATGATAACGCAAGCGCTCCCGCTTTTTCGGTAGGGGAATTGTGGACGTCGCTTTACTATGGAAAAGGCATGAGCCTTCATGAAGCTCCCGAATATAATCAAAATAGTCATCGCCAGCAGTTGTGCGACTGGCTCGATGGCGCCGGAAAAGCAGCGACAACTTTTGATTTTACTACTAAAGGTATATTGCAGCATGCCGTTTATGGCGAATACTGGCGTTTACGCGATAAAGACGGAAAGGCGGCCGGTCTTATAGGCTGGTGGCCGGAACGTTCCGTTACTTTTATCGATAATCATGATACGGGGTCTAAACAACAGCACTGGCCGTTTCCTTCTGACCGCGTTATGATAGGTTATGCTTATATTTTAACGCATCCTGGCGTTCCATGCGTTTTCTGGGAGCATTTTTATGATTGGAATTTGAAGGAGCCTATTAAGAAACTTATGGCTGTGCGTCACGCTTATTCTATCACGAGCGCAAGCCGTCTGCAAATATTGCGGGCTGAAGTTAATCTTTATGCGGCTCTTATTGATTCTAAAGTTGCCGTTAAGCTCGGCAGCGCGGACTGGACGCCCGGCGATGGCTTTAAGCTTTTAACCAGCGGCCGCGAATATGCCGTGTGGGGCAAACAATAATGAATTAAAAATTTAAGAGTTGCTTATTATCGTGGTATAAATATTGTGTTTTAAAAATAAAACCGCCGGAATGAAAGTTACTCCGGCGGTTTTATTATGCCTGCTTGTGGTATAAAAAAGATTTTATGTGTATCGGAATTGGTTATAAGTCCCAGTCGCGTGGATAGTTAAAGCTTTGATTTATAGTTCTAAATGATACTAATGCTATATTGGGCATCTGGCGTTTAAATTGCATTGATATTATTTTTTTGAGGCAAAAATCGATTAAGCCGGGTTTAAATTCGCCGCTTTCGATAAGTAATTTCGGGTTCTCACGCATATCAACGATACGGTATAAAGCATAATCCAGGTCTTCGTAAGAATAGCCCAGATCGGCCTCGTCGGTCTGTCCGGGAAACAGGTCGGCTGATGGTTTTTTATTTATTACTTCTTCAGGTATTTCATGATAACGCGCCAATTGTCTTAATTGATGTTTGTATAAATCGCCTGCCGGATTAATTCCGTATGCCAGATCGCCCCATAAAGTACCATATCCAAGCAATAATTCAGTTTTGTTCGAAGTGCCGGTTACCATTGATTGTGTTACTGCGGATAGATGATATAACACGTTCATTCGTGTGCGGGCAAGGATATTGCCAAGATAATGATTTGTAAGCGTATCTTTAAGTTTGAGCGTATTATTTTTTATTGAATTATCCGGCGTATTGGCATGGCTGATAAAATTTTCGCAGCCTGTTTCTAACTTTAATTCGGCGGCCGCCATATTTTCAGCGGCGCCGGTTATTTCGTAAGTTATAAATTCGATTCCGGCTTTTTTTGCGACCATTTCGGCATGTAAAAGGCTTTCAGCCGATGAAGTTTTATAAGGCATTCTTACGCCGCATACGTTTTTGGCGCCGAGCGCTTCTTTACATAAAAAAGCTACGAGCGCTGAATCGATACCGCCCGATAGGCCAAGAATGACTTTGCCCATCCCGGCTTTACTTACTTCGTTTTTAATGAAGCGCGTGAGCAGAGCGGTTACGAGCTTACAATCTATGTCGAGAGTTTCAAGGCCCTGAGGTTTCATTAAAAACACTCCCTTCTGTAGCGCATGGCGCGTTCAAGTTCGCGTATAGTTAAAAATGGGTCGTCTTCTTTTAAATATGAATTTTGCGCTTTTTCGATACGCGCTTTTTTAATGTCGATTTCAACGACTGATTCGTCTTCGTCAAACTGGGCGAGTATATCGGTAATATCGCCGAGCGGATTAACCACGCAGGAACAGCCTGAAAAGTTTATTCCGTCTTCCACTCCGGCGCGATTGACGTAAACGATATAAAGCCCATAAAGATGGGCGTACGAAGAGATAAGTCTCTGCCATAATTTTACGTTCCATGGCGAGCCTTCGGCGTTACCTGAAACTCCGCGCGCGGGAGACGCGGCGCAAATTACGAGCAGATCTATGCCGTACATTGAATATATATAGGGCAGCGCCTGATGCCATGCGTCTTCGCAGTTGAGAACGCCGATATTGACTCCGTTTTTGAGTTTGAAAGAGTCTATACGTTCGCCGCATGAAAAATATCGGTATTCGTCGAACAGGCCATAAGTCGGAGGGTATATTTTATGATGTGAATATGTTTCATCGCCGCTTCCGACGAAAAGTGAATTATAAATGTGGCCGTTCGACCGTTCTGAAAACCCGGCTATGACGGAAGTTTTTTTCTTTTTATAACCTGAACGGGAATCTAATTCAGAGGCGAACTCGCTTTTAGACAGGGCGAGATCGTAGGCTAAATCTTTAACGAAATATCCGGTGGCGGATAATTCAGGGAAACAAACGAGATCGCAGGCTTCATATTTATTAATAAGCGCCGCGTGGCGGTTTAAATTATAATCTATCGCGCCGAGTTTTGGAAATAACTGGCAGATAGCGATTTTATTTTTCATTGCCGGTCTCCTTGAGATTATATAATTAATAATAATCGATTAATAAAGAGGAATGTTGTATTTTCTGGATATATATATGACGCTGAATATAAAAAAAGCGACATAGGCAAATATGGCGAAAAATGCTATTGCGCTGCGCGTTATTGTAAGATTGAACGATTTACTTACGGCGGCTATTGCGAGAAACGCGAAGTAAAAAACGATTGCCGGCCGCGTTAATACGGTAAACCAGTATTCGTATTCAGGCGGTATGACTGTAAAGGCGACTAACTGCAAAGGCAGGGCCATATAAACTATGAGCGAGAGAAAAGAATAAAAAAGGCAGGTGAATAAAGTATTAAGGCTGCCGCGGCCGAATAAAAGAACGGCGTTGAAATAAAGCGTTAATGAAAACAGCATGAAAAAGAAAATGATGCTTAAAAGCGTCGTGGTAGAATATATAATGAAATGGCTTATTTTGTTGTGATAAAATTCAAGGCCGAGGTATGAAAAAATATATGATGAAATCGCAAGCCAGACAACAAGACAGAGAAAAACCATCTGCCGCCCCGGCCGTTTTTCTTTGAATTTAGTGAAAGTGTCGAACGGTCTTTTAAGAACCATCATGGCGATTTCAAAAGGTTCGCTTATTGACATATTAACACGCCTTTTATTAATATCGTTTTTTGAGCTTTCCGGTTAAGTATATCATAATTTTTTAAAATATGAAATTAATATTTTATAGATTTCTTCTTTGACCGATTCCGGCCTCTGATCGGGCCTTAATACGCCAGTTCTTATTTTAACGTCTATCTGGTAAAGCCCGTTTATTAAACCAAATAATTCTTCCTGCTTATAATTTTTAAGATAATAAACTGAATTGAGAGAGGTTTGATTGTGAAGATTGTTGAAAAAATCAAGCCTGGAAGAGGAACGGTAAATATTAGAGCTGGCGCATACGCCGTTACAGAAAAATTCAAATTTAGCGAGCATGTCGCGGCTGAATCTAAACTTGTCAAATCCTTTTTTATATGCGGAACCGCTAATAAATTCAGCGGCTATTTTATATGCTCCGTTTTTAAAAGTTTCACTTGCCTCATTTAAAAAAAGAACGGAAAGCATGGAACGAAATATTGAAAGCAGCCGGTTGACGATTATGGCGTGATATATGCCGTGATCGAGAAGTTCGCCGATCGTTACAATGGCCGCTTCAGCGCTTCGTGTATAAACGGAATGATCGAGCTCGTTCATGGCCGTAAAAGAATCCGGATCGAAAAAATATTCGACCTGTTCTTCGATAATTTCAATATCTATTTCAGCGTTTTCATGGTTAAGTATGGCGAGTCTTTTTATTTCGGAGGAGATCTGGAAAAGATTCATGCGGCAGCGCTCGGCAAGGGCGCTTATGGCATCGTCAGTGAACGATTTGCGGCTGCGCGCGGCTAAATTTCTGCTGTATGATAAAATATCGTTTTCATATAATTTTTTACAGTTTATTATGGTAAAATTTCGAGTGTTTTTAATTACGTCGGTAAGAGGTTTCTTAATTGCGTAAATTAAAATTATAAGTCCCGTCGAATTTTCTTCGACGTTTTTTTTATTTACGGCTTCGAGATATTTGCAAAATTTTTTAGTCATTGGCGCGGATGCGCTGAATTCTTCAAGGCCTCGTATAATTTTAACGGTGAAATCTTCTTCGCCGAACAGGCAAAAAGTGTCTTCTGAAGATAAAAACTCTGAGTAATCGAAATTATTATCGCTTATATTTATATGCTTCGAATGTGCGTTAGAAAAACGTCCTGAAGCCATTTTTTTTAACCGCGAAGTGATTTCATGAGCAAGGTCGTCGAGTAAAAACGGTTCCTCGCCATAAATTAAAATATTTTTTTTTAGATCGAGCTTTGCGAATATCGTTTCCGCCTGCTTCGGGTAAATATATTCTCCTTCGATTGCAACGGAAGATTTCGTCCGGCCCGCCGCTACGGCAGCCGCCATAATTACCGCCTTTGATAACCTGTTTAATGTATTTCCGAGCGAAATTTTATTCTCCGCTTGAATTTAAAAGGTCGTGAAGTCCGGGAATAACGTTTTCAGGGCCGTTTTTTACGCCTTTCGCATCCGCGCCTGCGTCCGCGCCAGTTTCCATCGTATCGTTTTCACCGGACGATTTTAAGTCTTTAAGTAATTGTTTCATATCGATGGTTCGAAGTATATCCATGATCTCTTTATCGTTCATTAAATCGAGAAATTTTTTGTTCGACATAAGTCCCATTATATCATTTTTTTCGACAAGTTTTTTTATTTCTTCATCCTGCGCGAATTTTTGAAGCGTCGGATGGCAGGCTATTTTTTGAAATTCCGTTGACGCCGCCATTTTTTGAGCCATTTTCGCGCCTGCGGGCGACTGCGGGTCTATCGATATCTGCGACGCCGCTTCGAATAATTCTTTATCGCCGAATAAATTCAGCGCATAAGGTTTCAGGAGCCTTGCTAACGAGATAAAATTAGACTGGTCGAGCCGCGCTCTGGTTTCTTCGCTTAAAGGCATTACTACGACGCCAACCGATATTACCAGAGCGACGATAAATCCTTTTATAAAACCGGCGAACATCCCGGCGGTTTTGTTTGCCTGCGTCATGGTTTCCGATTGCGCGATCTTTTTTTCGATCAGGTATTTAATGATTTTTAAGATTATATAAATAACGCCGCATATTATTACGAACGAAAGTATG
>CAYQWL010000072.1:0-1491 GCA_964421195.1 uncultured bacterium | reverse complement strand
AGCGGGAATATTCGCTATTGCAAACTTATCAGTAAGAACCGCGGCTAATTTATCATAAGTTTTCATCGATATCGCGAGTATAACGATAAGTCCGAGTATATTAAATATTTCAGAAATCCCGCCCATGAAGTAACCCCATCCGACGGTAAATCCTATGTATAGAATAAAACCAAGATCTATTAATCCGGGATTAATAAAAATCACCATTCTTTTTATAGATTTTTATTATGAACGCAGCTCACCGTTGAGCGAATTTTTAATTCCGGCAATTATGTTTTCGAAGCTTTTTTTTGTTTCCGCATCGTTTAGCGTTCCGCCGGCGCTCTGAAATGTCAGGGTAACCGCCACGCTTTTTTTATCCGCGCTTAATTTTTCGCCGGTATATTCGTCAAATACGCGGACGGATTTAAGGTGCGCGCCGCCGGCTGCATAACATTCCCGCTCGATTGCCGCATAAGAAGTTTCTTTTGATACCAGAACCGCGAGATCATAAACACTCGGCGGAAATTTAGATATTTCCGCGGTCTTGAAAATAGAAATTGAATTATTGGTTAAAGCTTTAATAGATAATTCGAATACTATTACCTCGTTTTCAAGCGGGATATCATAATTTTCGGCGGCCGCGGGATGCAGAACGCCGATGTACCCGGCGTATTGGCCGTTAAAATATATGGCCGCGGTTTTTTGTGGGTGCATGTTGCTTTTAGTTAAGAGCGGCCGGAATTCGGCGCGCGCCCTGAAATGGGTAAAAAGATTTTCGAGCGCGCCTTTTAAATAATAAAAATCGAGCGCGGCCTTATCAGCGTTCCAGAATCCGTCTTCGCGCGCGCCGTATATAAGCCCCGCGGCTGAAGGCGTTTCAGAAATTAAATATTCGCCCGCGGCGCAGGGCACGGCGGGTGCGTGTGGCGCATTATCTTCGTTAGTGCGAGGCCTCAGGCGATAAACGCTTCCTGTTTCGAATAATTTTACGGACGCAGCCTTCTGGTTAAGATTATATTGCATGGTTTTAAGCAGGCCTGAAATCAGCGAAGGACGCATTATTGAAAACTCAGCGCCGAGCGGGTTCATTATTTTAACGAGAAATTCATCTTTAATATCTTCGAATTTTTCTTTTTTTATATCTTCTTTTCCGATGAATGAATAATTCATACATTGATAAAAACCTGAGTGAGAGAAGAAATCCGTTATTTTTTCAACGGCGGCGAACGAATTGGCAATCGGTTTCGAGTACGGCAGGCTAATTTCGACTTCCGCTATGTTATTATAACCGTATATTCTGAGAAATTCTTCATAAATATCGCAGGGCAGGTTTAAATCATGCCTGAACGACGGAACGTTCACGCACAGATTATTTTCATTTTTTACGGCTGTAATGGCAAGCCTGTCGAGTATCCGTACGATCTGTTTTTCGTCGAATTCGCCGCCGCAGAATCGATTCAGTTCTTCTATATTTATCGTGATTTTTTTATCCGGCTTTTCTTTTATGCC
>CAYQWL010000071.1:0-19663 GCA_964421195.1 uncultured bacterium | reverse complement strand
GCCGATAGCTGCAACTAAAATATCGGCTCTTGAAGCGACTTCATTTAAATTTTTAGTTTTAGAATGGCATATAGTTACAGTCGCATTTTCTTTGAGCATTAAAAAAGCGAGGGGTTTTCCTACTATGTTAGAACGTCCGATAATACAAACTTCTTTCGATTCGACGCTTATTTTATAAAATTTAAGAAGTTTCATAACGCCGAGCGGTGTACATGGAATCACTGTAGTATCGTCGCCTAAAAACATATTGCCTATATTTGAAGCAAGAAAGCAATCAGCGTCTTTGGCGGGGTCTATGTGCGATAATATCTCTTTTTCATTGTAGCCGCGGGGCAGAGGAAGTTGAACCAGGATACCCGCCGTTTGTTCATCGATGTTTTCTTTTTTGATTAAGTTGATTATATCTTGCGGCGGGGTAGTTTCGGGAAGAATGTGAGTTCTGTTCAATATTCCAGCTTCAGCGCATGCTTTTTCTTTCATTTTAATGTACATGGCTGACGCTTTATTATCGCCTATTAAAAAAGCGGAAAGGCGGGGCGCAGAGATGCCTGATGTAGTAATTGTTTTAATTTTTTGGGCGATTAGTGAACGAAAATGTAATGCCGATAATTTTCCGTCGAGTATCTGCATCTAAATCTCCTTTGACTTATTTATAATTTATTTTTTGAGTATTATTATTATCAATGGTATTATGACAATTATATCAAATTTCGGCGGATTTTTCAATTAAAGAATTAATTAAAAGGGCTAACGAAAAGATATTGTATGGCTTTAAAATAAATGCGTTGATACCGCATTCTTTTATTTTATCGTTTATATCCGCATCAGGGCTCCCGGTGATCGCTATTATCGGAATGGCCGCATTTGTTTTTCTTATAATGCGGGCCGTTTCATAACCGTTTATGCCCGGCATATAAAGATCGGTAATTATAATATCTATAAGGTTATTCTTAAAAATATTGATGCCGTCGGTTCCATTTGAGCAGTGATATACATTATGGCCGAGCACCTTTGAAAAAGCTTCGAAGAGGATGAACGACGAAGTATCGTCATCGTCTATGACGAGTATGTTATAAGGTTTTTCACCTTTAAACGAGATTGAACGGCGCCTTGAGCCGTTGAGCGTTTCAATATTCATCGCAGCCTCGCTTTCTATTGATTGGTTCAATAAATCGTTTTGCTTTAAGTTAACTATGAAGTCTGCTATTACCGCTCATAAGAAAAATTTAATTGTTGATAAAAATATCAGTTTAATTTGATTGAAGCAATTGTTATGCCGTTGAAAACATCATTAAAAATAAGTTAATTTATAGAAAACTTATTTTTGATAGATGTTTAATTCAACATATTGTTGTGATTTCCGACATTGATATTTTAAGTATTATTTAATTATGGTTGACAATTCAAATTTAATTTAATATAATATTAATGTCGAGCGATAAGTAGAACCGGCGGATGAATAAACGATATTTTTTTAGCCGGTAATTTGCAGAGTTTTATGGAGTTTAATTATGAATATAGGCTTTTTTTTAAAAAAAATCAGAAAAGAAAAACATTTTACGCTTAATGAAGTTGCTAAAAGCACTAATTTAACCGCGAGTTTGTTATCGCAGATAGAAAATGATAAAACCTCGCCTTCTTTAAATTCGCTCGAAGTTCTTTTGAAATATTATAAGGTTAATATTTCAGATTTTTTCAGGCAGGTAGAGCAAAAAAGTCATATTTATGTAAAAGCTTCAGAAAAAGAGACGCTTATTAATACGTCTTCCGGGGTAAAATTAACGTTGCTGGCTTCAAAACTTGAAAATAATGTTTTAGAATCTTATCTGGTTCATTTATGTCCGTTATCTGAAATAAATGTTGCGCGCCTTAAGCCTGATGTCGGAGGCGAGCGTTTTTTATATATGCGGCGTGGATTTGCGCATGTAAAAATTAATGCGGATAATGAATATCGCAGCGCTCAGGGGGATTCGCTTAACTTTAAATCTTATGTTTCGAGTGTAATTAAAAATGATTCTGAATCGGAGGATTGCGAGTTTATTCTTTCGGGCAACCCTCCGGTGTTTATTTAATTAAAAATTAAGTTATATGAGTCTATAGCGATTTGTAGTTCTTCATTGGTTGGTATTACTAAAATAGTGGTAGGCGAATAATCGGTAGAAATTATCCCTTCGCCTGAGCCTGATTCGGCATTGCGCTGATAATCCATTACTATGCCTATGTTTTCAAGCCTGTGGCAGATGCGCTCACGCATTTTTACGCCGTTCTGGCCTATGCCGCCTGTAAAAATAAGAACATCGACTTTAACTATATTTGCAGCGTAGCCGCCTATATATTTTCTAATGCTATGCGCATAAACTTCGAGCGTTTCCTGTGCTCGTTGATCGCCTTCTTCGGCCGCTTTTTCAATGTCGCGAAGGTCGTTGGAGATACCGGATAAACCGAGGAGCCCTGATTTTTTATTTAAAATATTATTGATTTCTTTTATTGAAAGCTGAAGCGTTTCGGCAAGATGGATAACGATTGCGGGGTCTATATCGCCGCAGCGAGTGCCCATCACAAGGCCTTCGAGTGGGGTAAAGCCCATCGAAGTGTCGATGGATTTACCGTGAAAAATGGCCGTGATAGAGGCGCCGTTTCCTAAATGGCAGGAAATTGCGCTGGTATTTTCAGCTGAGCGTTTTAAAATACGCATGGCTTCGTTTGATACGAAACGATGACTTGTGCCGTGAAATCCATATCTTCTTATCCTGTGTTTTTCGTAAAATTCACGCGGAATACCGTAAAGATAAGCGGCCGGCGGAAGCGTTTGATGAAAGGCCGTGTCGAAAACGGCGGTTTGTTTTCTTCCTTTGAAAACCTCTCCTGCAGCTATTATTCCGGTTAAATTAGGCGGATTGTGCAGCGGGGCGAGCTGGATATTTTCTTCTATCGCTTTGATTACCTTATCGTCTATTATGACGGATTCGCAGTATTGTTCTCCGCCGTGTACTACCCTGTGGCCGATTCCTTCGATTTCTTCGATATTGCTTATAAAACCGTTTTCCCGGTCGGTCATGGCTTTAACCATTAGATGCATAGCGTCTTTATGGTCTGCTATAGGTTCTTCGAGTTCATATTTGCGGCCGTTTCCGCTTTGTTTGATTTTTCCTTTTTTTTCGCCGATGCGTTCTATAAGTCCGCGTCCGATGCTCACGCGCTGCGGCATATCGTAAACTTCATATTTTAAAGAAGAACTGCCGCAGTTGATCACAAGAATTTTTTTGGTTGATTCATTCATTTAAACCGCCCCCCGTGTTTTTTTGTTATTTTTTATTTATTTTCCGTATATTTTAGCTTTACATTTATTATATCTTTATTAATTTTTTTTGTCCACTTTTTTATATATTTATTTTTATTTTTGTAAATTAATAAATAATTATGCTAAGTAAAATTTAATTAAAATTAAGTCAGAAGGTTTATGCGAAAAATTACGGTAATTAAAATTATTGATTTTTTAAGAAGTTACATATATAATATGCTTTAACAACAAAGCAGGTGATTAATGATGGAAGTGACTATTATTAAGCGTAATGACAGTAATGGCGTTATCGTTGTTTATTTGAACGGCATCGTTGACGGAGAGGCATCGCAGTTATTTGAAAAACGGATAATTGATCGTATCGCCCTCGAAGAAAAATATTTTGTTATTAATTTAAAAAATACTGAATATATTACGAGTGCGGGTTTGAGAAGTTTTATGGTTATAGGTAAGCTGCTTAAAATCAGGCGGGGGCGTATCGCGTTATCGTGTCTGAATGAAAGCGTATCTGAAATTTTTAAAATGATGAATTTTGAAAATTTATTCGCCGTTTATAAAACGGAAAGTGATGCGCTCGATAAAATTTGTGAAGCTCCGTCAGGAACGCTTTATTGAGAATCATAAAAAAAGCCTTTTTTTATTTTGCCGGCTTTATCTGTCCGCGATAATATCAACAAATTTATATAAGGCGTGATTTCGTCGCTGCGAAATCCCGCGATGTTTTCTTTATCGATAAATCGCCGCAGAACGGTTTCAAAAGTTTCATCGAATGATGAATCTATATTTATATGCTGCGTTTTGCTTTCTTTATTGGATTTATTATTATTTTCTGATATATCGTTTATTTTTTCGATGGCTTTTTTTATTTTTATCAGCCGATCGTCTTTTTCGCCTTTTTTAATGATAAAATCGAATTTTTCAGGATAAATGTAAAGCGCTTTGCCGTCCCATTCTTTGATTAAATCTTTTTTTCTCGCCAGGCATATTCCGGTTGAAGGATCGATATATTCATATAAATGTTTTTTTTTACCCGCATAAGTTATGAAATGTTCTTCGTTAAAGCTTAATACGCAAGGTAAATCGAGTCTTTCGATGTCTTCAAATTTTAATTTTAAATAGCTTGCAAAAAATTTTTTGTCGAGTTTTGCCGCCGCAAGTGCCAGTTCGTCGCCGGTGGTTCCGGTATAGCGCGTGCGCGCCGCTCTGGCGGCTTCGCGTTCGGTAATTTTAGAGCCGTTAAGAATAAAAAGATTAGCAAGCGCTGAAGGGCCGCATGATGAATGAAAAGTTTGCATTACGAAACCATCCCGGCAGGTTTGAGAGCATAAATAATAAATCGGCCTTGTATAATAATGTTCAAAGGAAAGAAAAAGAATTAACAAACCGGTTGCTGTTATGTATAATCTGCGTTTTAAAGCCGGCGGTTCGTTAGAATATAATCCGGCGGCGAATGCCGCGATAAAAACAAAAAGCAGTTCGACTCCAAACCATTTAAAATGGGTTGCATGAATTCTGATTATTTGTGGAAGCCGCATTTCTATATCGAAGGTGAGTCTTATAAAAGCAGCCGCAGCTATACATAATATAAAAATCGAAGCGAGCGCGGCGTTTATTTTGAAATTAAGCTGGCTGCCGCGTGAAACGCTTCCGTATTTTTTATAAACCGCTTTTCCGGCATAATAAGATATTATAAATATGGGTATGAAAATTAATTTAAGCGCTGTCATCATTTTATCACCTGCATGAAAATAAAATTATAGCCGATATCATCATAATAAATCCGGCTATTATGGCGGCAACCGTAAGCGGCGGTATCCCATCGGATGTTCTAACTCCGTTAACGTTTATGTTAAAATTGAAAATGTTGTTTTCGCCTTCATAATACACATAGCTTACTTTTCCATTTTCTATACTTGCTTTTAAAACGTTTTGCGGCGGGCATTGGGCAAAGCGGCATCCCATAACGGCCGCCATCCCGCGTGCTTTTTCATTTATTTCATAAAGATCGTCAGATTTTACGTAATTGCTGAAATCGGTAAAAAGGCCGTTACTATCGATTACCACTATTTTATATTCCCACCAGCTTCGATGTTTGCTGCGTTTTTTTGTTCCGCTGACGCCTATAGCAAAAATACGATCGGCGCTTAAATATTCATTGATTGTAACGTAAGAAAAATATTTAAAATGGTATAGAATTTTTTTTAATTTAGTGTTAAAAATATAATAGTTATCGGTAAAAAACCATGACAGAAAAGAGGCGAATGCCGCGAAAAGGGCCCAGGGAAGATATGTGAGAAGATGCGGCTGAGGAGGATAATGTATATGGCTTCTTTTTGAATAGTGTCCGTAACTTCCTTCGCTATAAAAGTAAAATGCTATCAGAAGCATTGCTATGCCCGCTATTATCCAGAAAGCTTCGAGCGGCGTGGTTAGATCGATTTTTACATTATCGGGAACGCTGCCTTCGACGGGCGGTGGAGGTATATAAATATTTTTATCGTATTCCGGAGAGGAAGGTCTGGAACATAAATCCGGTTCTAATGAATCATGCTGATTCGAAGTGTTTTGCTGGAAATCGGGGCCGGTTTTATAATCGTCAGGCTTACTGAATGCGGAACGCTTCTCTGGCGTACGGGTCATACAGGTGACCTCCATTTTTTATTACATCGTTATGTTAATTTACATCGCATGAATATAACATAAAAAAAAGAAAAATTCAATTTTATTATTTTTTTTAGCATTTAGTATTCTTTATGATTTAATTATTTTTGAATGCACGATATAATTATCAAAATACGCTCTTGTAAAAAAAGTGAAGATATGATAAAATTTAACGATCATTAAAGAGGTGTGTTTTATGAGTAAAGAAGATAATAAAATATTTGAAAAACCATCTATAGAAGATATTAAAAATAAATTAAAAGACCCCGGCGGTTTTAAGGTTCGTTTTTCGCTGTGGCAAAAATTCCTTCTCGCTTTCGTTACATTGATAGTAGGCGCGGTATTGCTTTTAGGCTCCATAGCTATCCGCTCTGAAAAAGATGTAATACAAAAAAAAGTGATCGAGTCTTGCTTTGAAATATCCGATATCATATCGCATGAGATTGGTCAGCTTCTTGAAAATGCTAATAAAATATTGATATCTACTTCAAAAGTACCGGCGGTGCGTTCTTTTGAAGTTACCACTATTAAAGCTATTTTTGAATCGCTGCTTTCGAGTTTTAAGATTTTTACCAGAATGTCGATAATTGACATTGAAGGCCGTGAAATTTATTCGACGCTTCAGGACTCTACGCCTCTTACTTCTCAGATTTTATATTCTCTTGCGGTTAAAGGCAATTATAATGCATATTATCAGTCTGACATATATTTTGTTGACGGTAATCTTCCTACTCTTACCATGGCTATTCTGGTACGTGATTCTGCTTTTAGAGTAAGCGGAATTTTAATAGCCGATCTCGATCTTAGAATATTGTGGCCTATTATCGACCGTATTCAACTTGGAAAAACCGGCGTGTCTTATGTAGTCAATCATGAAGGGCTTGTTGTCGCTCATTCGAAGGATAAAACTCTTATAGGTAAAAAACTTCCCGGCGCGCCGTATTTACTTTCTAAAATAAAAAATTCTAAAGCCGGTGGCGATTCCATCGATTCTAACTTTCTTAAATCGACGCTTAATGATTCCGATGACAGTCAACTTTTATATGCGGCTTCACCGCTCGATAAATTTAAACCGGCGCAAAATTTTTCCAGTATTTTCTTTCCACAGGCGTTCGTCGTGTTAGAGCAAACAAAGCAGGAAGCATTTTTAGAAGCCGAGCTTCTTCAAAAACAGGTATGGTATTTTATGTTCGTCTGCCTGATAATCGCGGTTATTATAGCGCTTATTTTTGCGGTCAGCCTGACGCGGCCTATATTCAGGCTCGTCGATGACGCTAACCGTATAGCGCGGGGCGATCTTGCCACAGCGGTCGCTGTCAGGGCGAATGACGAAGTGGGCGAGCTCGCTTATAATTTTGATTTAATGCGGCAAAATCTCGCTTATAAGGTGTGGGAGCTTGAAACTATAAATGAAGTCGGCCAGAAAATAAGCTCGGTGTTGAATCTGGAAGATCTTTTAAAACTGATATTGTCAAAATATATTGAAACCATAGGAGCGGATAGGGCTTCAGTAATGCTTTTCGATGAAGAAACCGGAAAACTTACGGCGAGTATAGCCAGAGTTTCAAATTCGGATCTTGAAAGTTATGACGTGGGGCTTAACGAAGGGCTTAGCGGACACGTTTATCAGACAGGCCGGCCGGTTCTTATAAAAGACGCGAGCGATTCAGAAGAGCTTCGTAAGTTTAAAAAAGGCGAAATTTATCCAGGCACTTTAATATCCGCGCCGTTGATAGTAAAAGAGCGCACTATCGGAGTAGTTAACGCTACTAAATCGATACCCGGTTATTTCGGGGATCGTGAGTTTTCTCTTTTTAATTCGCTTTCCGTACAGGGCGCGATAGCTATAGATAACGCCGTTTTATATAAGCTCGCCATAACCGACGGGCTTACTAAACTTTACCTTCATCGTTATTTTCAGCAGCGCTTGAGCAACGAGCTTTCGCGTTCCGAGCGTTATGGTTATAAATTTTCACTTATACTTACCGATATCGATCATTTCAAAAAATTTAACGATACTTACGGCCATCAGGTAGGCGATCAGGTGCTGCGTGAAGTGGCGCGTTTAGTCCAGCAAAGCGTTCGCGAGGTCGATATAGTCGCCCGATATGGCGGAGAGGAATTCGCCGTTATATGCCCGGAAAAATCCAATGATGAAACGGTAGTGCCGGCGGAGCGTATTAGAAAAGCGGTCGAGTCCTATCAATTTATGGTTGATGGTAAGTGCGTTCCTATTACAATATCGCTCGGTGTTTCGGAATATCCGTCGGATTCGAAAGATAAAAAAGATCTTATAGAATGCGCCGATATCGCGCTTTATTCTTCAAAACAGCATGGGCGTAATCGATTTACGCGTTTTTGCGATATTCCGCCGGATATGCGCAGTATTAAAGAGATGAAACATTAGCGGTTTCCGGCCGTTTTTTTGATTATTTATGGCTTTCCATCGTTTCGAATGAATGGATTGGCGAAAAATGCCGGATATGGGGATTGTTTCTGGTTAAGTTTAAATATGAAAGGAAAATTTGATTGTTTCGTTTGATAGACACTCACGCGCATCTTGATTCGCCTGAATACGGCGGCGGGCGGCTCGAAAAGATAATTAACGCCGCTAAAGCCGCCGGTGTCGAAAAAATTATTTCGCCCGGATGTAACGATGCTACTTCTTTAAGAAATGTTGAACTGGCAAAAGAGTATAAAGATTTTATTTATGCGGCTTACGGGTTTCATCCTCATAACGCGGAAGAATTTGACTGCCGCGTGCATTTGAAAAAATTTCGAGATCTTGCGGGTGCGAATAAAATAGCGGCCGCGGGTGAAATAGGGCTTGATTATTACCGCGATATTTCTCCGCGCGAAGTTCAAAAAAAAGTGTTTTGCGACCAATTAAAAGCGGCTTATGAGATCGGTTTTCCGATTATAATTCATATCCGCGACGCTTTCGATGATTTTAAAAAATTCGCGTCCGGCTTTAATGTGCGCGGCGTAATACATTGTTATTCAGGTAACCTCGAATTCACAAAATGGGCTATAGATAAAGGTTTTTATATTTCATTCACGGCGAGTATAACTTATGCTTTGAAATCCGTTTATAAAATGGCCGCAAAAACCGGCCGTTCGGTTTACGACGTAATAATAGCCGGCGCCTGCGAGAGCGCCGCCATGTCCGAAATGCGTAAATTATTCGATGCTATACCCGTAGAGCGTATAATGGTAGAGACTGACAGCCCATATATGGCGCCGCAAAACCTTCGCGGCAAAATCGAATTTAACGAACCGGCTAATGTATCGGCGCCAGCGGAAGTAATAGCCGCTTTAAAAGGAATCCGATATGAAGATTTTTGTTCTATCGCCTGCGATAACGCGGCCCTTTTTTTTCGTTTAAATCCGGATTTTCAGCGCGGCGTGCCGTCTGTTTAAAGAAAATACGGCGTTAATAAAAAGAACGGGAGTTTTTATGATTGTAAAAGCGCTTATAATTAACGGTCCAAATTTAAATATGCTTTCCGTGCGCGAGCCGGGTATTTATCGAAGTTTTACGCTCGAAGAAATAATCGAAAAAATCAGGTCGTATCCTTATGACTGTCCGGTAGAAATAGATCATTTTCAGTCCAATCATGAAGGGGCGATTGTCGAAAAAATTCATGACGCGCGTTTGAATTATGATTTTATCGTTATTAACGCCGGAGCGCTTACGCATTATTCAATCGCTATTCGTGACGCATTGCTTTCAGCCGGTGTCCCATTCGCGGAAGCCCATTTAACTAATATATTTTCCCGCGAAGAATTTCGTCATAAATCGGTTACGGCCGATCTCGCGTTTTGTTTCGTGGCCGGCGCCGGAGCAATATCTTATATAGCGGCCGTGATCGCGGGAATCGATATGCTTGCCGGCGCCGATAAGAATGAAGCGAAGATAAAATCGGAATAAAGTAAAAATGAAGTCCGGCCGTTAATTTTTGTAGATTGCGAAATATCGGGCGCTTAAATTAAATTCCGGTTCGGAATGCGGGATAAAAAAATAGATTTAAGATAGGCGGGATGAAAAAAATGAGTTTTTTATCGTATAATGATTTTAACGATTTATTAAAATGCGGACGGCCATTAGTCGAGTGTATGTCTGATCCTGAAACTCAGCTTCAACCGAATGGAATAGAACTTACTGTATGTGAAATATCGCGGCTCGTATCGGCCGGGCGAATACCTGTTTCGAATAAAGACCGTCAGGTTTCGGCTTCTAAAATAGTGCCATTTGGCGAGGACAATTTTGTTTTTCTTGAAAAAGGCTGTTATCAAATATTGTTTAACGAAGTTACAAATATAGCGCCGGATATGTTCGCTCTCGCACGGGTCCGTTCTTCGCTTCTGCGTTCAGGCGCGTCGGTGCAGACGGCGTTATGGGATTCCGGCTACAGCGGGCGGCCTTCGGCGCTGCTCGTCGTGCATAATGAAAATGGTATATATCTTCAAAAAAACGCGAGGGTAATTCAATTAGTTTTTTATAAATTTGACTCTCCCGTCGATAAAACTTACTGCGGGGTATATCAAAAAGAAAATATCGTCCGTTGATAATCTGGTTTTATTATAAAAGTGTAAATGTTTTTGAAAGAAGGAAATAATGAATATTATTAAAGTCGCCGTCGCGGGGTGCCGGGGCAGGATGGGCGCGGCTGTATGCGAAATGATAAGGTCCTCGGAAGATATGCGCTTATGCGTACTTTACGATAAAAACTCCGCGGGCGAAGAAGAACATGGTTTAAAAATATGCGCTGGAATTACGGATGAAAATATTAACGGCCGCGCGGAGGCGATGATTGATTTTACTCATCCCGAATGTGTTTATGATAACGCGGTATGTTCGCTTGAAAACGGAGTAAACTGTATTATAGGCACAACCGGCCTTACTTCGCGTCAACGATCGGAACTTGAAAAATTGACGGTTGAAAAAAATTTATTTACTTTAATTGCGCCTAATTTTGCGATAGGCGCGGTATTGATGATGAAATTCAGCGCGGCGGCATCTAAATATATGGACCGTGCTGAAATAATAGAGATGCATCATGAGCGGAAAGTCGATGCTCCTTCCGGTACGGCGCTTTTAACCGCCGAAGCTATCGAAACTAATTGCGCCGTTGCGGATGCCGGCGAGAAAGTAACGCTCGAAGGAGCTCGCGGCGGCGCGGCGGGCGGCGTCAGAATACATTCAATCAGGCTTCCCGGATTCCTTGCCCATCAGCAGGTTATTTTCGGTTCGGCCGGCCAGACGCTTACAATCCGTCATGACAGCATTTCACGAGAATCTTTTATGCCCGGTATAGCTCTGGCTGTACGCAAATCTCAAAAACTTCGGGGATTTTATTACGGGCTGGAGACTATAATGGATTTTCGTTTTTAATGCTGAGTTTATATGTTTAGTTTAAATTTAAAAGTTGTCCCGTCAATGTGGTGAAAAAATATGCCAAAATTAGCCAATATATATCTTATATTCGATTTTTTTATTAATAACGCGGATTTTCGCGTTACCCGGCTGCGTTCGTTTCTTTATGAGTGTGAAAAAAAAGGCGCTCTTGAAAGTGAAAATCGGTATAAATTAATGAATTTTTGTGTTTATTACATACAGCGGCGGCTTACCTTTGATTATATAGCCAGAAAATTTATTGTAAAAGACTTTTATTTTAAAAAAAATGCGTCGCTTACATTAAAAATTATTTCTATAGCAACGGGGATGTGTTACTTTCAGGCTAATTCCGAAGGCGTTCTCAGCGAGCTCAAAATAATGTTAAGACAATATCAAAACGGCGCGGCGGCAAGTTCGATAGTTTTAACGCTCAATAATTACCTTGAAAGGACTGGATTTGTACCGCCCGATATCAGGCATAAAGAAACTGATGCGGCTTTTTCGATACGTTATTCATGCCCTCGTTCTTTAGTGTCGCATCTTATAGAAGAAACGGGAGTGGATAATGCGCGAATTATACTTGAAAATTCTATAAAGCAGCCCGACGCATCATTCAGGCTTAATTGCGTAAAACTTTATAATCAGAAATTACGCGATGAATTTATAACGGCGTTCGGAGAAAAATATCTCGTCGATTTAAAGCGAATTTATTCTGACATGCCATTTTATTCGTGCGACAGACCGGCTTTTAATTTTCCACTTACGGAGCTTTCTGAATTTAAGTCCGGATTTTTAACTCCAGCAGGCCGCAGCGCTTTTTTAGCCGCTTATTTACTCGATACTCAGCCTGGTGATCTTGTTTTAGACGCATGCGCTTCGCCGGGTAATAAAACTTCCCATGTTTCCGAGTTGTCTTCATGCGCCGCAAGAATAATAGCCGTGGATACGACTGACGCTAAAGTGGCTAAAATCGAGGATAATGTCGAAAGACTTATGCTTAACAATGTTTTTACTCTTTGCGCTTCGTCGGAATATCTCGATGCGTATAAAATATCTAACAAATTTAATTCTTTAGGAAAAAATGATGAAATATTCGATCGTATTCTTGTCGATGTACCATGCTCAGGGATCGGTCTTTTACGCAATCGCGTGGAGTTAAAATATCGTTTCGGCGTTTCCGATTTAACTGAAATGCCTCCTATACAGTTTTCGATAATAAATAATGCGGCAAAGCTTTTGAAAAAAGGCGGAGTCTTACTTTACTGTACATGTACGATCAATAAAAAGGAAAATATCGAACTTATAAATGAATTTTTAACTCAGAATAATGATTTTAAGCCGGTTTCTTTAAAAGAAAAGCTAAAAAAATTTAATTATGATTTTAATGTGATCGATTACGGCGGCCAATCGATTCAAATACTTCCTGATTCGGCCGGTTGTGAAGGTTTTTTTTATGCGCTTTTAAAAAAGAGTGATTAAAAAAGGAATAAAAAATGAATTTTAATATACGTATAATAGTTTTGTTTGCAACTGTATTAATGACGGCAATGACTTTTTTTTTAAAATTTCCTTTAAATGCATTTTCAGGCGGTTCGGATGCGGCTTTAGTTAAATCGGCTTTAGAGGGTTGCCTGGCGCCCGATGTAAAGCTAATCTGTTCGGACGGTGTAAAAGAAATAAAAATTTCTTTTGAAAAAGGCGGCCGCGGCGTAAAAAATCCCGCCTTAGTCTGGTTCTGGTATTTATCGTGTGAAAATTGTATAAAAGACATGAAGTTTATGCGTGAAATTTATCGAAATTATAATGGCAAAATATCTCTTATATCCGTTAATGTAGATATGCCTGAAGACCGTGAAACTGCGGCTAATTTTATTAAAAACAATGGTATTTCAGGTTATAATAATTATTTTGACGTGATAAGCGTTACGCCGTTCGCGGTTTCTTATGACGCTTCGGATAAATTCGGAATATCTTCGACGCCTGCCGTTTTTGTTATAGATGAAAACGGCTTAATAAGATATAAAGCAGAGCATATAATAGACTTTGATGAGCTCGAAAATAAAATGAAGTCTGTAATAAAATGAAAAAAATATAATTTTCTTAAATTTCGCGAAATATAATATATTTGAATTTTTTTTTTTTTTATGATAAAATATTTTAAGGTTTAAATAAAATAAAAGAGTGTAATGTCTGGAGTTAATTTTGAGAATACATACTGAAAAATTCGGTATAAAAACTATTAATCCTCTTGAAGGCCACGACTTAAAAATTCCGCTCAAGAATATATTAAATAAAAGCGGTATTTGTGACGGCGTCTGTCATGTGTTTTTACCTCATACGACCGCGGCGCTTTATATAAATGATTGTGAAGAAAATCTCAAGGAAGACTTTGAGATAATACTTCAAAAATTAGTGCCGTATCATTCAAGCTATGTCCATAACATGATAGATAATAATGCCGAAGCGCATTTAAAGTCTATTTTCATCGGAAATTACGTCGCTATACCTGTTACCGGTTCGGCGTTCGACTTTAAAAACGGTCAAACCGTTTATTTTGCCGAGTTTGACGGCCCGCGCGAACGTGAAGTTATCGTTAAGATCATGGGCGTTTAACGGGAACCGATATGCCGTATTATTCTAATTTAAAGGTAGCGCTTCCGAGAACGCTTTTATATTACAGGTATTTTGCCATGTGGGAATCTTTCTTTCACGGGCTCGGCGTTTCGCTTGAAGTGTCAGGAGCTTCCAGCACGGATATTTTAAGGCGTGGATCGCGTTATGCGCATACTGATTCATGCCTTCCTATTAAACTGGCGTTCGGCCATGTAGATTCTCTTTTTGATTTTAAGCCCGACTTTCTTTTTTTACCTCGTTTTTTCAGGCTCGAAAATAAAAGCTATGTATGTCCGAAGGTAATCGGATTTACCGACATGATTAAATGCTGCGTTTATCCCGCCAGAACTTCTAATGTTGAAGGAACGCAGCCGCGTCTTATAGACGACTTATTCGATATACATAGTCGTTCTAACGAAAAGGTTTTTCTGGATATAGGACGTATTTTTACATCGAATAGTATTAAAATAAAACGTGCGTATGCGGATGGGGTAAGGCGTGAAAAGTTTCTTTCCGCTAAAAGAACGATTATTTTTAAAAATGAGATATTAAAAAAATTTAAATTTAAAATTGGTATTATAGGGCATCCGTATAATATTCATGATGAATTTGTGAGCATGGGAGTTTTAAATGAATTGACACGGCGTGATGCGGTGGGCGTTACTTATGAAGATATGTCTTCTGACGCTTATAAATGTGATTTTTCAGGGTTCCCTTCAGGGCTTTTCTGGTCGTTTGGCCGTGAAATATATCGAACGGCGCTTTATTTTATTAGCGGCTTCGATTTTAAAATAGACGGGCTTATTTATCTTGCGCCTTTTGGCTGTGGAATCGATTCTATACTTGTTTATATAATTCAGAGAGAAGCAAGAAAAAGAGGCATTCCTTTTTTGAATCTGACGGTCGATGAGCATACGGCGAAAGCCGGTATTTTAACGCGTCTTGAAGCTTTTATAGATATGTTGTCTTAATAAAAATTATTATGAAACGGAGAAATTATGATAGCGGTAAAAAATTTATCTAAATATCATGGCGACAGGTGTCTGTTCAAAGATGTAACTTTTCATGTCAATGATAATGAAGTTGTCGGGCTTTGCGGTGAAAACGGTTCGGGTAAATCGACTATTTTAAAGATATTAGCGGGTATAGAATCTTCTGAAAGCGGTGAATTTAATTGTCCTAAAGGAACGAGCTTCGGTTATTTGCCGCAGGATATAATAATGAAATCCGATAAAACGCTTTATGAAGAAGTGGCTGAAGTGTTCAGTGAGATAATCGGATTAAAAAAAGAGGCGGAAGAGATAGAAGAATTATTTGCGGCGGGGAATTACGATGAAAAGCAATATCAAAAATTACTGGATCGCTATGGAGATCTTCAGGAAAAAATAATGATGGCTGATGTGCATACTATAGATGCCGATATACATGACGTTCTTCGAGGCCTTGGATTTATGAGAAAACACTGGAATAAAAAAGTGTCAGAATTTTCTGGCGGCTGGCAGATGAAAATTTATCTTGCCAGGCTTCTTTTACAGAAGCCCGATGTGCTTTTACTGGATGAACCTACCAATCACCTTGATATAGACGCTCGCAACTGGCTCGAAAGTTTTTTGAAACAATATTCTAAATCGGTTGTTATCGTTTCTCATGACAGACATTTCATGGACGCCGTGGTAAAAAAAATATTTGAAATATACGCTTCCAGGCTGGAAATTTATCACGGCACTTTTTCAAAATATTTAATCGAACGTGAAGAACGTATAGATAAACTTTATATAGCTTATGAAAAACAGCAGGATGAAATTGCTAAAATGCAGGAATTTATAGATAGATTTCGCGCGAAAATAGATAAGGCTCAGCTTGTTCAAAGCAGAATAAAAACGCTTGAAAAAATGGAAAAAATAACTCTGCCGCCGAGAAGAAAAAAGATAAAATTTTTCTTTCCTAAAGCTATTTCATCCGGTGAAGTAATGGTAGAAGCTTTTGATGTGGCGAAGTCTTATGGGAACCAGAAGGTTTTTGATCCCGTTTCGTTTACCATAAGCCGTGGTGAAAAAATAGTGCTGCTTGGCGTTAACGGCGCCGGAAAAACCACGTTGATAAAAATTATAACTCAAAATTTAGAGCCTGATGGCGGCGAGGCGCGTCTCGGACATAACGTAAAAATAGACTATTTTGCGCAGGACCAGGCGCAGGAGCTTAATCCGACCAATTCGGTTTTAAGCGAAGTATCTCAGAATTGTCCTGTAGATATGGCGCCCAAACTTAGAACGCTGCTCGGTACGTTTTTATTTACAGGCGACGATGTAAATAAATCGGTTTCCATCCTCAGCGGCGGAGAACGTGCCCGTCTGTCGCTTGCAAAGATGCTTTTGAGACAATCTAATTTTTTAATACTCGACGAACCTACCAATCATCTTGACGTTCTGGCTAAAGATGTTCTGAAAGAAGCGTTGATGAAATATGACGGTACGGTGCTTTTCGTTTCGCACGACCGCGATTTCGTCTCTAATGTAGCTACGAGAGTTCTCGAATTATACGACGGCAGGCTTCGTGATTATCCGGGAACATACGAGGAATTTCTTGAACATAAGCTTAGAAATAATCTCGATGCTGATCCGGATGATATCAGATAAAAAAAAGTAAAATAATGTGAACTTTTGTAATGGCGGATAAAATAATAAGGCATGAAAGCAATCGAAATGAGCGATTTAAATATTAAATACGAATACGGGCTTTACGATTTTGATGTGTTGTATTCGAAATACTATGTTCGTCTATCTTATTTTATTAAAAATTCGATAGGCGGAGTTTATGAAGATGCTGAAAATATCGCACAGGAAACATTTATGATTTTTTTTCAGAAGACTAATAGCGGAAATGCCGGTGAAGAACCTGTATTCGAGGATGAAAGGGCGGCCGTATCGTATATATATCAAATAGCGCGTAATTTGATTCAAAATCATAACAGAAAAAGTTATTTTCGCAAAATGGTCGATAGCGTTTATTTATTTTTTCAAACTAAAAATTCAGAGCATGAAAAATACGGTGAAATTGAATTAAAAACAGATTTCGATACGGCGCTTGCGCGCCTTCCGGATATTTATCGCGAGGTAATGGTTTTGAAGTATATTTCAGAACTCAGTTGTGAACAGATAGCAGAAATTCTTCATTTAAGCGAAGGAACCGTTAAATCCAGATTTTTTAACGGAAGCGTTAAAATGGCCGCGATATTAAAAGAGTATAGTGTATCGAACGCTAAAAAGAAGGCTGATTAAAATGAATGAAAAAAACGCCGGTAAAAAAGATCAGGAATATGGTTTAAATGAAGGGCTTTTAAGCGGCGATATCTGCGAAATCGTTCGCCTGAAGTTAGAAACGTCTGAAGAGCTCGATGAAAAATGTGTGGAACATATTTCAAAGTGCGGCAGATGCCTTGGTTTGTTTCAACGATTCGAAGATTGCGTGACGCAAAGCGCACATATTCGAATTATTGAATTAAATCGCGCTGGAGTGGTCGATAATTTTTCACGCCGTCATTATGTTTATTGCAGGCGTAAAAAATCTGCTTTTTTATGGGCTGGCGCTTCGGCTTTTGCGGCCGTAACAGTTTTATTTACTTTAATTTTGTGGTTTATTGCCGGTTTTTTCGAAGGCGGCGTTTCGAGCCGGGGCAAAATGATAGCTTCGGATGAAGAAATTCAGAACAGATCTTTAGCTCTATACTCATCTTATTCAGCGGCCGTTAATAAAAATTTCGATACGCTTTATGAAGATGTTTCATTTAATGATTATTCGTCAGGCGATTCCGCAGCTTCAGTGTTCGATCTGTCAGACGAATTCGGGCAAACGGAAATTTATGGTATGGAAGCTAATTATGAGAGTTCGTTTCCTGTTTTTGAAAGTGGTTCGACGGGTGAAGATAACGATATTTTAGCGCTGAATATCGCGGCTGAACTCGATTATTATTATACCGAAAATATAAGAAAAATAGATGAATATAATTCGGCTTTATATTAATCCGGTTTTGTTGTTCCTGTCAGGCGGCGGTTGTGTTGAGGTTTATAATTAATAATAAAATATTTTCGTCGGTTTTATTGAAAAATTTTTGTTAATAATAAAAATTTTTAAGAGAATTTAAGAGAAAAGGAAGTGGTTGATATGTCATTTAAATCTATGTTTACTATGTTGCTTCTTG
The DNA here is from genome assembly GCA_964421195.1 of uncultured bacterium. Taxonomy (GTDB): domain Bacteria; phylum Muiribacteriota; class UBA9980; order UBA9980; family UBA9980; genus UBA9980. The sequence goes on along the minus strand of CAYQWL010000071.1, from coordinate 1,492 downwards.
GAATGTTTTTATCCGTATCATTGATTGTTTCGGAGGCTTACTGCGCGGGTATGCCGGAAAATGTTAAAGCGAGAAATGTTGATGAGCCGCAGTCCGAACCGCCTTCGCCGCCGGAAGGATTTAATCCGCCTCCCGGCGCTTTTGAACATGAAGGATTTAATCCGCCTCCCGGCGCATCCGGCCCTGACGGGTTCGGCCCTCCGCCTCATATTATGCAGGCAATGAAACCAGGCCGTGCTAAAAATAAAGATCGCGGCGGCATGGATTTTTTGAAAAATTTAACGCCTGAACAGCGTGAAGAGACTAAACGTTATATGACTCTTGGAAAATCTTATAACGATCTTGCCGACGTTTATGTAGATGCTGGAAAATCGGAAGAAGCTATAGCCGTTCTTAAAAAATTCGCATCGCTTAAACTGCCTTCTTATATTCCGGCGGAGCATATCGACAATAAGAAAAAAATGGTTAATATCAGAATAGTACAGATTTACCTTAAATGCGGAAAGGACGCCGAGGCTATAGCTGAAGCGGAATCGCTTATAAAAAAAGGAGATATGGGCGTCGAAGAACAGGCGCATCTTTATTCAATGATGGGCAATCTTTATAAGAAAAAAGGCGAAAAGGAAAAAGCTGCCGATATGCTTAAAAAAACTATTGATTTATTAGAAAAGAATCTCGATAAAAAATAAATAGAAGAAATAAGCTGAATTTTTAAGATTAAAATCATAATTTAATAAAAAAAAGCGGTGGCAACGTTAAGGTTGCGCCGCTTTTTTTGCGTTAAAAAAAACGGGAGGCCGGGCTTACTTTTTTTAGTCAGGCAGTGTTATAATTATAATGAATAAATTGACTTTTTTTAATCTTTGTGATAAAATTTTTCGGTAAGTTGCTAAAAGGCGGATTGCTATGAAAATAATGGCGATAGGCGATATCACTGACGAACCGGGGCTGCTGGCGTATTCTGAATTAATGCCTGAATTGATAGCGGAATATAAGCCCGATTTTATTATCGCTAATGGTGAAAATGCCGCCAGGGGTCTTGGAATAACTCCGCAGACTTTTGAGCAGATATTAAGCCTTGGCACCGACGTGGTAACGCTTGGAAACCATACATGGTCTAAAAAGAAATATTAAAAATAATTGACAACGATCGTCTGGTGAGGCCCATCAATTATCCCGATGGCACTCCCGGTTCGGGTTGCCGTATTATAACTGCTAAAAATGGTTTACGGGTGGCGGTTATGAATGCCCTTGGCCGTGAAAGCCTTATGCCGCTTCTTGGCCGTGAGAATAAAGTCGTTCTTGACTGCCCTTTTAGAAGCTGCGATGCGGAAGTTTCACGCATAAAAAAAATGTCGGATATAATAGTAATAGATTTTCATGCGGAATCGGTAATAGAGAAAAAATCTTTTGCTTATTACCTTGATGGCCGTGTTAATGCTATTTATGGCACTCATATGCATATACAGTCCGCGGATGAGTGTATTTTGCC
>CAYQWL010000070.1:8534-20356 GCA_964421195.1 uncultured bacterium | reverse complement strand
ATTCCGACTCCGAATTTCAGAGCGGCCCGAAATGGGCGGACAAGAACGATCCGCGCTGCACTAAGATCGGGGCGTTCATGCGCAAGACTTCGCTCGACGAACTGCCTCAGTTACTAAACGTTTTAAAAGGCGATATGAGTTTAGTCGGGCCGCGGCCCGAGCGGCCTTTCTTCGTACAGAAATTCAAGGAAGAGATAAAAGATTATATGAAACGCCACCGCGTTAAAGCGGGGATCACCGGCTGGGCGCAGGTAAACGGCCTTCGCGGCTCGTCAACTTCGCTCGAGCAGCGAATTCAATATGATCTGTATTATATTGAAAACTGGTCGCTGATATTCGATATCAAGATATTATTTAAGACGGTAATGGTGGTATGGAACGATAAGAACGCTTATTAAAAAATTCTACGGCAGCACTTATTACGGCGCTTAGCCGTTAACGGTTAAAAGCCCTTCGGGAAAATAAGAAAGCGCATAACGCGCCGCGCCGCGAACGTTTTCTATGTTAGATAAAAGCATTTCACGCAATACCGAAATTACGCTTACCACGCCGGCGGCGTATAAAGCTCTTATAGAATTAGCCACCACGCGCGAATTAGAATCACACATACTGACGAGCAGGTTTTTAATTACAAAATCCGCGCTCACCATGCCGCGTTCCTGCATAAAACATACTGCTTCAATCGAATTAGCGCGTACGCGCGCATCGTAATCGTCTAAATAAGACACTAAATAATGCGCCATATCGCCGGTCGCGAAATGAGCGAGCACTTTTACCAGGCTCGCCCGGCTATATTCATCGTTACCGGACGCATTAAGCCGTTCAATAATGGCAAGAGTGGAAGAAAATTCATCGATAGATTTAAGCGCGCCGATTATTACATTTAAATTTTCACGACAGCGCTTCTGTTCAGATAAATAAAGATCAAGTAAATCGGAAACCGCATCTTTCAATCCAAGCCGGCCTGCCGAAAGTATAGCGTTTTTTCTTACTTCTTTCGATGAATCAGCCATATATTTTTTAATCGTTTCATAACAATTTTCCGTCCGCATCAGACCCAGAGCATAAATACAGGAAGACTTTTCATCTTCATGTCCCGCAAAAGATAATTTTTCGATAACAAAATCCGCAGCGGCGGGATCGCCCGACTGAAAAAGCGCAACCGCGGAATCAGCCGCGACTCTTTGTGAAGCGTCCTTCAAAAGCTTTTTAAATTCAGCGCGCACGATAATATCAGTAAAATCGGCTTTAATCGAACATGCATTAGCCCTTACCCGCGCATCGGGATCATTTAAAAAATCGAACAATTTTTCACGGGCGATAGAAATCGACGGATCGGCCGCCTGTAAAGCGGCGATAGTTTTAACTATTTTAGAACGCGTCATCGGGTCATTTTCACTATAATAACCTTCAACAAGAAAATTTAAAGCGTTAATTTCAGATGCCATAGCAATATAATCATAAAAAGAATTTTTAATAATATATTCACAATTTTTAATATTTTCCGCAAAATAAAGATAATGACCCGATATTTTTTTCCGGGCAAAAAGTTTTAGCACCGCGCATTTTAAAGCAGTATCCGTTTCAGAAACAAAAAATAATTTCAAGCGCTCGATACAGGAAGGCAAAAAAACGTCAAACTTACGAAGCGCATCGAGCGCATATTGTTTAACGTAATAATCGCCTGATTCGAGCATTTTAACAATTTCATACAATTTATTCACTTATTTTTCACCTCGAAGTAATATAAACCTTTTCATCCATACTGCTTATCATATTTTCGAAAACGGCATAACGTTCGTTAATAGCCTTCAATTTTAAATTAGTATTCGCGAGAATCTCGCCGGCTTTTACCATATTAGCCCCGCCGCCTCGCACTTTAATAATCGCGTTCATTCCCGACGGCGTATTAAAATAACCGGCATAACTTATATCGGCCGAATTTAAAATAATATTAAACCCGTTTTTTCGAGCGAGTTCTTCCTCATTCAATCCAAGCTCCTGTGAAGATGTAATTCGCGGCACGAATATATTTACGCAATCATCGCGATAATCATTTAAAGAGCATAAGGCGATCTTTTTAGAAAGCGAATTCGCAAGATTATCTATAGACGACAATAAGCTTTTGTAATCAGCGTCTTCGAACGGCTTTAGAGAAGACGGCTGAGCGGCCGCGGCTGTATCTGATTTAATATAACCTGAAGCTATCGGCGGACGCGCATCGCCGGAAGCGCCTTTCGGCCCTGAAGCAGTGAGCATTGGCGCCCACTCGCCGGCCCCGCCGCGGTATTGCATATAAACGGCAAAAATAACTATTATAATTCCCACGATACTGAATTTACTTTTTAACATAATCACCTGTTTTATGGCCGGATTATTTTTTAATATAACCGAGCATTTCGTAATTATAATTTAATTTTTCATCAGACAACTTTGAATTAACGGCTATTTTTTCGATAAAAAAAATATTATTGCAATTTTCTATACTCCATAAAAATTTTTTAAAAGCTTTATAAGTTGAGCGGCATTCCATATTTATTTTCATCGGAAATATATCAGAAGAAGCTTCACGCGCCGGATTAAAAACGTTAAGCGACGCGACTTCTATATTACATTCAGCGGCCAGCGCCTGCAGACTGTCGGCAATAGAGCCAAAATTATTCATTGAAGGAAGCTGACGTTTAATTTCCGCTTCAAGCGTGCCGAGTTTTTCAAATGCTTTTTTATATCTTTCATCATCTTCAAATCGGTTATATTTTATTTGCGTATGTACCGGCGGCGTTCTTGACAGGTTATCAAATTCAGCATCGAGCGAGGCAAGTCTGGATTTTAAATAAATCGAAGTATAAACAGAATAAAACATCGGCATTAGAATGAAAATGACGATTAATACCGGCAGTATTTTTTTAAATAATAATTGCATTTTATCCATTTCAATTCACCTTTTTAACATCCCGCGCACTTTTATTTTTAAAACCGGGGCCCGGCGTCGGACCGCCTTTAAATTCAAGCTCCGGTCCGTCGTTATAAACAAAAACCGCGCTAAAATTCATACTTCGGCTTTCACGGGCGCCGCCCGTTATTTTTAATAACTCGACACCTGAAAAAAGATTGCCGGATTGAAGGTTTTTTATAAATTCACTTATATTATCGGCATTAGAACTGCTTCCTTCTATATTAAATTCATTCTTTTTAATATCTGAAACTATATTATTTATAAACACCTCGCCTGTAACCGCTTTTTCAAGAATATCAAAAAAACGAAACGCCGATTTTTTAGTTCCCGCAAATTTTTCAAGAAATTTAATTTTAGCGTGCAGGCGGTCTAAATTATTAGAATCTATAAACAACTTGCTTTCAATTACCTTAGTATCAGCTTCTTTTTTTACGCTCTTAGTTTTTAACGCGATAATCTGAGCGCCGCGCGCCTTTATTTTAGCCGAATAATCGCGATGAGCGTTATAGCTAACTTTCATCCATATTCCGCCTATTATAACCGCAAGCATAAAAGCTGCTAAAACCGGAATATTAACGTTATGATAAAACTTTTTTTTACTCTTTATATTAAGCTTTATTTTCATCTTCTTCTTCACTTCCTCCGCTTATCGCTCCAAGCATCGATAAAGACGTATTTACGGTTTCTTCGTCAAGATACTCGCCTTCGGCATTTTTCACTTTAACTATCGAAGATGCTTTTTTAACCGGTATATTTAACATTCCTCCAAGCATAACATCTATATTTTTAAAATTTGCCCCGCCGCCGTAAATTATAATTTCATTGATTTTTTCCTCGAAATATTTAGTGAAATAACTTTCAAAAAAATAAAAAATACCGCGGGCGAGTTCCATGAAAGTAGATTTAACGGCAAGATAATTTTTTACTTTTTCCTGCTGTGGAGCATATTCAGGCAAAAAAAACAATTCATTTTTTTTATAATTTTCAGCTTCAGTGGTAGATATCTGCATTGCATTAGCGATATCGAGAGTGAAATTATATCCGCCGATATAAATATTCTGCATAAACCTCAAATGACTGCCTTTAAAAATAGAAACCGAAGTGACGGTATTTGCCATATTAATAATAGCGATATTAGCCGCGGGCTGCGATTCGATATAAGGATACAACACTTCATGCGCTAAAAAAGACGAACACGAAACATAGTCGGGCTCGGCAAGGCCATCGGTCAACATATCTATAACATGTTCAAGATTACGCCTTAAAGTTGCAAGCACTATCATATTAATGCCGTTATCGGTCCGATCGACAACATCGGCGGTAAATTCCCACAGATCATAAGGTTGAGGAAGATCGCCCTCGATATTCTTACGGACGAGATCTTCGAATTCATCTTCAGAAGGAGTTTTTTCAAGAGATAGAAGCTTTATTATCGAAAAATTATCGGGTAAGCATATAACTAAATAATCAGATTCGGCCGCAAAATTTTCAAGAAGTATTTCAAGTTTAGTGTTAATAGCGGCCATATCATTTTCTATATTATCAAAGTACGATATTTTATTCATAAACGTCGGCGCCGATATTTTATTATAATTACTTACTATTAATTGATCGCCGTCGCGCCTGCCGGTCATTACCTTCATAAACGAAGAACCTATATCGACGACAAACACCGAACCATTAGATTCGCCGCCGTCATTATAAGCGCCTTTATTAAATAAATCGGTAAGTCTGGCTATAAACCTTTTTAAAAACAAAAATCAATCCTCCATAGATATGCTTTTAAGCTCTTCGACCGTTGTTTCACCGGCTTTAACCTTTTCTATACAGGCTTCTCGCAGCGTAAGCATTCCTTCTTCGATAGCGATTTTTTTAATTTTAAAAATCGATTCTTCCGCGCTTATATTTTCTTTTATTCTTTCGCTAATATCGAAAAACTCGAAAACGCCTATACGTCCCATATATCCCGTATAAGAACAGAGTTCACAGCCCGTTCCTTTATAAATTTTCGCTTCGCCGAAATCAACCGGAAGCATTTTTAAACTTTCAAATTCCCTGGCCGCGTCGGTTACCAGAGTTTTACAATTCGGACATATTTTTCTTACGAGCCGCTGAGTTATTATAAGATTAACGCAATCCATAAAAAGATTAACATCGACTTTAAGCGATTTAATACGCGAAAGCACTTCAACCGAATGGTTGGCATGGACCGTCGAAAATACAAGGTGCCCGGTCATAGAAGCGTTTATAGCAATTTCCGCTGAATCATGATCGCGTATTTCACCTATCATAATCACATCAGGATCCTGACGCAATATAGAACGCAATCCCATCGAGAATGTCAATGATTTCGACGGATCGTTTTTATTAATAAAAACCTGAGTCTGATTAATTCCATCGAGCTGAAATTCCACCGGATCTTCTATCGTTATTATCTTCCGGCCTCCGTCGTTTATCTGTAATAAAGAAGAATAAAGCGTCGTAGTTTTTCCGGAACCGGTGGGGCCGGTGACAAGAATCATTCCATAAGGTTTTGATATTTTCGCCTTATAATTTTCGAGATAACGCGGTGAAAAGCCAAGCTTATTAAGATCGAGAGGGACCACTCGCCGGTTCAAAACACGGATAACCACATTCTGCCCATATATCGATGGAAATATGGAAACGCGGAAATCGACGAATGAATTTTCGATTTTCAATTTAAAGCTGCCATCCTGCGGCATCGCTTTTTCGGTTATATCAAGATTTGATACCACCTTAATTCTTGACACTATAGCATCATGAGCTTCACGCTCAACGCTGTACTGATCATACAATTCACCGTCGATACGAAATCTTATCCGACAATTATTTTCGAGGCGTTCAAAATGTATATCCGAAGCTTCTTTCTTTACCGCTTCAAGTATGGTTTTATTTACAAAAGCTATTACCGGCCGCTGTCTGGATTCAATAAGCGCTTCTTCAAGACTGACCTGTTCCTGACTCGACGATACGAATTCTAAATTAAGATCGTCTATTACCTCGCTTATATTAACCGATTTAACCGCCGTTTTTTTATCGCCGGCATCAGAAGCGCCGCCGAATAATTTCGCGCTTCTTTCAGAAGCCGCGCCTCGCGCCGTGGCGCTTTCATCTATTATTTTATTTTTTATTCTTATAATTTCATTTTTTTGAGAAACTACAAGTTTAACATTAAGTCCGGTAACCATCCTGATGCTCTGAACTGAAAAAAAACTCGACGGGTCCGAGGTAGCTATGGTAAGAACATTTCCTTCTTTTTTCACCGGCACCAGATTCTGCATTTTTAATAAATTTATTGGTAAAATCGAATACAGCAGGCGCGGCGCTTCATAATTTTTTAAATCAAAAAATTCGAGATTGGATTGTGATGCAAGCGCCTTATATACACTTGTTTCATCGAGAAGTTTTTTTTCGAGGATAACTTCGAGCAAAGATTTACGACGTGTCTGGCATTCGACGACAAGCGCCGCGATATCTTCTTTTTTCATATAATTCATCGCGACGAGTATGTCTTCGAGCTTTTTAGACTGAAAAAACGGTTTCATTTCACTCATAATCATTCACCTGATATCAATGGCAATTAACGATTAATTAATAAATTATTAAATTCAATATAACATTTATTATAGCATTTATTTATTTTCATAATACACTAATATACAAAAATTAATAGTTCTCACAATCTCTGGCAAGCGATTTAATATCATAAACCGGTCCGGTATATTCAATAGCCGATATTGCCGTATGTCCATTTTCTTTTATTATAAGCCAGATGTTATTACCCGATACCGGATCGGACGGATAATTTCTTAAAAAAACAATATCACCCGTTACAAGATCCTCTAATTTTTCAGGATATTTACCGCTATATTTATAATATGCGTCTATAGCTTTTCTTGTTTCATTTAATGTCTGTTTCAGAGCGCTTTGCTTCGATTTTTCGAGCGCGCCGCCATAATAAAGCGCTGCGGTGCTAATCATAATAAGTCCTATCGCGATAGTCAACGATATTTCAAGAAGCGTCATAGCGCGTGATAAATTATGCTTATTTTTTTTTACAGATAATTTTATCATGATTTTACCATAAATTATAAGGAACTCCATTAATACCCGTATAATCGGTAGATGTTCTTATATCGAATATTTCTTCATATAATTCAACTTCACATGTCTTTTTATCGCTTTCAGACCCTTTTTCACCATCGCCGTTTTCACCATCGTCACTGCCGCCTTTGCCATTTTCTAATTCTTTTTCTTTATCCCTGTCTTTTTCGCCGTCATCATTTTCAAGCACTTTAACAGATGTATAAGTTCGAGTTTTCATCGATAAATATTTTACTGAAGCCAGATACGACTGTTCAGTAAGCACTGAAACAGTAAAATCTTTCCACTCGTGAGGCCCGGTATGCGGCATATACTGCCATTTATTACCGAACGGTTCAGGCTCCAATCTCCTTAAATAACGATTTTCAATTAATTGATCTATCGAAACCGGATAATGCGATTGTTCTTTTTTAAAACGATCGATAGCATCGCGAACATCGCCAAGATTTTTTTTTATAGATTCTTCACGCTGGGCGACTATATATATTTTACTGACCGGCAGTACAACTGAAACAGCTACCGTAACTAAAGTTACGGTCAAAAGCGCTTCAAGAAGCGAAAGCCCTTTGATACCATAAAAATAATCCTGTTTATTATTATTGATCCTTTTTTTAAATAAAATCATATTTTTTTTAAAATAATTTAATTTTTTAAAATTTAATTTTTCGATAAAATTTTTATTATGCCTCATCAAATAATATCGGTTATTTTCTATAATATTTAACAAAAAAATATACATATAAACTTGACAGAATAAATATCAGCGTTTATAATTGATACATAATAAAAATAATAATTTTTTTTATGAAATTGGAGGCGCAATTATGAGAAAAAACGGCTTTAAATTTTTTATACTAACCATAGCGCTCGTTATAATGACGGCCTGTCCGCAATCGATTTTCGCGGCAGATAACGATATAAAGGCCGCCTACGATGAATATTTAAAATGCTACAATGAATTCAAAACGGCGGCTGACCAAAATACCGACGCCGAAACCTTAAAAGTTTACGCTGAACGTTATAAAGAGGCACTGGAAAAATATCAATTATATTTAAAAGAAAATCAAAACGCGGCGGAAACAGCTTTAGACCGTGCCGCCGCGGGAGAAACTTTACAGGCACCCGCTTCAACCGATGAACGAGGACGCATAATAAACAATGACGCGCAGACCGAAACCGATACTTCTGCAGGTTCTCGTGCAACGGCGGCTACCGCGCGGCTCGAAACTATAGTAAAACAACTTCATACCAGCGGCGCGCGTGATAACATTGATAAAATCATAAACGGGCTTGAAGAAATTATAAACACATCAAAATCGAACGATGAAATCATTAACGCAAAAATCGAGTTGGCTAATGCTTACGCTAAATTTAAACTCGATTATAATAAAGCGGTTGAAATATTAAGCGAAGTAGTTAAAACCGCGGCGGGCGCCCGCCTTGAAGAAGCCAACCGCGCTTTATCACGCGCTAAATATTCACAGATGAAAACAAATTTGGCTTCAGCTATTACCGATAAAAGAAAAACGGCGCAGGAGAAAAAAGCTACTTATCAACAATATTCATGGTTTAAGAACCCTATAAAAAAAGTCAGCTCTCTCGCAAGTTACTATTCATCGCTTTTTACTTACCGCAAAGCCGTGGCCGAACATCGTTCGTATCGTGAAAACGGCGAAAAAGACCCGGACTATGTAAGCTATGAATTTTTAAGCGATGTATTTGGAAAGCGCGCCGAATTCGGAGTAAACGACACATTCGATAATACTACCATGCCCGTTGACGATGCTTACGCGCAGATAAGGCTCATCACCGATAACAATGAAGCATGGTATGCTCGATGGTATATACTTAACGCCGCCAGACAAACAATCGATATAACTTATTTTATTTTTGAAAAAGACGCTTATGGTAAAGCTATGCTCGGTTTATTAATGAAAAAAGCTAATGAAGGCGTTAAAATACGATTGATGATCGACGCCCGCGGGAGCAAAGCGCTCGCTAAAACTTTTCTCGGCCAGGATTATTTACAAAAACTTATGATTAACCCTAACGTGCAGATAAGAGTATTTAATCCCATGCACAAAGCGCTTCCGAGCACATTCACCAATATAAGAAACCTCATAGGCTCGAATCATCAAAAAATAATCATAGTTGACGGCGAGCTTTCGCTGACGGGCGGACGCAATGTATCGTTAAATTATTTCGCCGATCCCGCCGACGATCCCAACGTATTCCGCGACACCGACGTTGTTCTAAGAGGTTCCGAAATTGCGGGCAAAATGAAGGAAGCTTTTGACGAAGAGTTCGAAGCGCTCGAAAATTTCGAAATAAGCAAAGATCTTTTAGGAAACTGGAGCGGTAAGGATAAAGAGCTTATTGCCGCCGAAAAAGCTATGGACATGTGGATAAAAGGTATGGGCCCGCTTCAGGATCCGGTGTTAAAAGAATTTAACGAAGAGCTTTTTAAATACAAAAAAATGGTTAATTACAGTAACTACAATCCGTTCGAAAACAGCCATTTCGCGGCGGTTAAACTTTACGGAAAACATAACTTTCAGCAGGAAAGAAACGATATAACCGATAATTTAGTGGCATTTATGGATGCCTGCACGCAGGAAATAATCATTCAAAACCCCTATGTCATTCTTACCGAAAAATCCCGCGCAGCATTAATGCGCGCTAAAGATAGAGGCGTTAAAATAATAATACATACCAACAGCCCGGTCAGCACCGACAGCATACTCACCCAGGCATTCTTTCTTAAAGACTGGAAAGAAGTCATGAAGGATACTGGCGCCCGTGTATTCGTATTCGCGGGAGCTAACAAACTGCATGCAAAAGTATTTGTTTTTGATAAATTAGTTTCGGTAGTGGGCACTTACAATATGGATTACATGAGCGAACAGATCAACGGCGAAGACGTATGCGCGGTAAAATCCGCTGAATTCAGCCGCGACTGCCGCGATAGAATTTTCGAAGACATCGCTCAATCTAAAGAATATAAAATAGGCATAAACGAAAAGGGCGAAGCATATGAAATATATGGTCCGGGAGCTTTTACGGATAAAAAGACCATGTTTATTCTTGAAGTTCTTATGAAACTTAATATTATAAAACCTTTAATATAAGCAATATCATCTATTCACCGGCCGCATAACAGCCGGGAGGTGCATTTTATGAAAAATACATATATTTTAACTGTTTTTACAAAATTCAAGCTTAAACCTGATATTAAATATGCTTTTAGCGGGCTATTATATATAACGTTTATACTAACGCTTATCGCACACATAATTATAACGCCCGTGATATTATCGGCGCAGCAGGAATCTTTAGAAAACGCTCAAATTTTACAAACGCCCGATGAAATAAAAAACATATATAATAGTCTGCAGGCGGCAAACAGTTTAAATACCGGGCTAAAAATAGAGATTATCCAGTCAAATTCAGCCGCATATCATAACGATGGAACGACGCTTAAGATATCAAGCGCGCTTACTGCCGAACTTTTAAAAATAAGCGAATCAGATAACGACGCAATGGCTCTGTTCATAGCGAGAGAAATAGCTTATGCTGAAAATGTTCGCGCAGGTTTCGAAGAATTCCAGCTCGAATATTTATCCGACAGAGCCGGACTCATCGTCGCCAATAACGCGCAATTTAAAGTTGACGGCAAAACTTTCTATAAGGTCGTATCCGCGATTGAAACCAGCGGCGGCACAAGCGATTCACGCGACAAAATAAGAACGCTGAAAATAGGCGTTTCTCAATATGTGACGCCATCCGATCTCACAAGGCTCATGTCCAATAAAATGAGACGCGGAGTAACCATAAAAAAAGGAATCGAGCCGGGCAGGCTCAACAGTTTTTCCGGCTGGCAGCCGGTATTAAAAAACGCCATAGGTGGAGCGTTCAGCAATGTAGCCGTTTATTACGGCCTTAACGTAGCTTCTAATATGCTCGACGGTTATCCCATAAGCCAGAGTATGAAAAACGCCGTAAAAACTACATTTACTCCAGAATATCTTCTTGGCGGGCTTGCCGGCTCAGTCGCCGGCGGCGTCATAGGTTCTATAGCCGGAAGCCTGATACCCGTTCCTGGCGCGGGCCCCATAATTTCGGCATTCGTGGCGACCGCGCCGGCCATATTTTGCGCCAACCTTGGTTCTGAAATCGGCACTAATTCAATACTTGATTACAAACGAAATAAAAAAATCAGTCTTAAAAGAATATGGGATGCAATGGATGTATCGTATCTCGCAGGTCATTCCATTGGAATGGCGGCCGGTATGGCTATCGGGTCCGCGCTTATCCCAATCCCTATAGTCGGCGGATTTATCGGCGGCGTAACGGGCGGATTTATCGGCTCAAAAGTTTCAGGCGCCATCGCGAATGTATATCATAAACTCACCGGTAAAGCTAAAGATAAAATAACGGAAAGCGCGAATAATAATCTAAATCTGCCGTGGCTGAAAAGAATTGAAACGGCGGTTTCAGGCGCTCCCCCTATAAACGGCGCAAATATCCTCACAAACGTAAATGCCGGAGATAATGCTGAATTAATCGAAGCAAAAAAATATATGAATGAATATTATCAAAAATATATAAAATTATTAGCTAAAAATCCTGAAGACAGCCCGGAACTTCAAAAAGCTCTCGACGATTTTAACGCCGCAAGCGAACGTGTAAAACAAATAAATAAAACAAATAAATAAAACAAATAAATAAAACAAATAAAAAT
>CAYQWL010000070.1:6709-8434 GCA_964421195.1 uncultured bacterium | reverse complement strand
TAAAACAAATAAATAAAACAAATAAATAAAACAAATAAATAAAACAAATAAAAATAATAATAATAAAATTCTTTATTTTATTTAACAATTATGCTAAAATTTATATAAAGTCAGATATAATTATATGAGCTTTATATTTTATTATAGCATTAATTGTGTTTTTTTATATTTGATTATAATATATTTATTTTTATATTAAAATTTCAATTTTAAGGCTTAAACATTTTTTTTTTAATATTTACATTTAATTTAATGATTTAAAAATTTAAAATAAATCAAAATTTTTAAGGAGGAAACAATTATGTTAAATAGTCTAAAAAAAATTTCTTGTTTTTTTTGTTTTTCATTAATACTGGCTTTAACTTCTTTTTTTTCCATTCCACAAGCCTTTTCGCAAATAGGCAGCCCGCCGCCGGCCGGCCCGCCAAGTAATTTTACACCTATGGCAATGCCTGAAAATGAATCTTTTATGGGATATGCAATCGAAGCAAACGGCAATTTTGAATTATGTAATACAATGGTCATTTTAGATCCTGCCGCGCTTCTTTCTAAAAATAAAACACGAGTCCCTGAAGGCATGTTATTTATCGGTTCACGTCGTCTTATGCTCACTAATTTAAAAATAGAAAAAAATTCTTCTTACAATTATGATCCATATAAAGCCGAAGGAATTAAACCAAAAATAAAAGCGTTCAAAGCGAAATTAGTAGCTGAAATAATAGAAGACGACGAAATGCCTCCAGTTCCCGGTAAAACCGCCATGCCCGCTGAACAGCCAGGCCCGAATGAAGCCGATAAAAACGAAATCGACGTAAAAATATTTGAAAAATATATTGAAGGCGGCCAAAAAATTCCTGTTCTTCATGGAACCGCAAAATATAACGGCGCAAAATATTCTCTTTATCTTAATTTTATGCCTCCGCCTCCGCCGGGCGAAATCCCGAACGGCGCGCCGGCAACCGCGCCGCAGCCAGAAAAAAAATAAAAGAAAATTTCTAATAACGGGCGCTATCCATTTTTTATTATTAAATGCCCGATACATCAATAGAAACGAGTACATTCATTAATGGCTGCTTTCGGTTCATATAACGACAATAACCCTATAATGCGAGATACAGCGCTCATTATATTAATGGCGCTTTATTTCGTATTTTTTTATCTCACATTCGATTATCTCGAACACAATTTAATGACAATTACGCTTTTATATACAACTTATATAACCTGGTTTTATGGTAAAAAAAATGGATTTGCAGCCATAGCTATTTTTATAATCGGCGAAAGCGCGCTTCTTTATTTAATGAATCGTCCTTCATTAATAACTTTATTCAATAAATATCCAATTTTATATTTTGGAGTTTTCACGCAAATTATATTAATTTTTTTCATAAGCTATTTTAGTAATATTTATAACCAGCTAAAAGAAATAAAAAATCAGCTTGAAATAGCGAATATCAAAGCCCGCGAAGCCGATAAACTAAAAAACTCTTTTATGGCCGATCTTAATCATGAAATCAGAAATCCTCTCTGCAGTATCATAGGATATACCGAACTTCTTAAAGATGACGGGAACCTCACGGAATCTCAACGTTATATGCTCGAACCGATTATAAATAACTCAAATCATCTGCTTTTATTAATAAACAAAGTTCTTGATTTTTCAAAAATAGAAAATGAAAAAATAACCATTGACAATATCGAATTTGACCTTTCCGATCTTATAGC
>CAYQWL010000070.1:0-6636 GCA_964421195.1 uncultured bacterium | reverse complement strand
TGAAACAATGCTCATTTCTGATCCGCTCAGATTAAAGCAAATTTTAATTAATCTTGTAAGCAATGCCGTTAAATTCACAAATACCGGCAGCGTAACGGTCGAATGCGAAAAAAAAGAAATAAACGGGCCTTATTCGACCATAGTTTTTAGCGTTATAGATACAGGCCCTGGAATAAGTGAAAGTGAAATAAAAAGGCTTTTTAAGCCTTATATGCAGGCCAAAGCATCGACGGAACGTATTTACGGCGGAACCGGATTGGGATTGGTAATATCAGACCGGCTGGTGCGTCTGCTCGGCGGCGAATCAATAAAAATAAAAAGCGCCCCGGGCGGCCCGACTATTTTTTCCTTTGAAATAAAAATGAAAAATGGACGTCTCAAGCCTGTTCATCACGTCCGGAGCCAGAATTTTAAATCCGGGCAATCGCCAGCTAAAATTAAAGCGGTAACTAAAAGCGCTAAAATTTTAATAGTCGAAGATAATTTATTCAACCTCATTTTATTTAAAAATATGCTCGAAGCGCGCGATTATGAAGTAATTGACGCCGACGACGGATGCGCCGCTCTTGACGCCGCTTTAACTAAAGACCCGGACGCTATTCTTATAGATATTCAAATACCTGAATTAAACGGCATTGAAGTAGTTAAAAAATTAAGAACGGCCGGAAAAACCATGCCAATTATATCTATCAGCGGAGAAACTTCAAACGTTATAATAAACGAATGTCTCAAAGCTGGAATGAACGATTGTCTGGCAAAGCCTTTTTTACCCGAAGATATATATCGAATAATAAAAAAACATCTTAAAAAGGATACTCAGAATGAACACTCCGCTCAACTGCGTTAAATGTATAAATTATCAGGTAACATGGAACCCAAATTTTCCGCACGGCTGTAAGCTCTGGGGAATTCAGTCTAAAAATATGCCATCACGCGCCGTATTCGAATCTACCGGAAACGCCTGCCAGCATTTTAAAGCTAAAATTCAGAATAAATAATTGCTTTATCATTATTACATTCCGGGCAATTCGCCTGCAACTTCATAACTTTCGAGGCGTATGACGCTTTCTTCTCCAGAGTCGTAACTAAGAAGTTCACGATATCATACCAGTCGATCTTTTGATCTATGATCGTATATTTCTGGCGCATTTTAGATTTGAACGCTACTTTTATATTGGCCGAGCCCGGCAGTCGGGTAAGTTGTTAAAGTCAAGAACAATTCCCTGCCTTCCGCCGGCTAATCTCAGGCTCCGTTATAACGCCACACACTATCTTGTTCCTTATTTTGCGGATAGTCTTCAACTCTGAATGTTTTTGGCATTAACATCAACTTTTTTTTCTAATAATGTAGCAAAAAAGTTTTACGGAACGCTTTTCCGAAAAAACAAAAACCCCGCATTTCTGCGAGGTTTCTGGTAGCGCCCCCTGCGGGATTCGGACCCGCGCCGCCGCCTTGAAAGGGCGATGTCCTAGGCCGCTAGACGAAGGGGGCGTTTGTATTTTTTAATGCGCTAATCAGTATAAGCTAATAAATGGCTTATCCGGCTTATGTTGGTGGGCCCAACAGGACTTGAACCTGTGACCTACCGGTTATGAGCCGGTAGCTCTACCAACTGAGCTATGGGCCCTTATTAACTCGTTTTCAAAAGTAATATTATTATACTACAATCAATTAATTAATTCAACAGCAAAATAACATGATTAAAACCGTTTAAATCTATTTAATTAATTTTATAATCATTTTTCTCTTTATTTCTCTTTTTTTATATTTTTTTCTTTTTTTCTTTTTTTCTTCTTTTAAAATAAAAAGATATTATCAAAAATCAATTCACGTTCATTGACGTTACCGGAATATTCAAAAAATTTAATTACTATTTATTCAGCGTAAAATTCCTTCAATTTTTTTGAACGCGAAGGATGTTTAAGTTTGCGAAGAGCTTTAGCCTCGATCTGCCTGATACGTTCGCGAGTTACGCCGAAAATACGTCCAACCTCTTCAAGCGTACGCGGACATCCGTCGATTAGCCCAAAACGGTACTTAATCACCTTATCTTCTCGTTCTGTAAGGGTTTTTAAAACATCGTTGATCTGTTCTTTAAGCATTAAATATGAAGCCGATTCAACGGGTGATACGGCGTTCTTATCTTCGATAAAATCGCCGAGATGGCTTTCATCTTCTTCGCCAATAGGAGTTTCGAGTGAAACCGGTTCAAGCGATATTTTAAATATCTTTTTAACCTTTTCCACCGGCATTTTTAACCGCTCGGCAATTTCATCATGGGTTGGCTCACGGCCAAGTTCCTGAGATAATTGCCGCGCTATTTTACGTAAGCGGTTAATAATTTCGACCATGTGCACCGGAATTCTTACGGTACGGGCCTGATCAGCAATAGCGCGCGTTATTGCCTGACGTATCCACCATATAGCATAAGTGGAAAATTTAAAACCTTTTTTATATTTAAATTTTTTAACGGCGCGTATCAGGCCCTGATTACCTTCTTGAATTAAATCAAGAAATAGCAAGCCTCGTTTTTTATATTTTTTAGCGACTGACACTACAAGGCGCAAATTAGCCTCGATAAGTTTTATAGCCGCTTCTTCATCACTTTGTTCAATACGCTTGGCAAGTTCGACTTCTTCATCGGTACTCAAAAGCGGAACTTCACCGATACCGCGTAAATACATTTTAACCGAATCCAGAACCGAATCATCGCCTTCAAAATTAGCCTGATATTCATCGAATTTTTTTATTTCTTCAAGAAGGCTTTCCTGAGAAGCATACTTATCTTCATCATCGTCGGTCAGTTCAATCTTGGATTCCATTATAATCGATATTACCTCTTCCATTTCATCGATAGTCGAGGTTTGAGGCAATTTCGCTTCTATTTCCTGATAAGATATACTGCCGTTAACAAGAGCTTTTTTAATTAATTCAACGATAATAGGTTGAAGAATCGCAGAAAGTCTTTTTTGTATTTCTTTTTCGATAATATCAAAACTGAGCGGAATCAATATTTCTTCAATTTCAGTTACAACCGGATGAATATAATTTTTTTCAAAACTATTATCCGATCCGCTTTTTTTATCGAATGTAATGCCGCTTTCCACTTCGGCTATCTTTAATTCAAGCTTTACCAGGCAATTAATCAGATTAACGAGTCCATCCTTTAATTCTTTTGAATCCGGATTTAACGCGCCGCGATCTTTTAATTTAGCCGTAAAAATATTATTCAAATTTTTATCTTCAACTAAAGAAGCGGACTTTTGAACATTTAAATTTGAATTTTTTCCATTAACCTTAACATTAAAATCAAAATTTTCGATATTTTTTAACGTACTCTTAACAATAATTTCAGGAGTTTTTGAACGCATAACAAATTTTGCGCTCTTTTCAGGTTTCGAATCAATATTTAATTGAATTAAAGAAGGAATATTTAATATTACGGCATCCGTTACCGTCGAACCCGCTTCCTTTTTTTCTTCACGACCGCTATTAGCATTAAAATACATAATTACTACAAAACCTCCAACCTTCTTTTTTAGCTGATAATTTCGGTTAACCGGTCAGTAATTCAAAACGATTATTAATCGCCTGATAGATTATGGTTAAACATTTTCTTTCTGCAATATCGAAACCTTTTGCAATAATAATTTTGACGTTTCGATATCTCCGATAGTTTCGGCTTCCCTGATTTTAACTTTCAATTCATCGATACGTTCCTTTCTAATTATTTTATTATATTTATTTAACAAATCCTCAAAATATTTGATTGCATTATCACTTTCAAGAGAAACTGCGAGCAGCTTATCATAAAAGTCGGAATATTCACTACCCGCATAAACCGACTGCATATCGGAATTAAGGCTCAGATTATCGGAATTAAGCATTAAATCAATCATAGATTTAAGTTCAGCGCTTTTAATTTCGGCAGCTTCAATATTTGATAAAAATAAAGGTAAAAAATCAATGCTTTGAATCAACGCATGCAAAATATCTATTTCAAGACGCCTTCGTATATTAGTTTCGGGAGCGAGAATCGCCGCGTTATCCACGGCGCCGGCCGCGCCTTCGCGCCGGCCGTGAAAGCCTTTAAAAACAAGCTCTCTTATATTATCTTCAGCTATATTAAGATCTTGAGAAAGTAATGTGATATATTGATTACGGCTAATTTCAGAAGATATCCCCCGAACGTGCGGCGTTAAAAATTCGACTATCGCCGTTTTTGATTCTATATCACGCCGCCCGAACTTATTATAAGCATAATTAATTAAAAATTGCGTAAATGGAACGGCCTTCGAAATAGCCGCGCCGGTTTTTTCAAGCCCATTTTTATTAATATACTCATCCGCGTCTTTAGCTCCTTCGAATTTAACAACAGATATTTTAATATCAGGTCTTGTAAATAAATCAAAATTTTTCATAGTAGCTCTTATTCCCGCTTCATCCATATCATACAAAAAAATAACCTTATTAACATTATTTTCTATATATTTTACATGAAAAGGCGAAAGGGCCGTGCCGCATGTGGCAAGCACATTATGTATTCCATTTCTATGCAGTGAAATAAAATCAAAATATCCTTCTACTAAAATAACCTCTTTTGTTTTAATTATAGCATCATGGGCATAATTAATGCCATAAAACACAGAATTTTTTTTGTAAACCGCCGTTTCCGGAGAATTAAGATATTTCGGAACGCCGTCAGGCAATACAGTGCGGCCTCCAAAACCGATCACTTTCGAACTTCTATCGAATATCGGAAAAACTATGCGGCCGAAAAACCTATCAAAATAACGGCCATCCGCAGTTTTAACGATCAACCCGGCCCGCTCTAAATCTGAGGCGTTATATTTTTTAGACTTCAAAACCGCCTCATGAAATTTAACGGGCGAAACAAATGAATAGCCAAGCATATATTGTTCGATATCTTCATTTTTCAATCCACGCATATAAAGATAGTTTCGGGCTGTTTCGGCTTCTTTAGATGCGCTCGCAAGCACTTTCAAAAAATAAAGCCCGGCCTCGCCAAGAAGATTATATAACAATTTAAATTTATCTTCTATGCCCGGCGCTATAGGAGCCAGGCCGGCCGGTATTTCTACCCCGCCAACCCCGGCTAATTTAATAAGCGCCTCTTTATAAGAAATATTTTCTATTAATGAAACGAATTTAATGACGTCTCCGCCTGCCTGGCAGCCAAAACAATAAAAAAATTGTTTTTCAGAATTAATATTAAAAGAAGGAGTTTTTTCTAAATGAAAAGGACAATTAGCCAAAAAATTTTTACCGTTTTTTTTGACAGAAATATAATTTGAAATTGTACCGACGATATCGTTATTGCTTTTAACGTTAACAACGAACTGCTGAAAGGTTTTATCTTCTACCATTAAACACCACGATATAAAAACGAACGCGCAAACCGCGGCGTACACATAACCATACGCCCGGCCTGCCGTTTATAATTTAAAATCTTTAAAATAAAACTATTATTTATTCACGCTCTATAGATTATACTCTAAAATTTTGTTTTGTCAAGTATAATTGAAGCTAAAATCGTTTTTTTTATGTTATTGCCGCTAAACATTGAAGCCACATCAAACTGCTCATTAATTTCAGCATTTTGAGACTCTAAATTTACGCCCGCAACCGGCATAACACCCGAACCGCTTTTAATGCTCGAATCCATCTTTTTAAGCGCCTTGCGGGCCATTTTAGCTTCACGTCTTTCCGAATTAAGACTTTCAGTTTTACGATCGATAATCTGGCCGCCGGCCGCGGCATTTTCTAATAAAATCAAAGACGCATTCGAATCTGTATCAACCGCAATTTTTTTATGATGTTTTTCACCGTCTTTTTTCGATTTAACGATCTGACCGCCTGTATTCAAAGCATAAGCATCGGTAACACCCGGAACAGGAAAATGACTTTCATCTGAGGCCGAAGATATATAAGTATCGGCCTGAACGGTACTCTGATTTATATATGTATCGGCCTGAACGACGGATTGTTCAATATAAGTCGATTTACCTTCAAAATAACGTTCGTTTTCAATACTGCGCTCATAACCATCTGACGTAGAGACTTCTTTACCAGCGTCGCCTTTATCAGTTTTTATATCATTTAATATTTTTAATTCATCAACCTTCGGAGCGCTTTTTACCTTTGAAAAATCGAATTCACTGACATCCCATTCATCCTGCCGTTGAGAATCGTCATTTTTTTTAGTGGAAAACGCTTCAACAAGCGTTACCACCAAAAAAACCATGATAAAAAATATAACTTTTTCCATTAAATCCGCCTTCAATCACGCGGAGCGCGTATTATTAACTATACTTTATCGGCTATCGACTGCCGCATGTCAGTATCAGACTGAATATTTTTCATTTTATAATAATCCATAAGGCCGAGATTACCTTCTCTAAAAGCTTCCGCTATAGCTTTCGGCACTTCAGCCTCCGCTTCGACAACCTTGGCCCTCATTTCCTGTTCACGCGCAACCATTTCCTGTTCTAACGCCACCGCGAATGCGCGGCGTTCTTCAGCTTTAGCCTGCGCTACTTTCTTATCCGCTTCAGCCTGATTGATCTGAAGAACCGAACCGACATTCTTACCAACTTCAACGTCGGCTATATCGA
>CAYQWL010000069.1:0-20541 GCA_964421195.1 uncultured bacterium | reverse complement strand
AATAATAATTAAAAAACAACCGGAGCACTTCATCTGAAACTTTTTTAAAATTTTTATTATTTTCGATATTGAATTTAGTTATAAAATGGTTTACAAGCAACGGAATATCTTCTTTTCTTTCACGAAGCGGCGGAATATATATCGGAATAACATTCAACCTGTAATATAAATCTTCACGAAATTTACCAGCTCTGACTTTTTCCATAAGATTAGCGTTGGTAGCGCATATAATTCGAACATCGACTTTAACGGGAGTAACGCCGCCCACTCGCATAAATTCTTTTTCCTGAAGCACTCTTAATAATTTAACCTGTATTTCCGGCACTATATCGCCGATTTCATCTAAAAAAATAGTTCCTCCGCCGGCGCTTTCGAATTTACCGGCCTTTCTGGTAAGCGCGCCCGTAAAAGCGCCTTTTTCATAACCGAATAATTCAGATTCGAGCAGCGACTCAGGAAGCGCAGCGCAATTCAATTTAATATAAGGCTTATTAGCGCGCGAACCGCTGTAATGAACGGCGCTCGCCGTCAATTCTTTTCCGGTTCCCGATTCTCCATAAATAATAACGGTGGCCGTCGAAGACGATACTTTTTCGATTAATTCGTACATCGCCCTCATTTTATTGGACTTTCCAATTATATTATTTAACCGGTATTTGCCTTTAAGTTCATCTTTAAGTTTTTCGTTTTCTATCATTAAATCGAGCTTTTCGCTCATTTTTTCAATCATCACCTGAATTTCTTCAAATGAAAACGGTTTGGTGATATAGTCAAAAGCGCCATTTTTCATAGCATCGACGGCAGTTTCGACGCTGCCGTATGCAGTCATGACCAATACCGCCGCCGCCGGCTTTCTTTTAAGAATTTCAGTCAATAATTGCATACCGGTCATTTTGGGCAAACGCAGATCCGTTATTACAATATCGGCCGGACGTTCTTCGAATAACGAAAGCGCTTCTTCGGCGCTCGCGGCGCCCCGGACGTCAAACCCTTTCGCGCCGAATGGCTCACAAAGCCCATTTCGCATTATATCTTCGTCATCGACGACTAATATGGAATAATTGGTATGTTTATCAGCCATTATAATTTACACCCGCCATCGTCAACTACAATCAGTATAGCATTATTATTTTCATTCTGGTAAGACGATTTCAAATATAGCGCCATATTTTTTATCAAATTTTTTAAAAATGCCGGCTTCAACGGAACGAACGCTTCCCGAATGCGCTTCTATTATTTTCTGTACTATCGGCAGACCGAGTCCCGTCCCCTTAGAACGGCTCGTAAAAAAAGGACGAAATATTTTATCTTTAATATCGTCAGGTATCCCGCAGCCGTTATCACAAAAATAAATTATAATTCCGCGTGAATCCGATGGTTGTTTAAAAATAATATCGATACGACAATCAGAAGCGCCGCCGGCCGTTTCAACTCGCCCGCAATTTAAGGCATTATATGAATTGCTTGCGAGATTCAAAAAAACCTGCTTGAATTTTTCCGCGTCACAATTTATCATAATTTTTTCCGCGGCTTCTAAAGGCACGAGCGTTTCATTTTCTTCCGCCGCGCCATATTCAGACGCGGTCGAAAAATTCACGCCGTGATTTTTATTTTCTTCAAATATTCGATACAAATTATAAATAATTTTACCGCCGGGCGATTCCTGAACGATAGCCGCATTGACGGCCATCATTGCATCATTAATAATTCCCGACGCATTATAAAAAGATTTTTTTATGATCTCTTCTCTCGAATAATTTAACAAACTCGACACTATATTACTTATTCTTCCGACGGCGTCTATTATCTGGTCAAGCCATTTTTTACGGCCGTCAGTTTTATCAAAGCCGGCGGCTAAAGAAGTAGCGAAAAGAGAAATACCACCGAGAGGATTTCTTATTTCATGCGCCACCCCGGCCGCCATTTCGCCTATAGAAGCCAGCCGTTCCATTCGAGCGGCAGTTTTTTCGAGTTCGTTAAATTTAACGTAATTTTTTTGCGCTTTAATCATTGAAATTATTATATTAGAAGCCGCGGCAATAAACTCGTTCATTTCAGGACCGGTTTCATTCAATATAAAACCACAATCGGTTTCAGCGCCTTTAACGGCGGCATCTATAAAAACCATATATCCACATATAATTCCATTAAAACTTACCGGTTTGAGACTTATATCATAACCCGCCGGATCGCCTCCCGATAAAGACGCAAATTCCAGATTAAAATCGCTTATCGCGCTTTGAAACACTTTTACTTCCGATAGCCTGATGATATTTTCCGCGGCTATTTTTTCAGACGCGCCATAATTTCCGGAATATGACCAGAAATCCATTTTAATGCTAACGATCAAATTAATAACAGGCCCGGTAATATCGGTATCATGTGAAGAATAAACTTTTAATTCTTTATCTTCAGCATCATAAAAAATTAAAATACAGAGACGGATCTTTAAATAACGGGCAATTTCAAGCAATGCTTTTTTTACGGCCCGGCCGAAATCATCGAGTTTAAATAAATTATTGCTCGCTCCCGCCATGCTGTAAATAATCGAAAGGCTGCCTATTTTATTTTCAAGCCCCGCGGTATCGAGAAAATTACCGTAAAAATCACCAAGATAATTAGTTAAAATAAGCGTAAGCAATTGATCGTCATAACTAAAACCCGAAACGCCGACAGTTTCAGGATAAATTTTATTTATTAACGCAAGGCCTCCCGTGCTTAGCTTTAAATTCATTACCGGAGCCGCCAGACAGCTATTTATAAACTTTTTCCCCACAACGCAATTATCATTTAAATTTTGTATATGAGTTCCGCCGTTTTTTTCAGGCGATACGACAACGTTCATACCGTCAACCGCCCGCCTGATTATTTTAATTGAACGTTCGCGATAATTCGCCAGAACTTTTTCGCCGCCGCTTTCATATATGGTTTTTTCAGCCACTATACGATAATCAGAAATTCTTTTATCAAACCATAAAATAGAAGAAAATTCGCATGGGCACGAAACAAAAAGCAGCTCTGAAATCATAGAAATATAAGATGAAAAAGTAAAACGATTTAAAGTAATACTTGAACGATTGAATTTATCAACCTGCCCGCTATCGCCATAATTACGCCGTGAAATCTCATAATTATGAGTTTTAATAAGACTGTTTATTATAGCCAGAAGAGCGCACTTTTCAAAAAGCGATATGAGCCTGAGAGCATCAGCTGCTTTTTTTTCGACAGGCCGTTTTTTATAAAAAATTTCCAGAACGCAAAAAGTCCGGCCGCAAAATTCAAACGGCGCTATAAGCATAAAATCATAGTCGCCATAACGTCCTTTTTTCAATGCGCTGTCTTTAATTTCAGCAAAAACCGGATTTTTCTGATTCAAATAAAATCGCGGCACATTTTTTTGTTTTTCAAATGCGCCATTGCTTTTTTGAATATATTTAACGCCGGCTCCGCTTTCATCGAGATATATCAAAGCGGCAAAATCCCCGCCAGTTATAGAAAGCGCCTCATTAAGCGCCGTACGATTAAGGCTATATATATCCATCGGGATCGAAAAAATCTTAAGAAGCTCGAAAACTACGAGCTGATGAGAAAGGGCTCTGATGTCCGGAACGCCCGGCTTTAACTGTGGAAGGTTAAAATTATTTTTATTATTTTTTTCATCGTTATATTCGAAACTCATATAATCGATTTACTTTCTTTTCGTAGATTCTCCAAGGGCCCGCATTAAAGTAATGGGCGGCGCTGAACCTTCGATACTCAAAAGTACGAGCCGCTGGCCATAATACATTGAAATGCCTTTTTGAACCGGCCGGTACAATTGAAATGTAAAGCCGGCCGTTCGCCTGCAGTCTTTTAATTTTATCAGTATAGTATCTTTATCTTTTTGCGTACAGCTATATTCAAAACTACTGGTTTCAGACCCATCAGATGACGTGATTTCAATGGGAACAGCCTGTGAAGAAAGCGCGCTTTCCATAGTAGCCCCGGTGATCTGAAATTTAAAATCAGCCCCGTCAGAAAGTTCATAAGCTATTTCAAATTCGATATCGAATTTTTGAGTATTACCGGCGCCCGATGGAGCTACGGCAACCTTCGTAAAAGAAAAAGCCGGCTTAGTTATAGTGAAACGATTATCACGTTCAAAACCGATCGTATCGAGAGTTAAAGAAAGCCGTTTTTTATAGTTAATTTTTTCCGGAACCTCACACCAGACATTCGCCCTGCCTTCGTAATAATCTATTCGAAATGGCTTTCCCCATGAATTTAAAATTAAATTGCCGTGCTTGACTAAATATTTTGGATATAACTGATTAACATTAGACGGATAAAATCCGTTCTCTGAATAATATCTCAAACAGGCTTCTTTAATTTTTTCAAGCAACGCTTTAGTTTTGGCAACTTTCGCGTCGTCTATAGTTTGAATAAGGTATTGCGCGGCGAATATAGTTAAAGTGCCAATAATAGCAATAACAATAACCATTTCTAAAATAGAAAAAGCTTTTTTATTACATATATTATAAGAACCTGACGAAAATAAAGATTGCCCGGCATTATATTTTATGTTCATATCTATCTCCCATTATATAAGAAATTATATCAAACATAGATAATAAAGTCAATTCATTTACTAAAAACTGTATAAAACAGTTAATTTTATATTTTTATCTCCGATATGTTTCATAGGAGTAGTTTTTTTTATATCCAGAACGCTTTCATACGTTCATCTAAATATGTTAATTATTAATGGAGGTGATTTATGCTAATGACCAAAAATGCTTCAGCTTCTCCGGCATGCAGTACGGCTGCAATGCCAGAACCATTCATGACGGAAAATACGGCGGATTATGAACGAAGTTTTTTAGACGTATTGACTGAACAAATCGATCTGTCTAAAAATCAAACTTACATGGCGGCCGAATCGAGCGATTTATTATCCTCTAAATTCGCTTATGCTCGTTTTAATCAACTTAAATTAGAAACAACGGCATGTAAAAATAACATAACAACGGAATTGTTTAACTTTTCAAAAGAAAATGAAATATATACATTCGGTTACGAAAATAACATTTCCCGGAATAAAAAAATCAATGAAAAATACGAAAATTCATTTGAAAATGCTGAAAAAATAAACAGCGCCGAATACGCCGAAGAAAATAAAAACAGCGAAAAAATCGATGAAACTGAAGCTGAAACGAACGATGAAGATAAAAAAAAAGAAGCCGATACCAAAGCTGTAGAAAAATATCTACGCGATATTTTCGGACCGGAATCAGGAATTGAAATAAAACTAAAATCTTCAAACGGACGAAGCGAAAACGTAATTCTCGTAGATATAAAAAACCTTAAAACTAATGGAATAAAACTTAACCCAAAAGATATTTTAAGCAAAATCGAAGCGGCGTTGAAAAAGCAATTTCCAAACATAAAACTATCGAGCCTTAATATTCAGGTTATAAATGCCGAATTTCAGCCGTCTCAGGTTAATAATGTTTTTAACAATAAAATTAACTCAGCTGTAGAAACTAATATATCCGGCTCATCCAGCGGCGCAGCCAGGATTATCAATACGGAAGGCAAAAACGGTAATAAAACGGAAACCGGCGGCGGCGGAAATCATACAGGCGGACGGTTTGAAAAAGAAGCGCAATTTTTATCGACTTTTTTAAACGAAGCATCAAAAGAAATAAGCGGAACAATTAAAGAAACGGCGGGCCCGGCAGCTCGTAAATTCGATCAGAGTAAACTACTCGAACAAATCAGAGCGCATCTCAACGAATCAAAGTTTAGTTCTTCCGGCGGTTCATGCACATTAAAAATGATAATCCGTCCCGAAGAACTCGGCCGGATTAATCTTGAATTAGTTATGAAAGACGGACAGCTAAATGCGCGTTTTAAAGCTGAAAGTCCCGCCGCTATGGAACTTTTAAACGCTTCAGCCGAACAGCTAAAAGAAATGTTAAATGAAAAAGGAGTTAAAACCGTCAACATTGAATTCGCCTGCTACAGTGAAGAACGCCGAAGAAACAGCGGCGGTGAAGGTAATAACGGCCAAAACGAAAGAAACGGCGGTAATAATAACGATAATAAAGAATTGCGCGAACTCGAAATTACCGGGACGGACTCTTCATTAGAAACTGAAACCGTCGAACTTTCCGCCATTAACGGCTCAAAAATAAAAAGCGTATTCATATTAAACGATAAAAAAATTAACGTAAGAATTTAATTATGTAAAAGGGGGCTTTTTTATGTCAACGATACCTTCGACGGGCTATTACGATACGGGCGTCGCTCAGGAATTAATGAATAAATACACTCGCACCGAAACACGGACGCCGACTAACGAGCTTGGAAAAGACGATTTTTTAAAGCTGCTTCTCGCGGAGCTAAAATATCAGGATCCAAGCAAACCAATGGATAATAAAGAATTTATATCACAGCAGGCTAATTTCTCATCGCTTGAACAGATGACCAATCTTAATAATTCATTTTCGACTTTTTTAAATTCACAGATGTTAAATCAGCGAATGAGCGCAATTAATTTTATAGGTAAAACCGTTGAAACTTCAATCCCGATAAATGAAGCTAATGGAGAATATTTAAAAGGCAAGATTGGTTCGGTAAGATTTTCAGACGGCGAATCCATATTTAATATCGACGGCTATGAATTCAAGATGGAAAATATCACCAGAATAGCCGCTTAATAAGGATGGAGGCGGTGCTTTATGGCAGATAGCAATGTAAACGGCATAAACGCTTCGCTCATTAACAATCGCGGCGACATTTTATTCCATGCGAACGGAACGCGATTTAACCCGGTCACCGGCACACGAAACGATATAACGGCGGAAGCGCGGCTAAATATAAATAATGATTTCTCCAGAAGCACAAAATCTTTCAACGAAGTATTATCAGCCGTATTAATAAAAGAATCAAAACTAAATTTTTCCGCTCACGCCGTAAAAAGAATGGCCAGCCGCAATATTCAATTAAACGCCGCTCAACATTCACGGTTAGAAACGGCGTGTTCGAAACTTTCAGAAAAAGGAGCCGGTGAAGCGCTTATAATACTCGATGATAAAGCATTTTTAATTTCAGTTAAAAATAAGACCGTTATAACAGCGCTCGATAAAAACGAAGCCGGACAGAGCATATTCACAAATATAGACGGCGCGGCGATCGCCTGATAAAAGCCGGCCCGACTTTATTATAATAAAAGAAAGGGGCTTTTCTTTCCGCCGAACGACAGAAGCGGAAAGCCGTGCCAGACAACATAAAATGCCTTAAAAAGGAGGGTAAGTTCTTATGATGAGAACTTTTAATTCCAGCGTATTAGGACTTCAATCTTATCAAACGCAGATGGATGTCATTTCAAATAATATAGCTAACGTAAATAATAACGGATATAAAAAAACAAGAGTGCTCTTTGAAGACGTACTCAGCCAGACTTTATCTAACGGCCGCGCGCCTTCGACCGGGCTTGGCGGCGGAAACGCCATGCAGATAGGTCTTGGTTCAAAAATAGGAGCGGTAGATAACATTTTCACTCAGGGCACGATGCAGGGGACCGGCCGTGATATAGATATAGCCATACAGGGTGAAGGATTTTTTATTACTACGGACGGAAGCGGCGCTCAATATTACACCCGTACCGGAGCTTTTGATATCGATTCGCAGCTTAATTTCGTCCACAGCATTTCCGGCACTAAAGCTATGGGCTGGCTCGCATCCGAAGATACGTCAAGTAAAAATCTCGTTATAGACGTAAGCAAACCGATTACTTCGATTAATTTCGATAAATTTCAAAAAATTCCGGCTGCCTCGACGACCGCCGTTGATTTCGCTTCTAATTTAAAAATGTCAGCCGAAGAAAGAAACCTGCCCGTCGAAAGAACATTAAGCTTTACCGACGATCAGGGCGATACGCAAAATCTAAATGTTAAATTCGATAAAATCGATAAAAATAACTGGATATGGACCGCTTTCGATACGCAAAACCGTCAGGCCGGCACCGGTTCTTTAAAAATAGACGATAAAGGCAATATTATAGAATCAAAAGGCGGCCCTATCGTTTATGACCCCGATGGCAGTTCAGGCGCACCGGCAACCGTAAATCTTCAAAGCGGCAACAGCGCAAATATAACGGGCGCGGTTATTAAAACAGCTATAGCCCCGGCGGTCAACAATATTAAAACCGGAGTGCATTCTCTAAGCGTATCTAAAGTCGAAGCGACGGCGGCAAATATAATCAGTGATAAGGCCGGAGTATCAAGAGGAAATACCCTCGCCGAACTCGGAATATCCGATCCAATAGATATTAAAATTACGATCGATTCCTCGGCCACCCCCGTAACATTAAGCGGATTAAACGCCTCATCGACCGTTTCGGAACTTATAAGCGCCATTAATACTCAGGCTGGCGGCGCGACCGCCGAAATGCAGGGCGACCGGCTCGTAATAAAAAGAGCGCTGAACGGCCCGCAATACGATATCGCGGTAACCGGAACGAGCGCGGCGGTTCTTTTCGGCGCAAATGCCTCTAAAACGCCGGGAGCAAATCAATCATTCAACATAACAGATTATTTTACCGCCGCTGATGGCGCCTCGAACACGATCGAATATAAAAATGTTACAGGCGATCTTATTATAGGAAAAAATGCCGATGGAACTATCGATAACGGTGAAATAGTCATCAGTAGCTCAAATTTACAACCCGGAAACGCTATAATCACCACACGCAGCGCGCATAATGCCGGCCAGGTTACAGTTTCGGCCCCGCAAACAGGAGCGAATACGATAGATTTTAAATTAATATCAGGTGGAAAGGAAATCAGCGGGATCTCAACTTCAATAATATCCGGCGCGACTCATAAAGCATCCATGAATATTTATGACAGCACCGGCTATAATCACAAAATCGATATGCAATTTGAAAAGGCTGAAAACAACAAATGGGTATATACCGCCGTATTCGCGGCAGACGACCCTTTAATAACGCAATACTTTAAATCACATCCAATAAACGGATCTCAGCCTACAACGGCCGAATTAAAAGAAGCAAGCGCGGCGGTAACGAATTCGACGAATAGCGGCGTATTGATATTCGACAAAGCGGGAAAAATCGATACCGCAAAAACGGCTGAAGCCAACGGAACTATAACGCCTAAATTAGCTAACGCTATTTCTTTCACTCCTTCTAACGCAAACAAAGTTGAATTCAACCCTGATTTCAATCTCGTAACACAATACGATTCCGATTTTTCTACCGCCGTTAAAAGCTCTAATGGATATGAAATGGGAAAAATGAACGGAGTTATCGTTGACGAATCGGGAGTGATAAAAGGAAGTTATTCAAACGGCCAGAAAATTTCAATAGCGCAAATAGGCCTTGCTAAATTCGTAAACAACGGCGGACTCGTAAAAAAAGGCGATAATCTTTTTATAGAAGGCGCGAATTCAGGCAATGCGCAAATAGGCACTTCAGCTACAAACGGGCGCGGTACGCTTTTATCGCAAAACCTCGAAATGTCGAATGTCGATCTCGCGGCGGAATTTACCGACATGATAATAAGCCAGCGCGGCTTTCAGGCCAACGCCAAGTCCATTAACACCGCGGACCAGATGCTGCAGGAAATAATATCACTAAAACGATAATAAAAATTTCATTTAATATTCGCTGAAAGCCGGGAAAAACTATGCGAAAGCCTTCTTTTTTCCGGTTTTTTATTTATTATTTTTAAAAAACATAAAATAATATTAAAATAAAATATCAAAATTGACAGTTATTAATATTTTTGATAAAATTTAAATAAAATAATAGAACGGCGGTTGATATTTAATGATTAAATTAAAAAGGATAAACGGTACGGAGTTCATGCTTAATTCGGATATGATAAAAACCGTCGAGGCTCATCCGGATACGGTAATTATTCTTAACGACGATTCAAAATACGTCACATCCGCAAGCGTCGATGAAGTTTATGATAGAATAATTCAATTCAGAGCCGATATTTTAAGACGGTATCGAAATGATTATAAAAATAACGGCTAAAATAGAAAAAAAATTTAATTACTTCATATTTCTGACGATACAATAACATGAGTTATAATATAGCATGCAGTTACGCACGCAGGATATTCAATACATTATAAAAATATAACAACATAAATAGCGAGTGATGAAATGTCCGACGAAGAAAGCAGATTTCCATTTAAATATATAATCGCCGCCGGAGTGGTGATCGGATTAATCATACTATCAACGGCGGGAATTTTTATTTATAAAATGATGTCCGGAAAAGCGAAACCGGCTTTTACCAAAAAAGAGCTCGAAACGATTACTTTCGAAGCTAAAGACAGCCTCACTTTCGACGAGTTTACAATATTTTTATCTGAAACAAATGAAACCGCCGTAATTAAATTTACGCTTAACGCCGAAGTCGCCAGCACCCGCGTAAAAGAATATCTTGAACGCAAACGGGCCGAAGTCCGTGACATTATATCACGGCATATAATGAGTATGACGATTATGGAAATTAAAAATAAATATAAACTTTCAGAACTTCATAAAATATTAATGGAAGACCTTAACAGCATAGTCGATCGCGGAGTAAAAGGAAATAATCCCGACGATAAAGGCAATATCCCGCGGCTGAATTTAGTCGTTAAAGTAAATATATTTGACTTTTCCGCCGTAACAATCGATTAGATAAAAAATATAACGACCCGTACATAATACTATAAAATAGAAGTTGGTGCATATCAATGTCAGAAGAAGAACGCAAGCCGTCGAGTATGGTAATTAAATATCTGCTTATAGCCATAGCATTTTTAGCTACGATGATCTGCTCGGCCGTCGTTTCGATTCTGGTATATAAAACAATTATGGAAAAAAAAAGCGAAACATCCGTCGATCAGGAAATAGTCGTTAAAGATAGTATTAATTACGATGAATTTACAATATATTCCTTGAAAGAAAAAGGAATGGTTAAATTCAAAATGAATGCCGAGGTAAATGACGTTAAAGTCAAAGAATTTCTCGATAAAAAAAAACCGGCGGTCCGCGATTGCATAACCCGTCATGTTATGCTTTTTCCAATAGAGGAAATTAAAAAAATATATCAAAGCGAAGAGCTTCACCGTTCAATAAGAAAAGAAATGAATCTGATTGTGGGAGACAATATAAAAGTCGAATCATCTTTCTTTGGCGGAGCAGTTAAAAAGAAATTTTTAGTGATAAAAGTAAATATATATGATTTTTCCGCGATAACCATGGAATAAATTACCGGAACCTGCGTTCGAACATCCTGCGGCGTTCGACCGCGCCTTTTAAGCGAGTGTTATATGGCTGACAGCAGCATAATGTCTCAAAATGAAATAGACGATTTATTAAACGCGCTTGCGGGCGGCGGCGCCGATGCGCCTGCGCCTTCTTCAGCGCCTGCGCCCCAGCAGGCCGCCCCGGCCGCGGCGCCGGCGGGCCAGCCTTTAGCGCAGCAGCCGGCGGCACCGGCGGCAGGCGGCGTGCCTTTTCAACAGCTTCCCACCGGTTATCCTCCGCAACAGCAATTCATGGGACAGCCGCCTTTTCAACAGCAATTTATGGGACAACCGCCTTTTCAACAGCAGTTTTTTCAACAACCCATGCAGCCTGGATTTATGGCCCCGCAACAACCAGCCGTTCCTCCCGCGCAGCAGGTTATAGCAAAGGCCAAAACGGAAAAAAGCGGAAAAAAAACCAAGCCTTATGATTTTAGAAGACCTGATAAATTCGTTAAAGAGCAGCTGCGTACCATTAATAAAATACACGAAAATTTTTCGCGTACGGTAACCACGAGTTTATCCACCATGCTTCGAACAATGGTTTCCGTACAGGTAATTTCAGTAGATCAAATTACCTATGAAGAATATATTCGCTCGGTCCCGAACCCATCGGTAATATCGGTATTTGACGTCGGCGGCGATCTTAAAGGAAACGCCGTGTTCGAAATTAATCCAAGCCTCGCTCTTGCCATGATCGACAGACTATTCGGCGGCACCGGCAAAGCGCTTTCAAAGTCAAGATCGCTTACGGCCATCGAAGAGAATGTCATCAAAAAAATCATAGCGCGCCTGCTTAACGATCTTACCGAAGCATGGCAGCAATTCGTAAGCATAGAGCCGAAAATAGAATTAATGGAATCAAACCCGCAATTCACTCAAATCGCGCCGCCGACCGCAATGGTGCTTTTGATAACCTTTGAAGTCAGAGTGCATGACACGGAAGGCACTTCGAATATATGTTTTCCTCATATAGTTTTAGAACCGATACTTGAAAAATTAAACGTTCAATTTCTTTATTCTTCGATCAATAAAATTGAAAGCGAAGGAAATGCCAGTAAACTCGAAGAATCGTTAAAAAAAGCGAAAATACCATTAGTAGTAGAATTAGGACGTTCAGAAATAACAGTCAATGAATTTTTAAATTTAAACATTAACGATGTAATAGTTTTAAGAAAATCAACAAGCGATCTGCTTGACGTCCATGCTGGCGGAAGGCTTAAATTCAAAGGCAATCCCGGCCTTGTTGATAATAAGTTAGCGGTAGCTATAGCACAGGTCGTACGTGAAAATGAAGAAGAGGTGGAATTGTAAATGGCTGAAAACTTATTAACGCAGGATGAAATAGACGCCCTGCTCGGCGGAATAACTCAGCCGGTTTCGGCGGGAAGCAACGCGTCCGACGACGGCGGCGGCGGCCAGAATCCGCCTCCGGCCAGCGTAAATAAAATACTTAATCCTGACGAAATCGACGTTTTCAAAAAGTTTATAGAAGATGTCTTTTGTGGCGGAAGCGAAGCCTTTACTTCGATCATTTCCGCTTCATGCAAAGTAAATCTTCTCGAAGTAAACGAAGATAAAAAAGAAAGCATAGCGCTTCATTATAAAGATCAGGTAATGCACCAGTATTATCTCGATTTCGACGGAGCTATCAAAGGCCGCGGCGGCATATTTTTAAAACTATCCGATACCCTCGCTTTTGGCGACATTCTCCTCGGCGGCGACGGCACCGCGGGCGTAATCGATAATAAAACCCATTACGATAAAGCTATTGAAGAATTTTTCAAACGGTTCAGCGATAGTTATTTAAAAACTAAACTGACGGCTTTAGCGGGCGAAATACCTTTCGAAGCTAATATTTCATTCGCCGGATCGAACGATTTTAAATCAGGTTACGATCCAGGCTTTGGAAACGATTTAGTTTATGCAAAATTAAATTTCGAATTAATTTTCAATGCGGATAAAAATAAGCTTAATTTCGACATGTTCGTCTGCATGCCTGTAAGCGTATCACAGGATATAATTTCGCTTATAGGCACGGTTATGCTGCAGTCAAAACAACCGGCGACCGAAACGAGTTTTTCTCCAAGCGCTTCTCAGTCTATTTCTATTACAAATCAGGATGAAATCGACGCGATTTTAAATCAGGTAACTGCTCAACCCGCTCAGCAGCCTGTCCAGCAGCCGATACAGCAGCCGATACAACAGCAGCCCGTCCAGCAGCCCGCCGCGCAGCAACAGCCCCCGGCGCAGCAGCCCCCCGCACAACAACCGATGCAGCAACCGATGGGCTATCCGCAGCAGCCGATGCAGCAGCCGATGGGCTACCCGCAGCAGCCGATGCAGCAGCCGATGGGCTACCCGCAGCAGCCGATACAGCAGCCGATGGGCTACCCGCAGCAGCCTATGATGGGTTATCCACAACAGCCGATGGGCTACCCGCAACAGGATTATGCTCAGCAACATCCACAAAACGTTCAGGCCGCAAAGTTTTCTTCACTTAATTATGGAACGCCCGCCGGCGCGACTTCAAATATAGAACTTTTACTTGACGTTCCTCTTACTCTTACAGTTGAACTTGGCCGCACGCGAATGCTGATTAAAGAAATTCTCGAACTAACGGCCGGTTCGATTATAGAATTAGATAAAATTGCAGGCGAGTCGATCGATGTTTTAATTAATAATAAATTAGTGGCGAAAGGCGAAGTAGTCGTAATAGACGAAAACTTTGGCATACGCATAACTAATATTATCAGTCCGCACGAACGTTTACAGAGCTTAAAACCTTAACATTATAAAAATAACACGATAACATCGGTGCTGCTGCATTCGCCGCCGCATCGATTTTATCGAACCGCAATTAAATAATTACTGATATGACAATCTAAATAACTAAAATGATTATAATTATTAAAAAAATAATAAATATAGCATACCGCATAGCGGCTTTATTTTGCCCAAAATACTCGCCGGTTTTTTCACTTTCCAATTTATATATTTATTTAACCGCCGCATTTTTTATTTATTTATTCACGCCGGTTTTATTATTACATGCTCAAACTTATGAAAATATCCTGCAATATAAAGAGCCGGTTTCTAATTTTAATTTTGATTTCACGGCCACTATAATTAAATTTATACTTGCTACCGTTATTTGCATTATCATTATATTAGTTATGAAAAAATATATGGGAGCAATACCGGGCCGGCCCGGTAACGAGAATATTAAAATACTTGATTATCAAGCGATTTCAAATGATAAATACATATATATAGTCGAAATTTATAATAAAATTTTTATTCTCGGCGTCAGTCAGGGAGGTATAAACAAAATAACGGAAATCACCGATCACGAAACTATAGATTTCATAAGATTAAAAAGCGATAAAAACATCAAAAGCAAAATGTTTTCGGAATATCTCAAAAAATTTATGCCCGCCGACAAAACAAGCGCCGAATAAAACTCCTTTTTTTACCCATCTTTATTTAAAAAACGGTTGACAAATAAGCCTTTATTTAGTAAAATCTCCATATCTTATCATTAACGTTTATGTATGCGTACATTCGGAGGTTTCGCCAATGCGGCTTTATACTATGTCGCAATTATTTGTTTTTATTTTATCGTCCGTTTTTTTCTTTTTATTTTTGAATATACATCCGTGCTTTGCAGATGCCCGGAATCAGGTTACAGGCAAACCAGCCGCGCGGGAATCCGCACGTATTTCAAACCAGACGGCCGCACCTGAACCTTCAGCCCCATTACAGGTTCCAAAAATTAATTTTGGAATAACGCCTTCTAACACCCCCGAAGATATATCCGTCGCATTACAGATAATATTGCTGCTTACAGTTCTTTCGCTCGCGCCGTCCATACTGGTTATGGCCACTTCTTTCACGCGAATAGTGATAGTGATGTCATTTGTCCGCCGTGCGCTCGCCACTCAGCAGCTGCCATCAAACCAGGTGCTGATCGGACTTTCATTAATACTCACATTTTTTGTCATGACGCCGACCTTCGCGAAAATTAACGAAACCAGTCTTCAACCTTATTTTCAACGCAATATAACTCAGCTCGAAGCGGTCGAAAGAGCCTCCGAAACGCTTCGCGACTTTATGCTCCGCCAGACGCGCGAAAGCGATCTAAGCCTTTTTATCAAACTCGCCCGCGACAAAAAATATGAAAAAAAATCCGAAGTTCCTTTTTACATAGTCATGCCCGCTTTCATATTATCGGAAATGAAAATAGCGTTCGAAATGGGCCTGATTATTTTTCTGCCTTTTTTAGTAATAGATATGGTAGTAGCGTCGGTGCTGATGTCGATGGGTATGATGATGCTTCCTCCGGCAATGATATCTCTGCCTTTTAAAATATTAATATTCGTTCTCGCGGACGGCTGGCATTTAATTATTAAATCACTCGTTTCAAGTTTCGCGTAAAAAGCGGCGCATCGTTTACGCCGAAAAAATAACTATATAAAACGTTAAAACTAACAAGCATTCATGGAGAAAAATATGGATGAAAGAACGATTATAGAACTGATGACGGGCATGATATATGTAACGCTTTTAACTTCGGCCCCCATGATGCTTGCCGGCCTGATCGTGGGCGTCGCCGTTTCTATTATCCAGACGGCATTTTCAATCCAGGAACAGACGCTCAGCTTCATCCCGAAAATAATAGCCCTCAGCCTTGCCGGCGTTTTTTTTGGAGGCTGGATATTGAGGCTGTTAGTCGATTACAGTAGAGATATTTTTATAAATTACGCCAGCTTGGTTATTAAATAACACGGAAGTAAAATGTACATTCAAGTTTTCGAATATATTGAAACTTTTTTTCTACTTTTAATCAGAATTTCAGGTATTTTCACTTCCGCGCCCGTCATAGGCG
Organism: uncultured bacterium; assembly: GCA_964421195.1. GTDB lineage: Bacteria > Muiribacteriota > UBA9980 > UBA9980 > UBA9980 > UBA9980. Next base: position 4,337 of record CAYQWL010000069.1, on the reverse strand, counting down.
CGGAAAGCATACCCGCTCAAATTAGAATTATGACGGTTCTTACCCTTACGATGGTTTTATTACCCGTTGAAATAGCCGCTCGAGGTCCGGTACAGATTCCGCCGCAAATGCATATATTCGCTTTAATTGTCATTAAAGAAATTCTGTTCGGCTTACTTCTCGGATTCATAGCGTCTTTCGTCATCGAAGGCGTAAAGCTCGCCGGCGAATTAAGCGGCATTCAAATCGGATTTGCAATGGTATCCGTTATAGACCCCGAATCGCAGCAGGAAGAATCTATCACAGGCAGTTTTAATTATTTAATTTTTATCCTGATTTTTCTTTTAATCAATGGACATCATCTTATCGTCGAAGCCCTCAATCTGAGCCTTCAGGTGGTTCCGTTGGGACTGATAAGCTATAATGAAAATTTCGTGGCGGAAATTTTCAAGCAGGCCCCGGAATTTTTTACGATAGGAATAAAAATAGCTTCTCCTATAGTAGTACCGCTGATGATGCTTTCCGTGGTGCTCGGCATAATATCACGCGCCGTTCCACGTCTCGAAGTATTTTTAATAAGCTTTCCACTCAACATACTGATGTCGTTTTTAATTATTATATACTATATGGATGATCTGGTGCGTTATTTTATTTATTTAATACATTCTAATATTTTCGATGAAATAACCCGTATTATATTCCTTCTCAAGCAATAAGGAAAACCGGCTATGAACTACGATTATAAAACATTTTTTTTATCATTATTAAATATTTATAAAAAAAACTCATTCGATGAAACTAAATTTTTAGACTTCGACCTTCAATTATTCGCCGAAGACTCGCCCACCGGGCAACGCACCGAAGAAGCCACGCCGCGCAGGCGTGAAAAAGCGCGCGAAGAAGGGCAAAACGCAAAATCCGCCGATTTAAGCGGCATGGCAATAGTTTTACTTTGCTTTACAGTCATATATTACAGCGGCTCTTTTTCAGTAGAAAAAATAATCGAATATTTTAAAAATACTTATTCTAAAGGTGTTATAAATTTCGATGAAACAGCGGTCAATAAAATGATAGTCGAATTTACCTTTACCGTATGGCTCGCGTCTCTTCCAGCGGTAATAACCGCTTTTACCGCCGCTCTTGCCGTAAATTTTTACCAGTCGGGTTTCGTTTTCACTCTCGCGCCACTGGCATTTAATATTTCAAGATTCAATCCGGTGAACGGCTTATCTAAAATATTTTCAAAAGAACCGCTGTTCGAACTTTTAAAATCTATAGCAAAAGTAATAACGGTAATTTATTTTCCATATAGTTTTTTTACGGCGAATATAAAATCATTTTCCAGATTTATGGGGCTCGAAACCGGACAGATAATCGGAACTGCCGCTCCAATGCTTTTCGATTTAAGCGTCAAAATATTAATGGTTCTTCTAATACTTGCCATAATAGATTATGCATATCAATATTTCGAATTTGAAAAAAAAATAATGATGTCAAAATACGATATAAAACAAGAGTTTAAACAGGAAGAAGGCGATCCTTACTTAAAACAGGAATTAAGAAGACGGGCACGCAAGATTGCAACCGGTCAGATGATGCGTCAGGTACCTGAAGCTAAAGTTATCGTAACCAATCCGACGCATATTTCCATAGCCATTTCTTACGACGGTCCGAAAAATGGCGGAGCGCCAAAAGTAATCGCCAAAGGCGCGGATTTTCTTGCGCTGAAAATCCGCGAAATAGCAGCCGAAAACAACGTACCTTTATATGAAAATAAACCCCTTGCAAGGGAATTATATGAAAAAGTGGAAGTCGGAGAAAGCATACCCGAAGAATTTTTCGAAGCGGTAGCCGTAATTCTCGCATTCGTTTATAAACAAAACGGCGCGCAGGGCGGCCGATAATATAAATAACATTTAAGCCCGCCTGAGCTCCCCGCTTTTTTAGCGAAACGGTCAATTATTATAAAAAACGATTAACTATTAACTATTAACGGAGAGAAAATGCCGACATTTTTAAACGTGCCAATGGCTGAAATATTAAAACGGGCCGATCTTCTAATAACTATCGCTATTATTGCGGTAGTTCTTATGATCATCGTTCCGCTTCCCGTAATTTTTCTCGATCTTTTTCTCGCCGCAAATATAACCATATCCATCGTAATTATTTTAATATCGATGTATATTAAAAATTCACTCGAATTTTCTATATTTCCATCTTTACTCTTAATAACCACTCTTTTTCGTCTCGCTTTAAACATATCTTCCACCAGGCTCATTTTACTTTTAGGAGAAAAATTCGACGGACAGGTTATTAAGGCCTTCGGCAATTTCGTAATCGGCGGAAATTACGTGGTCGGCATTATAATCTTTTTGATTATAACGGTAATTCAATTTATAGTTATAACCAAAGGCGCGGGGCGCGTCGCCGAAGTCGCAGCGCGTTTCACTCTCGACGCCATGCCCGGAAAACAAATGAGCATTGACGCCGATTTAAACGCCGGCATAATAAACGATGAAGAGGCCCGGCGGCGCCGCAAAGACCTTCAACGTGAAGCGGATTTTTACGGGGCAATGGACGGCGCCTCAAAATTCGTACAGGGCGACGCTATAGCCGGTATCGTCATAACCATCATAAATATTACAGGCGGAATAATTATTGGAGTTTTTCAACATTCTCTTTCTATAAGCGATGCCGCCGCCATTTATACGCTTCTCACGGTCGGTGACGGATTGGTAAGCCAGGTGCCGGCGCTTTTGATATCTTCCGCTACCGGTATCATAGTTACGCGCGCGGCGTCAGAAACAAATCTCGGCGAAAATATCGCAAGTCAGATGTTTAACGACCCGCGGATTATAGCAATATCAGCCGGCGCCATGACCGTTCTCGGCCTGATGCCGGGACTGCCGAAATTTTCGTTTTTTACCATAGCGGCAATGCTCGGCACGGCGGCATTTATTATGAACCAGAACCGCGCGCAGCAGAAAATCGCACAGCAGGAAAAACGAAAACAGGAAGAAGTCGAAAAACAACGAAAGCCTGAAAATTTTGCTTCGCTTTTAATATCCGATCCTATCGAACTTGAAATCGGTTACGGATTGGTGTCTTTAGTTTCTAAAAGCGAAGGCGGGCTTCTCGAAAGAATACATCTTACCAGAAAACAGATAGCGATAGAACTCGGCCTTATAGTACCTCCCATCAGAATTCGCGATAATATTCAACTTGCTCCAAACGCTTATCTTTTAAAAATAAAAGGCAACGAAGCGGGCAGCTATGAATTAATGCTCGATCACTATCTGGCCATGGGCGGCGGACAGGGTATCGAAATACCGGGAATACAAACTATGGAACCCGCATTCGGACTTCCAGCGACATGGATAACCGAATCGCAACGTGAACAGGCGGAAGCCGCCGGTTACACGATAGCCGACGTACCGTCCGTTTTAATAACGCATATACAGGAATTAATCAAAAAACGCGCGCCCGAATTGCTCGGAAGACAGGAAGTCCAGGTCATTCTTTCTACGGTGCGCGAAACTAACGCGGATCTTTTAAACGAAGTAATAGGCGCTTCGGCCATAACGGTTTCATCTTTTCAAAAGGTGCTACAGGGGCTTCTCGCGGAAAATGTTTCAATACGAAATATTTTACTCGTACTTGAAGCCCTCGCGGAATGCGTGCCGAAATTCGCCGGCGACGTAGTTTTTATGATCGAACATGTCAGAACAGCATTAAAACATCAGATATCGAAACAATATATCGGAGCGGACAATTATATAGCGGCCATTACACTGGATCCCGAACTCGAAGAATTGCTTATCAACTCGCTTCAACGCACAGAAAATAGCGCAAGTTTCGCGATCGATCCTCAAAATTCACAACGAATATTACAGCGAACGATCGATCAAATCAAAATAGCTCAATCGAGCGTAAACGGGGCCGTTTTACTCGTCGCGCCTGGAATAAGGCCATTTTTTAAACATTTTATCGAAAAATACGCGCCCGACTTTCCGGTGCTGTCATATTACGAAGTGGTTTCAGAGGTACGCGCCATCGGAATGGTATCGATTTAAAACCGAAATATGTTAAAATACGTTAAAAAATGTATTTAAAAAATTAAAATTATTTATTCATAAGTCTTTACAAATGTTAAAAAACCGTTTATAATATTAATGCTATGATTAACCGCGACCAGATATCTAATTTAAGAAAATTATTTATAGAAAATCATCGGCCGGACGCCGTTAAAACGCCCGCGCCAGGGCCGGCGAACGAATACGACGAAAAAATACCCGGACAGATACGCGGTTTAAAGCAAAAAATTAATTCCGAAAAATTTGCGCGGTTCGAAAATTTAT
>CAYQWL010000068.1:0-20757 GCA_964421195.1 uncultured bacterium | reverse complement strand
TTAAGAACTTCGCCTGACGGTAAATGGATGCCCGTTACAGCGTCACAGTGGCTTACAAGTCAAAATCCCTCATTTTTATGGAAAGCTCGCATTGAAGCGGCCCCTTTGATTCACATATCCGGCTGTGATAAATATTATGACGGCCATGGACACATGCTTATAAAATTAATGTCGATCTTCAAAATCGCCGATTCATCGGGCAAAGAAATAGACCAGGGAACTCTTCTGCGCTATCTCGGTGAAAGCGTATGGTCGCCTGCCTCGCTTTTAAACGAATATATAACGTTCGAACAGGCCGGCCAGCGCAGCGTTAACGCGACAATGAATTATGGAGGCATAAAAGCCTCAGGCGTCTATGAATTCGATGAAAATGGCGATTTTGTAAGCTTTACGGCGAAACGCTATTACGAACGTAAAAGCGGAGCCACGCTCGAAGATTGGCTCGTTACGGCCAATCCAGCTGGATACAGGGAATTCGGCGGTATAAGAGCGCCGGCTAAACTATCGGTTACATGGAAATTAAAAGAAGGCGATTTTACCTGGTACAGGCTTGAAGTGGATAAAATTGATTATTATTCAATGCCTGGCGAATATATAAAGAATTGATAATATATTAACTGAGCGTAATAAATACATGGGACCTGAAAATAACGGAAATAATACTATTATAATGAAAATTAAATACCTATTTTTTAGAGTTTTATGCAGCATGAAATTTTATCGTTTATCAAATGCAGGCTTAAAAAAGTTTCTGATATTATAGCTGTAAAATAATCTTATTGTTTAAAGTCAAATATGAAAGAATAGACTATATGTTAAAAAGCAAGCTTGCGTTTATAGCGGCGGGCCTTAATCAGGATTCTAAAGGGCGTCCGTTCAGCCCTGTACCCGATCTTCAGACTCGCCGCCGGCATAACATAATATATTTGTTCAAGTTTGGCCGCCTTATTTTTCGACTGAATGCACGCTGCAGGTGCATTTTAAATTTGCGCCGGTTCCGGAATGAGTAATCGTGTATTTACCGCCCGAAGGACAATAATATTCAATTTGCAGATAGCCTTTTTCACATAGCATTTCGACATTACATTCCTTTGTCTGTTCATTTTCAAGCAAATAAAACTGGCAGGCGCTTTCAATCGTGCGTATGTTATTAAAGCAAAGTTTTACGGGATCAACCTTTTTCATGTCTCGCTCATAAATCTTTGAGTAAATTTCTTTCATTTCTCCATGTACGCCGCATTTAATTATGTAACAAAGATTATCATTCTGAGATACGGAATAAACGCCTTTTTCAGGACACGCGACAGGCTGTACAAACGGCCATGCATAACTTCCATCAAGACACTTCGCCAGCCTTTCATCAATAATTTTCTGATCATGCCGCAGACTCTTTTTAGCCGCCTCTAATTTTTTCATGCTTTCCTTCATCTGTTTTTCATAATCGCCGGAAATATTCACCACTCTCTTTCCGGTTTTGATAGCGCTACGCATAGCCTCAACGAACTCATCTTTACTGCTTTTATCGGGCTGTTTATTCCCGCTTTCTTTAAAATTTTTCACGCCGCCGCCATTTTCTATTGATTCTCTGTATCTCCTGGTTGAATTCTCCAGATTTTTGATTTCGTCATAAATTTTTTGATCAGGTTTTTTTACCGCCGCCATTATCTTATTTAAGTTATCGTAACAGGTCTTCAACGGATCAGCCGCTGCCTTCGCTTTAGTTTCAGCCGCAACTTTTTTAGAACGCGCCGATATATATTTTTTCCTTAGTTCGCTCATAATGCCGTGCAACGAACATTTTACTTCAAGTTTTTTACCGTCATATTTCATATCATACTGTAATTTATTATTTTGCGAGGCCGGACAAATTATCTTCCAACCGTTATTAGCGGCTATATCGGCGATATTTGAATTGGCGGCAGGCGAAGTATTTTTCGTACAATATAATTCAAACTGACTGCCAAGGGCTTCCATTGCTTCATAACACTTTTGCTGCTCCGCCGTTAATTCTCCGCCGTCTAACGCAAAAGCGGCAGGAACGTCCGCTATCAAAAATATCAAAATCATCGCCGCCAGAGCGGCCGGCAATTCAAAATAGAAAAAAGAAACTTTCATAAAGCCTCCATATACTTATTTAACTATTCTTAATTAATTCTGCATCCGGTTTAAAAACAATAAACGAAACATACATTTTATTTTAACACATTAACGCATCAATAGCAATGTAATAATATGACGATTGGCAACTCCGTTTACCGATCCCGGCTGGACGCCTTATTTTTTAAACGCCGCAGGGCTTATTACCGCCCTCGGCGGGCCGCTCAGCCATGGAAGCATTATAACCCGCAAATACGAAATTCCTGCCGTGGTCAATGTAAAAGATGGATTAATTAAAACAGGGAAAATAATAAAAATTGACGGCTATAATGACACTGTAACGATTCTTTAATCAAAAATTTAATTAAAAATTTAATAGTAATGATTGATTTTTCAGGTAAGATTATGTAAAATATTAATAGAGTACCTTTAAAACACATAATTATTCACCTGACCGCCATAAATGAATATCTAAGTAAAAGTAAAAACAAGAAAAGAAAGGGAAGGAAAGGAAAGGGTAAAAATGAGCAAAGAAAACGTCAAAAAATTTTTTATTAAAGTTGAACAGGATGAAACAGTCAGAAAAAACTTTTTAGCCTCTATGGCGGGTATTAAACCCGAAGCTCAAAACGAAACCGTCGAAAAAATTATACAGACGGCTAAAGCAGAAGGATTCGAATTCAATGCAGAAGAGCTTTTTGAAGCACGCGCCGAATTAATCGATGCCGCCAGTTCTAACACTGAACTTTCTGATGAAAACCTTAACTGCGTATCCGGCGGCATTAAAAGTACGCTTGCCACACTGAATAATATTGATTCAAATTCAATGTATTACATACGTTATATAAAATGAATATGTTCTGTTATAATGGTTGGTAATATTGGTTTTAGTGAAAATTTATTAGATAAAACAGAAGCATTTTTAAAGGCGTTGCCGTCAAAGCGCATAATTATTCGTATAATCGCTATCAATTAATATATGTGTAAAGAAAAAGAAAAGATAGGATAGGATAGGGTAAAGTAAAGTAAAGTAAAGTAAAAATGAGCAAAGAAAACGTCAAAAAATTTTTTATTTAAGTTTAACTCAATATGATATGATGACTATCGTAAAAAAATATTAAAAAATAATTAAATTTAATATAAGATATTTATAGACATTATTAAAACACAAACTTATCCACAATAAACAGGGTTAGCATAGCAATAATCGCAGCCGGTGCCGCAAAGTTTTACGGGCCAGCCGCCCAGGTCGATCGATTTAACGCACCCGCAGCCGGGCCGCCTGCGGGGTTCACTTAAACTACATTTTTCACCGGCCGGATGAAGCGCGCCAAGAAGTTTTCCATCTATACAGGCTGAATCAGTAAAACCCTTCACGCAGCATGCGCTAATTATTACGTCATTTGCTTTCGTAAAATCAGTAAAAAAAGCAGAAGAAGAAGAACGCTCCTCCTCACTAAAACTCATTATCTCACAACCAATATTTTTAAAACGCCTGTCAACTTTTGCGTGAACCCCCGGTTCAAGAAAAGAAAAACTGAAATTATTTATACCGCACGCACATGCTGATTTCGCGATTGTTTCAAACATCGAAAGATTCGAATATTGCCTGCCGTTATAATCCCTTACTTTTATTATCGGATCTATTCTTATTTTTATCCGATTTGCCGAGCCGGTCAAATCCGCTACATCTGAAAGTAATGACAGTGACTCATTATAATCGGGAGCATGCGGTTCTATTTTCCAGCCGCCCGATTTTGTTTCGCCTATAACGGCGCCTCCCATGCCGGTTATGGTCAATTGAATAAATAACTGAACGCCGCGCGCTTTTAAATCGTTTAAAAAACTATATAACGGTTCGGCAAAAAGAGACGCGGGATGTTTCGTCCATAAAACAAGCGTATGCGCTTTAATGCCTTTATCGAGCCTGATATTAGTTTCTCTAATAATATCGCCCGGATAATATCCAGGCATATCACACATACGCGATGCGCTGAGTATAGTTTTATAATGCGTCATGATAATCACTTCATATATTTTATACTCTGTATTATATATTCTGTATTATATATTTTGTATATTCTACCGCTTATTTATAGTTTATATTATAATAATGATTAATAAGTTTCATTCAAAAAATATTTTATCCCATATTGACTATTAATTTTTGACATTTCGCCACTTTCGCGGCAAAATATTCATTTAAATTCATCGCGAACCGCGGATAATTATGAGCGAATTTCAATAAATTACCGCGAGAGATTTCAAGCGTTCTTACTGAACCAAATACAGCCCCGGCTATTATATGAGATTCGCCGCCGCCGATTATGGATTCAAAGCCGATAAGCCCGCCAGATGATATTATTTCGAGCGTACCAAGCCACATATTTCTGGAATGCGCGCTTATTTCCACGAACCCGTCAATAATTATCCGTGCGCTTTCAACCTTAACATCTTCCCATATTATATCATCGCCGTCATTATGTACCGATTCGCGGCATAACATGGCAAAACTCATTAGCCCGGATTCATCCAATCCGTTAAATAAATTATTACGACGTAAAATCGCGGCGCGCCCGCTGAACGCGAGAGCTAATATATCTCGTAACTCGGCGCCATTCGCCTCGCGCCAGTTAAACCCCAATTGTTTTAATATGGCCGAAGTACGCTCTGAATAAACACGGCAGGCAGTTTTGCTCTGCATTTCTTCATGCCATCCGCGATGCAAAAATAAATCATCAATAAGAGGTTTAAACGATTCATCGCTTTTAAAACATTCCATTAACTCGATAAATTCACGAAATTCAATTACTTTAATATCCAATCCAGTATTTATTTCGGAAAGCAGGCGCGATAATTTCTGAGGCTTATCATTCGATATATGAAAAATGCCATTCGCAAGAGATTTTTTATCGAATAATAAAAGCATGGCGCGCGCGGCACAATCGACGAACGAAAATTCGGCTTCATCCAATGAATCAGGTACAGCGCCGAGCAGTACGAACGATTTTAGTATTTTATAAAAAGCGTTGTCTTCAATGCTTTGCTGATACGCTCCGCCTGAAGAAGAAAATGTAAGATTGCCGGCGCGGAATATATTTACACATAAACCAGCCTCCCGCGCGTTTAACGCTATTTTTTCACCGGCCAGCTTGGTTTCGAGATAATAATTTCCGCTGCGCTGTCCGATATCGGAATCGTCTTCAGTGAAAATTGAAGTTTTAACGTTATCTATATTACCGGCCGCGACCGACATTGTAGATACATGGTTAAAATCTTTTTGCTTTTGATTAAAACAGAATTTAACGATGTTTTCGACCGTATCTATATTAGCCCTTTTAAATTCTTCATAATGTCCAAAATGTTTAACGTTAGCCGCTGAATTAAAAACGCAGTCTATAACGGAACATAAATATTCATAATCTTTTAATGAAAGGCCAAAATTTTTCATGGAAAGATCGCCCGCATAAATTTTAAGCCGGTCCGCATATTTTGCGAGCGCGCCCAATCCAAAATAACCGTTGTAAATAGATTCGAGCCTCAGAAAGGCTTTTTGATCGTCGTCCGCCCTGATTATCATATAAACGGTTTCATTACGTTCATTAAGTATTTCAGAGAGTAAATAAGAACCGAGATAACCGGTGGCGCCGCAGAGTAAAATCGATTTATAATTTTTTACCCCGGCTAATTCGCCCGGAGCGGCGCTTAAAATTTTCTTCGTTTCGCAACGATAAGACGATAAACGATCGGCGAATATGGATTCAAAATCAATACGCGCCGGTTTATAATATTTTAAATTGTTTAATCGGGCCGCCAGATTACCTGCCGCCGGCTTTATTGCCGCCGCAAGCGTTTTAATATTTTGATGCTCGAAAATATCATTTAACGATATGTCGAAATCACGTGAAAGCTCCATGACGGCTTTAACCGCTTTTAACGAATGACCGCCAAGCGAAAAGAAATTATCGTATGAACCTATATTATCGACGCCAAGCACCGAACGCCAGACTTCGGCGATACGCGTTTCAACAGGCCCTTCAGGCGGCACATAGTTTGAAAAGCATTTTGAATTTTTACCATTATAATTTTTAAATTCCGCCGCTGCTTCAATTATAAATGGATCGGGCAAAGCTTTTTTATCGGTTTTTGCATTCGGCGTTAACGGTATTTTGTCGAGCGCCATAAAAACATCGGGAATAAAATATTGAGGAAGCCTTGCCGCAAGATGCGTTTTTAAATCGGAAGCCTCCGGTGCGGGTATTTCAGGCTTTAAAGTATAATACGCGGCAAGATATTCGCCGCGGCGTTCATCAGAACGTAAAACTACGGCCGCATCTTTTATAGCGCTATGTAATACAAGCTCCGCTTCTATCTCACCCGTTTCAATACGATAACCGCGAAGTTTTATCTGTTCGTCTATGCGGCCGAGAAATTCAATATTACCGTCAGGCTTAAACCGCGCCAGATCTCCGCTTTTATACATAAGCCCGCCCGCCGAAAATGGATCGGCTATAAAACGCTCGTTATTTAAATCAGGCCTGTTATGATAACCGCGCGCGACTCCCGCCCCCGATATGTATAATTCGCCTTTAGCGCCAGGCGGCAGGAGATTTTTTGAACCATCGAGTATATAAAGCATAGTATTAGCCGCTGGCCGGCCTATCGCCACGGATGATCCGCCCGAAACCGAATCCGACGGAGTATAATGATATATCATACAACCAACCGTAGTTTCGGTAGGGCCATATTCATTTATTATATCGACGTTACCGCCGAATTTACGATAAATAGAAGCGCATAACCCGGTTTTAAGCTCCTCGCCGCCGACTATTAATTTTTTAATGCGCCGGCATTTTATATCCATGCCTTCGATAATTTGAAGATGCGTCGGAGTTAATTTGACTATATCGACACAATCATCGTCAATTATTTTATCTATAAGAGTGTCATGGCCTTTTTCAGGATAAATTACTACTTTACCTCCCGTTACTAAAGGCGTGAATATCGAGGTGACGGTAAGATCGAAAGAAATAGATGAATAAAGCGGAAAATCACATGCCGCGCCGTTAGCGTAAACTTTTTTACACCAGGATATATAGTTGAACGCGCCGCGATTTTTAACGAGAACGCCTTTCGGCCGGCCGGTAGAACCCGAAGTATAAATAACATATATTATATCGTCAGCGCCGGCGTTTCGATTATAAGAGGCATTACCAGATACGGAAAATAAAGGCTTTAAATCGCTCTCATTCTTGATTTTATTCGTCATGGCATTATTTATAGACGCGTTGCTTATATCGCGACTGTCAGTATTAATATTATTAGTATCGGTAGTATCAGCATCGCCGCTGTTCATATTAATATTATTGATATCAATAGTTTTGACGCCGGTATTATATTTTTCAATAAATTCAGTTTCCGTGAGCAATGTTTTTACGCCGCTATCTGAGAGGATATATTCGATGCGCTCCGCCGGATATGACGGATCGATCGGAAGATAAGCCGCTCCTGTTTTTAAAACCGCGAGAATAGCCGTTACCGTTTCAATAGAACGCCGCGCAAGAATAGCGAATAATACTCCCGGTTTTGCGTTACATGAAGACGCTAAAAACCTGGCGAAGTTATCGGCGGTTGAATCGAGCCTGGCATAACTGAGCTCCCGCCCGCCGCAAACAAGCGCCGCCGCGTCGGGCAATGCCGCCGCTGTTTCTTCGAATAAATCGATCAAAAGTTTCTGTTCACCAAAATTTTCTCCGGGCGGATTGAATTTTTCAAGAATTTCAACACGGGCGGCGGCGTTTACTGCGCATAACGCTCCAATTGACTTTTCAGGCGAAGCGGCAGCGGTTTCAAGCAGCTGAACAAATGCGTTTAAAAATCTTTCCGCGGTAACACGTTCAAAAATCGCAGTTTTATATTCAAGCGACAGTTTAAACTGCTCTTCGGATAATAAAGCAAAAAGCGTAAAATCAAATTTTGATATACCAGGATCGAAAGTAAAAGGATTTCCCCTGACTTTGCCGCTTTCAACTTCAAGCGATGACGCATCGCCGCGCTCAAAAGCGAACATGACGTCGAATAAGGGGTTGCGGCCCGCCTGCCGCCTTACATCAAGTTTCTCAACGAGAGAATCGAATTGAAAATCTGAATTATCCATAGCGGCAGTAAAATCGTCTTTAACGGCCGCGACAAATTCTTTAAATGATTGATTATCGTTTAATTTAGCTCTGAGCGCTATGGTATTTACGAACATACCGGCAGTGCGCTCGAATTCCGGCATCCGCCTGCCGGCCGCCGGAATACCGGTTATTATATCAGTCTGACCGCTGAATTTATAAAGCGTAATATAAAATAAGGCGAGAAGAACGTTAAATTCTCCGGCCGTGCATATTGACGATAATTTAGAAACCACGCCCGCAAGATTTTTACTTTCAAAAAATACCCGCGCGCCGTCGTATGCGGCCAGCGCCTTGCGAGGCCTGTCAACGGGAAATTCCAGTACGGGAAGTTCGCCGGCAAAACGTTCAAGCCAATATTTTTCATGTCCGTTTGTCCGCATTTTATCAATATTTTTTTCTTCCCATAAAGTATAATCGCAAAAATCATAAACCGGCGTTTCGGGCGAACGTCCGTCATATAATTCGCACAATTCCAGCATTAACGCTTCAATAGAAACGCCGTCGATTATAATATGGTGCGCGTCGAATACAAAAAGATGCCTGCCGTCAGAAAGCCCGACAAGCAGTATTTTAAAAAGCGGCGCTTTATTAATGTCGAATGGAACGGCGAAGTCCCTGATTATCGATTGAAGCTCGCTTTCTTCAGCCTGTATATAATTACGTTTATACTTTACCATTTCTTCTATTATCATTACAGGCGAACCATTTACCGCTGAAAAACGGGCGCGTAATACTTCATGCCGCTTAACGAGCATATTAAAAGCTATAGCGAGTTTTTTTACGTTCAACCCGGCCTCGAACATAAAAGCCGTGGTCATATTATATGCGTTACGAGCCCCGCCCATCGATTCGATTATATAAAGCCTTTTTTGCGCCGCCGATAATGGATAATATTCACGGTCGCGCGCGGCGCGTTCGATAATAACCGCCGGCCCGCCAGATTTTTTCATAATTAATTCCGCCTGTTCACATAAAAGCGATGTTTTTAATATCTCCCTGAGTGAAAGCGACACGCCAAAAACTTTTTGAAACCGGCCCTGAAGCGAGGCCGCTTTAAGCGAATGGCCGCCCAATTCAAAGAAATCGTCCCCGGCGCTTATACGCTTTATATTTAATATTTCCGACCATATTTCGGCGATTTTAAATTCAACGCCCGGCGAGGGCTCGTGAAACCCATCGTCTTTAAAGCCTTCACAAATTTCAGCGCCGGCTTTTGCATCCATAGCATCATAAGCTTTATATTCCGCGGCAGCTTTCGCTATAAGATTTTTTTTGTCGAGTTTGCCGTTCGAAGTAAGAGGAATAGCGTCTATAAAATAAAAACGCGACGGAATCATATACGCAGGCAGGCTTTCAGCGAGCCGTTTTTTAATATGCGCCAGCGCTTCGCGCTTTGCAGCCGGATTATTTTCTGATATAATAACAGCGGAGGCCGGACATTTTTCAGCGGCGGAAACTATAAAAGCGCATAAATAATCTTCTCCGGACGCTGAAACCGTATTTATAACGGCGGCGCTTTTTACGCTTTCAATCTTTTCAATTTCTTTTTGAATTTCTTCAAGCTCGACTCGAAATCCTCTTATTTTAACCTGTGAATCGGCGCGGCCAAGATAATCTATATCGCCGTTAAAAAGATATCTGGCAAGATCGCCAGTCCGATACATTTTTTCACCCGGCTGAAAAGGATCGTCGATAAATTTTTCGGCCATAAGCGAAGGGCGGTTAAGATAACCGCGCGCGACTCCCACGCCCGCCAGATATAACTCTCCCGACATATATAATGGAACCGGCCGCTTACGTTCGTCGAGTATATAAGCGCGGGTATTAGCAATAGGCCGTCCTATCGGCGTTTTATGCGAACAGCCAGGCGTTACGTCGAAAAAAGTGCTTACTATCGTACATTCGGTGGGTCCGTATTCATCGGTCAACCTGAAATTATAAGCCGCGCCCGAAAGTTTGAGCTTTTCACCACCGGTAGATACATATCTTAACGAATGATTGTTTACCGTTTTGATGAATTGTTCGCAAAATTGGGTCGGAAGATCGATATAAACGATATTATTAGTTTCAAAATATTCATTGGCCGCCTGCGGCGAATAACGCAATTCGTCTTTTAATATATGAAGCGCCGCTCCACGCGAAAGCGGCGAAAAAATTTGCACTACCGACGCGTCAAACGCGAAAGACGCAAATTCAGCGCAATTATCGCTTTCGCTAATTTTATAATGATCGCGGCTCCATGATATCATATTGACGGCGGAACGATGTTCTATTAAAACGCCCTTGGGCCTGCCCGTTGACCCCGATGTATAAATGATATAAGCGAGGCCGCCGGGAGCCGATTTTTGAAATTCAAAACCGCCGGTTAATATTGTATTAAAATTATCTTCGCTTAAACTTAATTTATTTTTGTTTTTGTTTAATTTATAGTTGTATAATTTTTTAATTTTTTTATCATTTAAACCGTCTTCGGTCAATTTTTCAATTAATAAATTATTATGAATTTCATAAATGCTTTCATCATCTATTATAAACTCAGGCGCATCATATTTTATAAAATTTTTAAACGCGCCTGAAACTAATAACAATCCGGCGCCGGCGTCATTCAGCATAAATTCGACGCGTTCCGCCGGATAAGAAGAATCTAAAGGCATATAAGCCGCGCCCGTTTTTAATACGGCAAGTATCGCCGTTAAATAATAATGGTTGCGTTCAGAATATATCGCGCATATTTTTTCCGGCCCGGCGCCGGACGCCGCTAACCGGCGAGCCAGAAAATCTACTCTACGGGCAAGTTCACTATATGTAAATGAAACGCCGTCATATACGAGCGCGATATTATCGGGATATTTTTTACATGAATCGTTAAATAAGTCAAAAAGCGTTTTATTATCTTCAAAATTTTTAGCCGTATCGTTAAATTTATATATTATAAGATCACGGCTTTCATCGTTTAATAATTCTAAATCGGAAATCGCTTTTTGAGGCTCCGCCATACCTGAGCGTAATATCGAGCATAAAGTACTGAACAATGATTTTATCTCTTCATAACCAAAGACGGCTTTCTGGTAATCGAACATTAATTCGAGACGGCCGCGCGCGTCAAGCCCATTGGCGTTTATATGAAGCGTCAGCGACGTCGGTTCGTATTGCTGATATATATTTCTAAACAAAATTTCTTCGTTTTTATCGTCCGGATGGCCAATGACCGATATCGCGGAAAGAAGCGTATCCGCGTTAGAATTTTTACTTTCACGCATTTTTTGGATAAGCTCGTCGAAAGGATAGGCGGAATAATTTTTTATGACCATATTGAGTTTTTCTCCGGCCGCGCGAACTAATTCTAAAAAACCGCCGTCCGTATTTATTTTAATTCTTAACGGCATCGTGCTTACAAACATGCCCGCCGTTTTATAAAACGGCGCGGTGCGGCCGTGCGATACCGTTGATATCATTATATTATGAGCATTGCGCGCAAGCGCTATATAAGCGTACATCGCGGAAAGTATAATTTTATAAACCGTTGTATTATATTTATTTTTAAATTCATGTATTTGTTCGCGTAAATCATCGGGCACCATAAATAATGCGCGGCCTGCGGCTATAGATTCCGAAAGAAATACGTCAAAATTTATAGCGCATTCATCGAGCGGATCTTTATATTCATCGAGCCAGAAATTTTCATCAGCTTTAAATTTTTCTGAATTAAAATAATGCTTTTCTTCTTCTATATATTGTAAATAAGAAGGTGCGGCCTTAATTTCACCGCCCCGGCCGGCGGCTAAAAGCTCATGATATTCGATTATCTGATTATAGATAAGAGCCAGCGTCCAGCCGTCAGAAATAAAATGATGAGTTTTAAAATAAACGCCAATATTACAATAATCGGAACCGTCCGCGCCGAAATCGATAAAGGCGAAATCATATAACGGCGAATCATAAATTTGAAAAGGCTTTCCCGCCTCACATTTCAATCGTTCTTCAAGCCCGGCGAGTTTTTCAGGCGTGGAATGGTCCCATACGGCGATATCGAACGGCTCGAAAGAAGCGATTCTCTGAACGTCGTTTTCGCCATCATTAGCGCGGGTAAGCCTGAGCCGAAGGCCGTCGTTGTTTTTAACCGTCAGATTTACGGCTTCGGTCAACAGCTTTAAATCAAGCCGCTTTTTATACCTGACCACATTGGCGAGACTTGCAAAAGAAGTTCCGGGATAAGTCATTTCAGCGTACCATATACGTTTTTGCGCACGAGTAAGCCCGTATGTATTTTTCATATCGATCTCCATAATTATAAAAATTAAAAATCATAATTTCGTGTTAATAAAAATATTCAAACTTACTTAATTTTATAAAATTCGATTTTTAATAAATTATAATATAATGAAACTTATAATTCAAGTAAAATCTGGCGGTAAAAATCATAACATAAAAACATAAAAAAACGCGCGAATGTTTTTTCGCGCGTTTTTTATGTTTAAAATTAACGTTTAAATTTCAATTATTTAAAAATATATATTAAATATACATCGAGTTATAAAAAGTAATTTTCATGATTAATGAATTATTTAATTTTTTCATTACGACGGATAATTATAGCCCCGGCCATCAACCTCTATCCTCGGTTATCATAACGGACTTGCCGCTGTAATCTTTATTGACGGCTATTTTTTTAAAAGAATCATTATATTTATCTTTATCTGGAACAAAAATCATATCGGCAACCGGATATTTGAATTTTAATTCTTTTTTAGCTACGGATTTTTTAATTAACGTTTCATGTTTATATTTATTAATGATATAAAGTTTATCTTTAAGGCCGTCATAAGATTTTACCTGATCATTTTTGTTATATTTATAACTGCGGGCGGATTCGGTCTGAACGGATGAAGATTTTTTCGATATATTTTTTACAACGGCTTCATCTATATTCCGCGCAGGCATTTTCTCGATAGCCGCTTTCGAAGATAATTCAGATGATTCTTCGATTATAGTTTTCTGTTCTCTGGCGACTTTTGATATTTGCTTTCGTCCTGTCGCTCCCGTTTTATCAACGTTTTTATATTTCTTAAAGACTGACGCGCTTGAAGACGGCATTGCCTTTAATGAAATCGATTTACCGGCACGTTCTTCGATCTTTGAATCGCCGGCGTTTTCAACCATCGGCTTTAATTCTTCCGTTTCAGCAGATGCGGAACGTGAAACACTTTTATAAGCGGAGCCGGAATTTTTAGAATATTTTGAACCTGATATTAAATAATTTTCCTGCACTCTTTGCTTTAATACTTTTGCCATGTAATTATCGTCGCCTTTTTCGCTCGCCGCTTTATAAAGATTTGAATATATTTCATTGGAACGCGAATAATTTTCAGTTCTTTTTACTTCGCCCGCGCCGCTATAACTGTTTTTATATTCATCGGCATGCATCGCATTAATATAATTTAATCTTTTTTTTACTTCCTCTTTTAACATTTTGGAATCTTTTGAATTATTTTCATCGAGTATTCTGTTTATTCTTGAATAAAAATTATTTAAATATTTAATTTCTTTATCCACGGTTCTATCACGCCTTGAAACATTAGCGAGAGTCCGGCCGAGTTTTTCTTCAAAATTAACGCGCGCCGACGAATCTCCAGGAGTGAGATAACCGCTTAAACTTATAGCCGCAGCGCCGATCGCGACAAGCAAAAACGAAGCGGCCGCATAGGTAAATTTAAATTTAAACCTGTCTATTTCTTTTTCACAATCATACGTCGGCGCTATTTTATTAAATATATTTTTAAAAGATACTGTATCTGAAATTTTATTGAACAATGACGATAAAAAAGAGCTTTTTTCTGAAATATCGCCATGAAGACAATAATTTTTTATGGCTTCTTTTAATACTTCAGATTTAATACCATATTTTTCCGCTGCGCATTCGATATTTAAATGACCTTTTTGAATGCTTGCTACCGCTTCTTTAAGATAAATATTGCTGCGACTGTTCATTTAATTCACCCCGTTTTAAAGTTTATTTTTACGTTTTACACTTTTTTAATATTATTACAGTTATTATAAATTTTTATTATAAAAAACGATCCATTAATTAACGTAAATTTATTCTGCGACTGTATATTACGATTGATAAAATAATAAAACTTTTATATGGTTACGTTATTTCTATCGACATATTTTTAAAAAAATAAATAAATATGTATAAAAAAAAGTATGTAGTATGTATAAAATTCGTAAAAAAATATATTGAAATATGTTGAAATATGTTAAAAAACATAAAATATAATAAATTCTTACTTTCTTCTTCAGAGCTTCTAATTATATATTGATTTTTACCGATAAAAACTATGGACTCATAAATAGTTTTATTATGGCTTTACTAATTGAACGTATAAACCTTATAAAATTAATAAATTAATTTAATAAATATTTGAAGTTTATGGAGGATAAACATGCCTATTTTAACTTTTAAAAAGTTCTTTTTAAAAATATCGGCGCCCGCTCTGTTGATAGTTTTTTTATCGATATTATCATTTCTTACGGCTGCGCCTGCATTCGCCGCTAATACCGCTCAAATAAAAAGCGTTACCGTTCAGGAATTTCCTGATAAAGACCAGGTCGTTATTTCAGCCGATATGCCGATTAGTTTTCATGAAATGAAATCATCATCGCAGATAATACTCGATATTCCGAATTCGAAATATATCAATCAGGCTAAAGTTCAGCTTGTATTGAATAAATCCGTAAAATTATACCGGGGCATGAATCTTCAGAATTCAAAGCCCGAAACGGCAAGAATAATTGTGGTATTGAACGAACCGTTACCGACTACGGTTTATAAGCAAAATAATCAGATATTAATCGACGTGGATAAAACGGCGATTATCGAAAGAATTGAAGCGGCGTCCGCCGGAAAAACCAGCGCGGAAAAATTGAGAAGCGGTTCGAACACTCTCGTGGAATATCATTATAATCAGGGCAAAACATTTACCCGCCTTGGAAAATGGAATGAAGCGGTGGATGAATATCTCAAGGCGCTTAAAATCGATCCGGCCAACGATAAAATTAAAATAGCCCTCGATGTGGCTAAAAATAATCTTAAATCGGAAAAAGAAATCGACAAAGCAGTCAGTCTCTATCAAAACGGCGAATATAACGAAGCGATACGCGCCTTTATTTCCATAACCAATATGTGGCCCCAGGATATTTCCGCGCATTTTTACCTCGGTAAAAGTTATTTAAAACTCAATAAATACCGTGAAGCCGTTATCGAATTCGAAAAAGTAATGGAAATAAATCCCGAATACGATAATGTGGCGTCGCTTTATGAACTGGCTAAAAGAAGAAAACAACTTAATAATTTTACGGTCGAAATTAATAACCAGGATATCCTCGACGTTCTAAGAACCATATTGCATGGATCCGGATTTAATTTAGTGGCGGAAGATGGAGTCAAAAAGAAAATATCAGTGGCTCTCGTCGATAAAACGCTCGACGAAGCGTTAAATGAGATAATTATTAAAAACGGATATAAATATGAAAAAATAGACAACACCATTAAAATAATGCCGAACGTAGCTATGCCCGAAGATCGCGTATATTCGCAGATGAACCTTGTAGATATGGAAATAGGCCATGGACTCGAAGTGTTATCCAGACTTATGGAAAAAAATCTTATACTCGATAAGTCAGTCGATAAAGTCAAATCGGAAAAAGTAACTTTTTATATTAAAGATGAACTAACTATTAAAGAAATATTTGATCTCATATTAAAAACCAACGATCTGGTCTCGATTCCATATTATGAAAATACCTTTATTATTATGACATCCGAAGAAGCGCAAAAAAACAATAAATATTCTAAAAAAGAATATCATGTTTTTAAGGTCATTAACTCGAAACCGTCCGAATTATTAAATAAAGTTTTTTCCGCGAAAATAATTGCGGATAATATTAATAAAGACAATATCGCTTATGACGACGATAAAAATATTATATCCATGTTCGACGTTCCGGAAAAGATAAAACTTTTAACTTCGGTAATTTCAAAAAATGATATCAAAGAACAGCAGGTAACTATCGCGGTTAAATTAATTGACGTTAATAAAGCCGCTAAAAAAACGCTCGGCCTGAATCTGCACAATCTCGACAACGATTCCAAACTCGATAAAGATGCGCCTTTTACTCTCAACGTAAAAAATCTTGGAAAAATATCGCTCACCAAACTTGACGCTACGATCGATATGCTCGAAAGCGACGAGGGCGCGAAAGTTATAGCTTCGCCGATAACGCGCGTGGTGCATAACGAACAGGCTACGATTCAGAGCGGCCGGACCATACCGGTTAAAGACGTTAAACAAAATCCGCAATACGAAGGCGGTAAAATCGTCGGTTATACGTCTGAAGAAACATGGACCAGCGTTAACGTAGGCGTTGAATTGAGCGTAAAACCCTATATACATAACGACGGTGAAATATCGCTCGATATAAAAATAACCGATAACGACGCTCCTAATGTCGGCGATCTTAACGTTGGCGCGCATTTTATAACGACCGGCCGCAGCACGCAGACAAAGCTTAGATTAAAAGACGGCGAAACCATCGTAATGGGCGGTTTCATTAAACAAAAAGAAAACGGCAGTGAAAATAAATTAATGTTTTTTAATAAACTTCCTATCGTCGGAAAACTTTTTCAGAAAAAATCAAATACTAAAACACGAGACGAATTAATAATTTTCCTTACCGTTTATTTAGTCAATAAAGAAAATGAAACGCCTGAAACGGAAAAACAAAAAATATCATCGGACCTTTTAAAATATAACCTGCATAATTAACATTTTTAATTAAATTTATATAAAAGTAACAAAGCGAGCGCACACTGACGAATGATAAAAAAAAACGATAAATTAAATAATAAAAACGGCTATATCAATAATTTTCTTTCTATTTATAATTTTGAAAGCGCCGGCGGAATTCTGATAATTTTAACCGCCGCGCTTACTATTTTAACTTTTTCGACGATTACGACGACGGCTTTTATTGTACCTAAATCTTTTCTGCTAAGATTTTCAGCTTTTGTTATCGCGGCGCATCATATAATTTCAGGCGGTTTTAAACTGAAAAGCCATCCTCTTAATTTCGCTGTTTTTTGTTATTTCCTGTCGGTCTTTTTTTCGACATTCGCTTCCGTCAGCCCGCTCACAAGTATTCTTAGACTCAGCGAATACCTGTCTTATTTTTTAATATTTTTATTTACTTTTAATTACTTCAGCCGCTCCAATATAAACAGTCTTATAAACGCGTTGCTATATATAGCCATACCGGCCGTTTTTTATGGAATATTACAATATATGCAAATAGATTTTTCATTCTGGCAAAAACCTGAAGGCAGAATGGATCTGTTTTCTACCATAGGCAACGTAAACTGGTACGCGCTTTATTTGAGCGCCATGGCGCCTATCGCCGTTTACGGAACATTTCGCTTTAAATCATCTAAATACGAAAAAACTATATTCGGAATTTTACTTTTTTTTATAATAATATCTATCGTTATATCTTATTCACGAACGGCCGTTATAGCTTCTTTGAGTTCATGTATAATTACAATCGCTGCTTATTTAATTTTATGCCGCGCGGCGTTTTCTAAAAAATTCATTTTAAGAAGCGCGGCGCTGCTTTTAATATTTTTTATAGCGGCGGCCGTATTTAGCTATTATAATCCGATCAGCCAGAACAGATTTGCCGAAGGCGGCTTTTTAAACCGTATGAAGGCCGGTTTTTCGCTCGCGGAAAAAAACGTGGCGCAAAGGCTTTTTATATGGCGGATAACGCTCGATATGTACCTGATGAAACCTGTTCTTGGGCTTGGTCCGGGCACGTTTAAAATTAAATATCTCGAACATCAAAAAGAATTTATAAAACGAACGAATACACCGGATAGTTTTGATGAACTGGCGGGAAACGCAAAGGAAGCGCATAACGACTATCTGCAAACGCTCGCTGAAAGCGGAACGGCGGGTCTCGCGGCTATGCTTTACTTTTTTTTTATAGTCTATAAAACGGGCATAAAATTCGTCGCTTCACGGATGGCAGATAATTCAGCCGATAATAACGACCTTAAATTTCTATGCTTCGCTTCGTTATGCTCGCTTGGCGCTCTTCTGACAGGTGCATTCGCCGATTTTCCATTTCACGTTCCGCCTAACGCAATGTTGATTTTTATGCTATCAGGCATTATAGCCGCTATTTCAAACGATAATAAAAATTTCATCGAGCTAAAAGATAATTTTGTTCATTTATATTCCCTGAAGACGGCTTTTATAGTTTTTATTTTTATATTAATGATTTTTACGGTTATATTGCCTTTTATCGCGGATTGCCTTACCGTTACCGGCCAGAATTATCTTAAAGAACATGATTTTGGCGCGGCAGTCCCATATTTAAAACAGGCGGTTTCCATGAATCCAGCGCAGGGCGACGCGCTTTATTTGCTCGGAACGGCATTTATCGGCATGATATCACGGCCTGAACTTTCCGAAAATAACGAGTTGCTTGAAGCCGGCCATGATTTTTTAATGAAATCTAAAAAATATACGACCGATAAAGGAATTTATAATAATCTCGGCTTTATAGCTATCAGAAAAAAAGAATATGACGCCGCCGCCGTTCATTTTGAAGACGCGCTCGGCTGCGATCCAAAATCGTCGGATTCACTCAATAATATTGGAATCGTTTATTTTCATAAAAAATTATACGATCGCGCCGAATATTATTATAAAAAAGCATTAAAAATGAACCCTTATTTTTTAACCGCCGCAAATAATCTCGGCGATTTATATTCTAAAAAAAATGAATTTGAAAAAGCCTTCGAATATTACAATATTACCGTTAAAAACCCCGTGAAAAAAGTTATAGAAGAAAATCAAAGGCGTAATATTTTTAATTTTACGCCTGAATCTTATTTAAATGAAAAATCACGCGCTTATTATCAGATAGCTGAAATATATTTAAACTCCGGCGCTCTTGAAAAAGCTCTTGATTTTTATATAAAAGCATTTGAATGTATAAATACCATGCCGCAGATACCTTTAAAAATATCTTTAACTAATTTTAAATTGGGAAGAAAAGAAGAAGGACGCAAATATGCGCAATTGGTAATAAAAAATACGCCGCCAGATTCCGTTTACAATCGCCAGGCTTCTGAAATTCTATTAAAATACGATAAATAACGCCCCTGTTAAACGGCAGTTATTTTATTCAAATAAATAATACTTCTATTTATAACGACTTTTGTGTTATAATTAATATATAAGGAAAAGTATAATATTAAAGAAACATAATACCGGTATCGATAATTATTTAAACAGTATCAGTCGATATCAGTACTTAAAAAATTAAACAGTATTTAACAGCATTTAAAAAATTAATGACTGCAATATTATTTAATTTATTATTTAATGAACTGACAAAAACATTAAACGATTGAAGTGATTATATGAGGGTTATTTCAGGAAAAAAAAAAGGCAAGAAGTTAATAGAATTTAAAGGCGGAGATATCAGGCCGATTACTGATATGGCTAAAAGCGCGCTTTTTAATATTTTATTCGATTCAATAACTGATTCTGAATTTTTAGATCTTTATGCCGGAACCGGCTCGGTGGGCATCGAAGCTATTTCAAGAGGCGCGGTGCATTGCACTTTCGTTGATTCATCACGTGAAGCAGCTAAAATTATTTCAAAAAATCTCGAACTAACCGGTTTTAACGATCAGGCAAGAATTATAGTGACGGAATGCAGAAACGCTATTGAAAAAATTAAAGGCAGATTTCATTTTATATTTTTAGACCCGCCTTTTTTCGACGAAATTGATAATCGTGTTTTTGAAATTATCGAAGAAAGAAATTTATTGATCTACGGCGGGTTCATTATTTTAAAACATTTTGAAAAAGTAAAACCGCCAGATTGTTTTCATAAAATTAAAATCTGCGATAGTAGAAGATATGGAAACTCAACGCTTACTTTCTATCATATCCGCATTGAAGATCAAAAAGCTGAAATAGAAAATAATACAGATAACACAGATAGCGACGATAAGAAAAATAAAGAAAATATAAAAAATAAACGGGAATCAATTAATGATAAAACTGAAACAGAAAATAACTCATATAAAAGGAGTGACCTTCGATGACTACGGCTATATATCCTGGATCTTATGATCCGGTCACTTATGGTCATTTAAATATAACTTTTAGAGCGGCGGCACTTTTTGATAAAGTCATACTTGCACTCGCTATTAATTCAAAAAAAAATTTTTTATTTTCTTTAGATGAACGGCTCGATATGATAACACAGGGTATCGTGCATTACTCAAAAGAAAAAAATTTAAACGCTTCGAACATAGAAGTAGTTAATTTTGACGGTTTACTTGCCAACTTCGTTACTAAATATCAAAAGCCTGTTATAATAAGAGGATTACGCGCCGTAAGCG